>DASVZI010000091.1:0-98711 GCA_036391735.1 Rhodocyclaceae bacterium
ACGCGCCCCAGCCAGGTGCGGCGGCCGTATTCGGCGAGATAGACGCCGGCCAGGATGCCGATCGGGGTGCCGAGCAGCGTCGCCAGGCCGACCATGATGCCGCTGCCGGCGATGGCATTGAGCAGGCCGCCGGGCTCTTCGGCGCCGGGCGGCGGCGTCATGCGGGTGAACAGGTCCAGCGACAATCCCGAGATGCCCAGTTCCAGGGTCGTGAACAGGATCCACATCAGCCAGAACAGGCCGAACGACATGGCGACCATGGACAGCGTCAGCGCCAGCTTGTTGATGAACTTGCGTCGGGTCGCGAGATCCATGGCTCAGGTCCTCGCGCCTTCCTGCTTGGCCAAGCGAAGCAGGAGCAGCTTCGAGAAGACCAGCACGGCCAGCGTGATCAGGAACAGGATCAGTCCCAGCTCGATCAGCGACGACGTGTAAAGCTCGGATTCGGCTTCGGCGAACTCGTTGGCCAGCGCCGAGGCGATGCTGTTGCCCGGCAGGAACAGCGAGAAGCCGTTGAAGAAGTTCATGTTGCCGATGAGGAAGGTCACCGCCATGGTTTCGCCCAGCGCGCGCCCGAGGCCGAGCATGATGCCGCCGATGACGCCGACCCTGGTGTACGGCAGCACGACATTCCATACCACCTCCCAGGTGGTGCAGCCGACGCCGTAGGCCGACTCCTTGAGCATCGCCGGCGTGACGGTGAACACGTCGCGCATCACCGCCGCGATGAAGGGGATGATCATGATCGCGAGGATGATCCCGGCGGCGAGGATGCCGATGCCCAGCGGCGGGCCGGAAAACAGGCCACCGAGGACCGGAAGCTTGCCGAGGGTGGCCGACATCAGCGGCTGCACCTTCTCGGCGAACACCGGTGCGAACACCATCAGGCCCCACATGCCATACACGATCGACGGCACGGCGGCGAGCAGTTCGATGGCGGTCCCCAGCGGGCGGCGCAGCCAGGGCGGCGATAGCTCGGTAAGGAACAGCGCGATGCCGAAGCTCACCGGCACCGCGATGACCAACGCGATCAGCGACGTGGCCAGCGTGCCGTAGATTGGAATCAGCGCCCCGAACTGGTCCATCGGCGGATTCCAGTCCTGCGTCCAGAGAAAGCGGAAGCCGAACTTCTGGATCGCCGGCCAGGCGCCGATCACCAGGGCGACGATGATGCCGGCGAGCAGCACCAGCGTCAGCGCCGCGAAGGCGCGCGTCAGGTTGAAGAACATCCAGTCGCCGAGCCGCTTGCCGCGGGGCGCCATGGAGTCGAGCGTAGAAGTGGCAGAACCGGAAGACATGTCGCGTCAGGATGGAATCCGCGCCGCCGAGGCGGCGCGGACATCGGTAAGTCTTACTTGCCGCTGGAAACCGGCTTGCCGGAGGCGTCCTTGATCTGGCCCCAAGCGGTGTGGATCTGCTTGACCAGGCTGTCGGGCAGCGGCACGTAGTCGAGGGACTCGGCCATCTTGTCGCCATTGGCGTACGACCAGCCGAAGAACTTGAGCACTTCGGCCGCCTGGGCCGGCTTGTCCTGCACCTTGTGCATCAGGATGAAGGTTGCGCCGGTGATGGGCCAGGAATCCTTGCCCGGCTCGTCGGTCAGGATTTCGTAGAACGACGACTTGGTCCAGTCGGCATGCGCCGCAGCCGCCTTGAAGGTCGAATCCACCGGCTGGACGAAGACGCCCGCGGAATTCTTGAGCACCGCATGGGTGAGCTTGTTCTGCTTGGCATAGGCCGACTCGACATAGCCGATGGAGCCCGGCAGGCGCTGCACGAAGGCCGAAACGCCCTCGTTGCCCTTGCCGCCCAGGCCCACCGGCCACTGCACGGCGGTGCTGCTGCCCACTTTTTCCTTCCACTCGGGGCTGACCTTCGAGAGATAGTTGGTGAAGATGAAGGTCGTGCCGGAACCGTCGGCGCGGCGCACCACGCCGATGTCGCTGGCCGGCAGCGGCAGGCCCGGGTTCAGGTCGGCGATTTCCTTGGCGTTCCACTTCGTGACCTTGCCCAGGTAGATGTCGGCGAGGACCTGGCCCGTCAGCCTGAGTTCGCCCGGCTTGATGCCGGCGAGGTTCACCACGGGCACCACCCCGCCGATCACCGTCGGGAACTGCATCAGGCCGTCCTTCTCGAGCACGTCGGGCGTGAGCGGCATGTCGGAGGCGCCGAAGTCCACCGTCTTGGCGGTAATCTGCTTGATGCCGCCGCCGGAGCCGATCGACTGGTAGTTGATGCGGTTGCCCGTCGCCTTCTGGTAGCCATCGGCCCACTTGGCGTAGATCGGGGCGGGGAAGGATGCGCCGGCGCCGGTGATTTCGGCCGCGACAGCGGTGTGGGTAATGAGGGCGGCCACCAGGGGCAGCGCCATGGCTTTCAGGGATTTCATCGTTGCTCTATCTCCGTCGTTGAGGGGATGCGTCACTCCCGACAACCTTACCGGCGCCGTGTGACAGTCCCGTGACAGAGCTGTAATAATCGACGCGAAGCGCCTTGTAATGCGGCCGCAACCTTGGCGCGGCACAGTCCGCCGCATGACCAAAGACAGCCTGCGTGTGCTGATGATCTCGGACGTCTATTTTCCGCGGATCAACGGCGTGTCAACCTCGATCGAGACGTTTCGCCGCGACCTTGGCCACCATGGAGTCCGGGTGACGCTGGTAGCGCCCGACTATCCCCAGCGATCCGACGCCCCCGACATTCATCGGGTGCGCTCGCGGCAACTGCCCTTCGACCCGGAGGACCGCCTCATGCATTGGGGCGAGCTTCAGCGCACCACCCAGCGGCTGGGACAGCACGGCTTCGACCTGGTCCACATCCAGACGCCCTTCTCGGCCCACTACGCCGGGCTGCGGGCGGCGCGTCACCTGCGGGTGCCGGCCGTCGCGACTTACCACACGCATTTCGAGGAATACTTCCATCACTACCTGCCGGCGCTGCCGCGCCGCTGGCTGCGGGCCGCCGCGCGGCGCGTCGCGCGCGCCCAATGCAACGCGCTGAACGCGGTGGTGGTGCCCTCGCAGGCCATGCGCCGCACGCTGGCAGACTACGGCGTCACCGCGCCGATGCACGTCTTGTCGACGGGCATACCCATCGAGCGCTTCCAGCGCGGCGATCGCCTGCGCTTCCGCGCCATGCAGGGCATCCCGGCCGATCGCCGCGTCGCGCTGTTCGTCGGCCGCGTCGCCCATGAGAAGAACATCGGCTTCCTGCTCGACGCCGTGGTTCACCTGAAGCAGCGCCAGCCGGCGGCCATGCTCGTCGTGGCGGGCGAAGGACCGGCCCTGCCCTCGCTGCAGCAGCGGGCACGCGCGCTGGGACTCGACAGCCACGTGCGCTTCGTCGGCTACCTCGACCGCGCCACGGAACTGCCCGATTGCTACGCCGCCGCCGATGTCTTCGTCTTCAGTTCCAAGACGGAAACGCAAGGACTGGTGCTGCTGGAGGCGATGGCCGCGGGCCTGCCCTGCTACGCCCTTGCGGAGATGGGCACCCGCGACATCCTCGAGCCCCAACGCGGCGCCGTCGTCGCAAAGGACGAACCGGCCGCCTTCGCCGATGGCCTCGCCCACCTGCTCGACGATCGGCCGCGCCTGGCGCAGCTGGCCTACGAGGCGCGCCGCTATGCCAACGAATGGTCGGCGCCCGAACGCGCCCGGCAGCTCGCCGCCCTCTACCGCTCGATTGTCGGGCGATAATGACGACCGAACCCCAGCCCACCACCGCTCCGATGAATCCCGCTGAAAGCCCATTCAAGGGCAAGACCGGCCTGACGCGCGTCTGGAATGCGCTGTTCTACTCGATCTCCGGCCTCTCGGCCGCGTACCGCCACGAGGACGCCTTCCGGCAGGAGGTCTGGCTGGCTGCCATCCTGATTCCGCTCTCGCTGGTGCTGCCGGCCAACGGCATCGGCCATGCGCTGATGGTCGGCAGCGTGCTGCTGGTGCTGGTCGTGGAATTGATAAATTCGGCGATCGAAGCGGCGATCGACCGCATCTCGCTAGAGAACCACCGGCTCTCCAAGCGGGCCAAGGACATCGGCAGCGCCGCCGTCCTGGTCTCGCTCATCAATGTCTTCGCCACCTGGAGCCTGGTTCTGTTCGGCTAAGGCCAGCGCAGCGGCGACCTCGGCGGTGCATGCCTGCGCGAGGGCGCGCCGGTGGCTGCCGGCTGCGTCGACCGACGGCAGGCGGTGGCACGCGGCGGTGAGCGACGAGGCATTGGCGATGCGCCACAGAGATTCGAGCAGCGAGGTCTCGCCGCAATAGGCGGCAGCCGTCGACCGCTTGCCATCTGCCCCGACGTAACGAAGGACCAGCGGCTGCACTTCGACGCCGGCATCGATCGCCCCCTGCAGCAGGGCGCCGCGGAAGGGCAGCACGCTTTCGCCCTCGGTCGTCGTTCCCTCGGGAAACACCGCCACGGTAGCGCCGGCCGCCAACTCGGCGGCCACGCGCTGCCCCATGGCATGGGCGGCGCGCCGGTTGTCCCGCGCCATGAACAGGGTGTCGGTGCGCGCCGACAGCCAGCCGATCACCGGCCAGTCGCGCACCTCGTCCTTGGCGACGAAGGCCACCGGCTGCATGGCGTTGATGACGAAAACGTCGAGCCAGGAAATATGGTTGGCGATGACCAGCCCGGACAGGCGCCCTGACGACCAGCCCGCTGCAAGCTGCAGGCCCAGCATCGACAGCAATTGGCGCGACCAGCGGCGTTTCAGGTAAGAGCGGCGCGCGGGACCGACGCAAGGAAAGACGGCCGCGACCACGCCGGCGCCATAGCCGAGATGGACGACGACGCGGCCCAGCCGCCACAGCGCACGCACCCGTTTCATGCCCCCAGTTTACCCAAGCCGTGTGACGGCCAGGTGAACCGGCCGTCACGCAGCGGTAATGGCCGCGACACCGAGGTGCAACCTGCCGTGCCGACAATCTGCCGGCGTTCAACGACAAGGAGAAGCCCGAATGCTGCAAACACGGACCGCCGCGGCCGTCGATACCCCGAGCCATCGCTACACGGTACGTTTCGCCGACACGGCGAGCGAAATCCGCGAAGCCAAGAAACTGCGCTACCGCGTCTTCGCCGAGGAATTCGGCGCCAGCCTGAAGACGCGCGAAGCCGGCGTCGACGAGGACTTCTACGACGCCTACTGCGAGCACCTGATCGTGCGCGACGAGGAACAGGGCCGCATCGTCGGCACCTATCGCGTGCTGCCCCCCACGGCCGCCGAGCGCATCGGCAGCTACTATTCCGAAAACGAGTTCTTCCTCACGCGGTTGCAACACCTGCGTCCGCGCATCGTCGAAGTCGGGCGCTCCTGCATCGACCCCGCCTATCGCAGCGGCGCCGTCATCGCGCTGCTGTGGGCCAAGCTGGCGGAATACATGACCCGCAACGGCTACGGCTACCTGGTCGGCTGCGCCTCCATCGGCATGGCCGACGGCGGCCACAACGCCGCCAACCTGTTCGTCCAGCTGGCCGACCAGCACATGGCGCCCGCCGAATACCAGGTCGCGCCGCGCTGCCCGCTGCCGTTCCAGGCCCTCGCCGACGGCTCGCCCGCCAGCGTGCCGCCGCTGCTCAAGGGCTACCTGCGCGCCGGCGCCTGGATCTGCGGCGAACCCGCCTGGGATCCCGACTTCAACAGCGCGGACCTGCTGCTGCTGCTGCCCATGCAAAACCTCAGCAGCCGCTACCGCAAACACTTTGTCGACTGAACGGAGCTCCGCCGAGCCGGGCGACCGGCTGCGCATCGCGCTCGTCACCGAGACCTTCGCGCCCGAGGTCAACGGCGTCGCCATGACGCTGGGACGCCTGGCCGAGGGCCTGGTGCGCCGTGGCCACGCCGTATCGCTGATCCGGCCGCGGCAGCCGAACGGCCGTGACGGCCGAGATGCGGCGATCGAGGAGAGCCTCGTCCCCGGACTGCCGATTCCCGGCTACGGCGGCCTGCGTTTCGGCCTGCCGGCCGGGCAGGTCTTGCGTGCCGCCTGGCGGCGCGCGCGGCCGGACATCGTGCATGTCGCGACCGAAGGTCCGCTCGGCTGGTCCGCGGTGCGCACGGCGCGAGCGCTCGGTCTGCCGGTCAGCTCCGGCTTCCACACCAATTTCGACGCCTACAGCCGCCATTACGGCATCGGCTGGCTGCGTCGTCCGATCGCGCGCTACCTGCGCGACCTGCACAACCGCACCGACCTCACCCTGGTGCCGACGCTCGAACTGGCCGGCGAACTCGAAGCGCAGGGTTATCGCAACGTCTCCGTCCTGTCGCGCGGCGTGGACATCAGGCTATTCAATCCGGCCCGGCGCTCGGCCGTGCTGCGCGCACAGTGGCGCGCCGCGGACGACAGCCCGGTGGTCGCCTACGTCGGCCGCATCGCCGCCGAAAAGAACCTCGGCCTGGTGCTCACGGCCTTCGCCGCCATCGCAGCCGCCGTGCCGGGCGCCCGGCTGGTGTTCGTCGGCGACGGCCCCTTGCGCAAGACGCTCGCCGCCCGCCATCCGCAGCACGTCTTCGCCGGCACGCGACACGGCATCGAGCTGGCCGAGCACTACGCATCGGCCGATCTGTTCCTGTTTCCCAGCCTCACCGAGACCTTCGGCAACGTTACCGCCGAGGCGCTGGCCAGCGGTCTCGGCGTGGTCGCCTATTCCTGCGCCGCGGCGCGCGACCTCATCGAAGACGGCGCCAACGGCCGCCTCGCCGCGCCCGGTGACGAGAATGCCTTCGTCGCCGCGGCCGTTGCGCTGGCGCGCGATCCGCAACTGCTGGCGCAAGTCCGTGCGCTCGCCGCACCGTCCGTCCATCACCTCGACTGGGAACGCATCCACGACGGCTTCGCGGAAGGACTCCGGCGCTGCATCGTCGCCCACGGCCGAGCGCCTGTCGGCGCCCCGGGGGCCTAGGCCGCCAGGGGCGCTTCGGCAAACACGTCGGCCGGCAACGGCAATCGCAGGCGCAGCAGCCGCGGCGACACCTCGGCCAGCGCCGCACGCGCCGCGTGGCGGCATGGATTGGCGACCCAACGCGGCCGCTCGCCGGCCAGCAGCCGATCCATCTGCCGCAGGTGCCGCGCGGTATGCGACAGGTAGTGCCCGAAGCGGCGTTCCATGCGCCGGTCGCCGAGCCTGCCGGCGTGCCAGGCGAGCGCCGGCAGTCCGCTGCCGCGCAGCAGGCGATCGGCCTTGCCGAGCGTGGCGATGGCATCCGCCGCGCGCGAGCGGCCGCACCCGAACGACTGGCCGACATAGTCCGTCAGCGCAGCGGCCTCGCTGGCCAGCAGTTCGCCGGGCCGCGCATAGAGCGCGCCGCGCACGTGATGGTCCATCGCCCATTCGCATGCGGCGTGGGTCACCGCATGGGCGTCGAGCCACAACCATTCGTGCGCGGGCACGAAATGGTTGTGGGCGAAGATGTCGGTCAGGATGTGGCTGGCGAACCCGAGCGACAGCGCCCGTTCCTCGTCGCTGTGAGCGGCGGCCAGTAGCCGTGCCGCCGTCTCCCAATCGTGCGATGCGGCGAAGGCCGGCGCGCTGGCACCAATCTCCGTCAGCGCCAGATCGGGCAGGCATGCGCCCGCGAGCACCAGCCGCGGCAATCGCCGCATGGCGGCCCGTGCCCGCTCGTCGGCGAGCGGCGGCACCAGCCACAGCAAGGCCTGCGCGAAATGGACGTGGGTGTAGAGCCCCCAGGCCCAAACGTCGCCTGCCGTCAGGAGCAGCGGCAACAGCCAAAGCAGGCGCAACCGGCGGCGGGCAGCAAGCTCGGGCATGGCGATCACTCCTCCTCGGTTCGAACCCCGCCATCTTCGCCTTCCTCGGTTACACGCCGATGCCGCCGCCATTGCGGCGAGATTAAGCATCGCATGCCCGCCGCGCGGCCGAACCAAGGCAGGAGCGGGCTGTCATAGCGCAGGTACGGAGCACGAGCATGAATCGACGACAGTTCCAGCTTTCGATCGGCGGATTGGTGCTGGCAGCCACGCTGCCGGCATGGACGCGGGCGGCTGCGCTCGACAAGCTGCGCGCGGCATGGAAGGCCTTGCTCGCGCCGGCGCGCTATCGCGTATTGTTCGAGGAGGACACCGAGCCGCCCTTCAGCAGCCCATTGAACGACGAGAAGCACGCCGGTACCTTCATCTGCGCGGCCTGCTTCCAGCCGCTGTTCGATTCCAGCCGCAAGTTCGACAGCGGCACCGGCTGGCCGAGCTTCTGGGACGTGCGGGCCGGCGCAGTCGCGACGAAAGCCGACCACGCATTGTCGATGACGCGTACCGAATACCACTGCGCGCGCTGCGGCGGCCATCAGGGGCATGTCTTCGACGATGGGCCGCCGCCCACCGGCCTGCGCTACTGCAACAACGGGCTGGCGCTCGAGTACGTTCCGGCTGGCCGGGCGTTGCCGGCGCTGCGGACATGACGACGGCGAAGTTGGCGCGCCGCGCGGTCCTTGTCGCGTCCGCAATCGCCGCGACGGCCGCCATCGGTGCGCCGGAGGGGGCGCCGACCGAACGCTCCGCGGTATTCGCCGGCGGCTGCTTCTGGGGGGTGGAGGCGGTGTTCGAGCACGTGCGCGGGGTGAAGGCGGCCATCGCCGGATACAGCGGGGGCAGCGCAGACGCTGCGAGCTACGTCGCCGTCAGCCAGGGCGACACCGGGCACGCGGAGTCGGTGCGCGTCATCTACGATCCAGCACGGGTGAGCTACGAGTCGCTGCTGGAAGTCTTCTTCGCAGTCGCCCACGATCCGACGCAACTGGATCGCCAGGGACCGGATATCGGCAGTCAGTACCGTTCCGAAGTCTTCTACGCCGACGAGCAGCAGCGACAGGCGGCCACCGACTACGTCGCGGGACTCGCGCGCTCCCGGACCTTCCGCGCGCCCATCGTCACGCGCATCGAGCCGCTGCGCGGCTTCTACCCGGCCGAGTACTACCACCAGCACTACGTCGAGCGCCACCCGGACAATCCCTACGTCGTCATCAACGACGCGCCGAAGCTGAAATTGCTGCGCGCGAAGTTCCCGCGGCTCTATCGGGACGCCGGCACCGAGTGAACGGTGGCGAAACGGAATGCCTGGTGGACACCGGCGGTCCGGAGCTTTCTCGCCAGCCGATCGCCGCAGCGCTCGAGCAGCATCATCTTGCCGCCCAGCGTGCATGCACGATTCCATGCCAGCAGCGTTCCGATGCCGAACTGATCCATATAGCCGACGCGCGAAAGATCGACCCGAACATCGCGCAACGATTCGACTCTCAGCATGCGAACGAATGTGACGCGAAGCGCCGCGCAGCATCCCAGGTCGAAATGCTCCGGCAAGCAGATTCTCCCGATCTGACTTTCGTCCGAATTTCCGCGCGATGTCATGATCCTGCCTCGTCCCTTGTCGCGAGGACTTCAGCGTAGTTTCGAAAGATTTAGCGAAGGTGATAGCAGCATGAACCTTCGATGAATGCAGCGTGTACGGAGCCCTTGAAATCCGGGCGGCATGTCATAAGATGCCGATTCGATGTCATCGGAAAGGCAACCGACATGAGAACCCTGCCCTCGCTCCTGTTCGCCGCCTGCCTTGGCCTTGCCGGATCCGCGGCGGCATCCGCCTATGATGTACTCATCTTCGCCTGCGACAATTCCAACTGCGCGCGCGTCGCCGAACAGACGATCAATACCGGGCTCGCCAACGCAGCCGAATTCAACCGCAATGGCTTGCGCCTGCTGATCGAATCAGTGGAGCGGAGAGCCGGCGAGGAAGACGCGCGCGTGTCTGTCAGCATGAGCCCGGCGGAAGGCGCGGCCGCCGTGCGTCCGGTCCCGGCATCCCTGGCGCAGCGGCTCGAAGCTGTCGTCGTTCATTGCACCATGAGGTACGGCGCCTACAGTCCCCTTGCCGCGTTCCCCCGCGAAGGCAGGATCTATCAGATCTGGGGACGCCTCGTCGCGGCGCACTGAACTGGGCGGTCTTGCCACCACTGCGCCACCTCGCGCGCCACCCAGGCGGGATCGTCCAGCGGCAGGTCATGTCCCGCATGCGAATGGATCGCCAGAGGCACCCGCCAGTGCCGCGCCAGGGCCGACGAGCAGCGCGGATCGACCAGTTCATCTGCGCCGCTCGAAAGCAACAGCACGGGAACGGCCGGCCGGGCCGGCGGCGCCCGATAGCGCAGTGCGGCGATGAGTTGGCGCAGCGCATTGGTGCGCGATACCGGCTGCTCGGTGCGATAGCGCACCCATTCGGATAGCACTGCCCGCTCCCCGCGCCGAAGCCGGCTGGTGGCCCGCAGGATGAAGCTTTCCCAGGCAAGGGCATCGCCAACGACGGCAAGGCGCAGCAGCGCCGCATAGTGCCGCGCGGACAGGCGCTGGTGGAACGGGCTCAGACCCCGCAGGCTGGTATTGACGAGGACGCAGCCGCTCACCTCTTCCGGATGGCGGTCGGCCCATGCCGTCGCCACCATGGCCCCGAGGGACATCGCCAGCAGGCAGTACGGGGGTTCCCAGCCGGCGGACGCCATGTCGGCGCGGCACCGCTCGGCCATCTCCTCGATGGTCAGCGGGCTGCTGATCCGGTTGAGGCGCCCATTGCCCGGAAGGTCGGGCGTCGCTACTCGGATGCCGGGAAGCGCCTGCTGGAGAATCGCGGGAAAGTCGGCCCAATGGCGGCTCTCCCGCGTCAGGCCGCGCAGCAGTATCCACGTGGCGCTCATGCCGCAGAGCCTCCGTACCAGCGTGCCACCGCAAGACGGTAATGACGCGCTCGCTCGTCGCCGGTGGGCAGCCAGCGCCGGTAGCCGCTGGCCGCGCGAGCCAGGAAATCCAGCCATGACAAGTGGCGGCGCAGCACGCGCTGCTGGCGGTGCTCGATGAGCGGATTGAAGAAGCCGTGCCGGTCGAACAGTTGCCGCGGATTCTTCTTCACCCACAACCACGATCCCATTTCCAGCGTGAGCGGCAGGAACACGCGACCGCCCCGCTCGCCGACGGCCCGCTGGTAGAGATGATCCCAGACATCGCCGTGCGCGCGATAGTGCCTGCTCTGGGGCTCGATGACGTAGTTGTGGCTGGTGTAGCTGCGATCGTAGATCTCGTTGAGTGCATGCATCTCGGCAAGGTGCTCGATCGGGAGCGCCGTATGCGCGTACGGAAACCAGATGCGGTCCCGGATGCCAAACCCAGAATGGCAGTCGACGGCGACGCTGAACTCGCGCGACAGCAACTCGCTCGCCACCACTTCGCAGACCGCCTCGTTCTCGACCTCCATGGGCCTGCCGGCAGCGCCCCGATACCACGGCAGCCGCGCGCTGATGCGCTGACCGCCGATCAGGAAGGGCACCCCTTCGCGCGACTCGGTCGGCGAGTTGCGCATCAGGTCAACGCCTGCGGGATTGGCGCGCGTACCGCGCCACATGCCGCCCGGATTGACGAGCGGCATGAACACCAGGCGAACCCCTTCCAACTGGCGATGCAGCTCCGAATCCCAACGCAGCCGCGCCACGAGGCTGCGCAGGTAGGCAAGCACGACTTCGGCGCCGATGCGCTCGAGCCCATGAAAGCCGCCGAAGAATCCCGCGGCAGGCACGTCCGGGCTGGCGCTGCCGAGCGCGACCGCATAGATGGGGAAGCGGCGACCGGCGGTCGCGACGTCGCGCACGACGCGTACGTCCACCGCGCTGCCGCCCTGGGCAATCAGTTCCTCGAGTTCGGCGAGAACGGGAAAGTCTGCGAGTGCCACGACGCGTGCGGAGATGAGGTGATGCCAAGCATAGCGCGGCACCCCGCCATTCCGTGTGACAACCATCGCAATACTGCAACCTCATCGTCATCTGCGGATGCTACGGTACGCTCATGACCACGCCGCCGCGCGCCGACGCCAAGAAGCCGATCGGCATCATCGACATCCAGCACATCATCGACCGCTTGTTCGATGGCATGGTGACCCTCTGGCTGCTCGACGGCCTATAAGGAACCGCTCATGCGTAGTGCTCTGCGATCGCTCGCCGTGCTGGCCGCCGCCATTCTTTGGGGCATCGCCGAATTCATCGCGCTGCAGCGCGCCCGCCGCCAGCATCGGTAGGCTCGCCGGTCATGCCGACGGACTTGCCTCGCGGCTCATGTAACGGGGGCGTAACGCGCCATCCCTAGACTGCGCATCCATTCCGATCGCCCGGCCTTTCCGGGCAGCGGCGTTGGAGGCGGACAGGATGATTTCAGGCGAACTTCTCGACCGATTGCTGATGAGCACCAGCCCGGCCCCCTCCCAAGAGGACGAGTCGGCCTGGCTGACCCAGGACAACATCAGCGCGTTCTTCCATCTGGTGCAGCGGCGTCAGTTGGGCGCGGTATTCCAGCCCATCCTCGATTTTCGCGGCCACACTTATCTCGGCTTCGAAGGACTGGTGCGCGGTCCTGTCGGCACCGCGCTGCACTCGCCGCAGGCGCTGTTCGCGCTGGCCCGGGCCACCGGGCTCGCCATGGAATTCGAGCGGCTCTGCCGCGAAGTCGCACTGACGGAATTTGCGCGCCTGGCACTGCCCGGGCGGCTGTTCCTCAACGTCAGCGTCAGCGGCCTCGCCGATCCCGCCTTTACCGACGGCAGCACCCACCGCCTGCTGGACAGGCTCGGCTTGCAGATGCGCCAGATCGTCATCGAACTGACCGAGAACCAGCACGTCACGGACTTCGCGGCGCTGCGCGAGGTGCTCACCGGATATCGCGGCGAAGGCTACCAGTTCGCCATCGACGACCTCGGCGAAGGCTTCTCCAACCTGCGCATCTGGTCCGAGATCCGGCCCGAGTTCGTCAAGATCGATCGCCATTTCATCAGTGGCATCGCCGACGACGCGCTCAAGTTCCAACTCGTGAAGGCCATGCACGAGATCTCCGATACCTGCCATGTCCACCTGATTGCGGAGGGGATCGAAACGGAAGCCGAGTTCGCCACCGTGCGCGACCTCGGCATCGTCTATGGCCAGGGCTTCCTGATCGCCCGCCCCGAGGAACGCCCGAGGACCGAGCCCGCTCCCCAGGTGCGTGCGATGCTGAAGCGCACCAGCGTGATCATGTACCCGCAGCCCGGCATCGGCGCCGGCCGCGAGGCGACGGCGCAGCAGCTGGTGCAGCGCGTGCAGCCGGTGCTGCCGCACGACGAGAACGAGCGGGTGTTCGCCCGCTTCGAGCGGGATCCCGACCTGATGGTGGTTCCGGTGATTTCCCCGCAGGGTCATCCGCTCGGGCTCATCAATCGCTACTCGCTGATCGATCGCTTCGCCCTGCCCTTCCGCCGCGAGCTCTACGGCAAGAAGTCCTGCACGACGTTCATGAACGCCGAGCCCATCGTGGTCGAGGCGGACACCCGCGTACAGGAAGTCGGCCAGATGCTCGGACAGTCGGCGCGGCATCACCTGCTCGACGGCTTCATCGTCACCCGCGACGGCAAGTACCTCGGCGTCGGCAGCAGCCAGGCCCTGATGTCGATGATCACGGACATGCAGATCCGTGCAGCCCGCTATGCCAACCCGCTCACCCAGCTGCCCGGCAACGTGCCCATCAACGAGCACATCGATCGCCTGCTCGACAGTGCCGCCCCGTTCACGGCCTGCTACTGCGACCTCGACCACTTCAAGCCCTACAACGACACCTACGGCTACCGCCGCGGCGACCAGATGATCCAGCTGCTCGGCGGCCTCCTCGGCCAGGCCTGCGACGCGCGCCTCGACTTCGTCGGCCATATCGGCGGCGACGACTTCATGCTGCTGCTCCAAAGCGGCGACTGGCACGACCGGGTCAGCGGCGCACTGCGCCGGTTCGACGAGGCGATCGCCGACCTGCTGGACCCGGCGCACCTGCAATGCGGGGGCTATCACGGCGAGGACCGCCGCGGCCAGATGGTGTTCCACCCGCTGCCGGCGCTGTCCGTTGGCTGCCTGGTCGCCGAACCCGGCCAGTTCCGCAGCCACCACGAGGTCTCGGCCGCGGTTACCGAAGCGAAGAAACAAGCGAAGAAGACTCGCGGCAGCTCGCTGTTCGTGGAGCGGCGCCGCATTGGGACGGCCGCCGACGAAATCGCGCTGCCCGCGCTTCAGGCGATGCCGGTCGCGGCCCTGGCTGCCGCCGCGATGGTCTCGGCGTAATCGGCCACCCGCGCGGCATCCGCGCCCTCGACCATCACCCGCAGCAGCGGCTCGGTGCCCGACGGCCGCAGCAGCACGCGCCCCTGGCCGTCGAGTCCCTTCTCCGCGGAGGCAACGGCATTCTGGATCGCGGCGTTGCCGCGCCAATCGAAGCCCCCGGGCGGCAACCGAACGTTCACCAGCTTCTGCGGATACATCTCGAGGTCGGCGCAGCACTGCGCCAGCGTCCGGTTCTCGGCGCGCAGCGCCGCCAGCACCTGCAGCGCGGAAACGATGCCGTCACCGGTGGTGTGCTTGTCGAGGCAGAGGATATGGCCGGAATTCTCACCGCCCAGCAACCAGCCGCGCTCATGGAGCAGCTCCACCACATAGCGGTCGCCCACCTTGGCGCGCGCGAACGGAATGCCGAGCCGGCCGAGGGCGTGCTCGAGGCCGAGGTTGCTCATCAGCGTCCCGGCCACGCCGGCAACGCCGCCGTGGCGATGGCGCTGTCCGGCGATCACGTAGAGCAGCTGGTCGCCGTCGTAGAGGCGACCCTCGCGGTCGGCCATGACGACGCGGTCGGCATCGCCGTCGAGCGCGATGCCGATGTCCGCACCGTTCTCGACCACCGCGCGGCGAAGGTTGTCCGGCGACGTTGCACCGACACCCTCGTTGATGTTCATGCCGCTCGGCGCGACGCCGATCCTGATGACTTCGGCGCCGAGTTCATGAAACACCAGCGGCGCGACGTGATAGGCGGCGCCGTGCGCGCAGTCCACCGCAATGCGCAAGCCGCGCAGGTCCAGTTCGTTGGGGAAAGTGCTCTTGCAGAATTCGATGTAGCGCCCGGCGGCATCGTCGACGCGCCGGGCCTTGCCGAGCTTGGCGGATTCCATGCAGCCCATGGGCTGTTCCAGGCGAGCCTCGATCTCCTGCTCGACGGCGTCGGGCAGCTTGGTGCCCTGGGCCGAGAAGAATTTGATGCCGTTATCGTCGTAGGGGTTGTGCGATGCCGAAATCACCACGCCCGCCTGCAGACGCAGTGCGCGCGTCAGGTAGGCGATCGCGGCGGTCGGCATCGGGCCGCACAGCATGACATCGACGCCGGCCGCCGAAAAACCCGACTCGAGCGCCGCTTCCAGCATGTAGCCGGAAATCCGCGTGTCCTTGCCGATCAGCACCGCGGGCCGCTCGCCGGCCGGCAGGTGCTCGCGCGAAACCAGCGTCGTGCCTGCCGCATAGCCGAGCCGCAGCACGAATTCCGGGGTGATCGGAGCCGTCCCGACACGGCCGCGCACGCCGTCCGTTCCAAAGTACTTTCTCGTCATTTGCCGCGTCCCATATTCGATGCGCGATTATAGCCGCGGCCCCGGTTAAGCCAGGATTAAGGGCCCCAGGGCACACTTCGCACATGCTCAAACCAAGACTCATCACGAACATTGCCGCCGTCGCCGCCGCCCTCGGCGTCGGCGCCGCCGCGGCGGCACCTGGCATGCCCGACTTCTACAAGAACGAGTGCGGCGCCTGCCACGTCGCATTCCCTCCGCAACTGCTTTCCCCCGGCGGCCTCTTCTCCGACGTCGGCTGGCTGGCGATCATGCGCGACCTGTCCGACCACTACGGCAGCGACGCCAGCCTGGACGAGCCGACGCGCGCCCGCATCGAGAACTACCTGACGAGCAGCGCCGCCTCGAACGAACGCCGCTTCGGTTCGCGCAGCACGCCGCCGAGGCTCACCGCTACGCTCTGGTTCCGCCGCACTCATGGCGGGGTGAAGTCCCGCTTCGCCAGTGCCTCAGTCGGCAGCGCCGCCAACTGCAAGGCCTGCCATCCGCGGGCGGATCAGGAAGACTGGTAGGCGGCCAGCACGGCAAGCGCGTCGCGCGTCGCCGCGACGTCGTGCACGCGCACGATCGCAGCGCCATGCTCGGCGGCCAGCAGCGCCGCGGCGACGCTGGCCGCGGTGCGATCGGGCACCGGCTTGCCGGTGATCGCGCCGAGCATCGACTTGCGCGACAGCCCGGCCAGCACGGGAAAACCCAGCTCCTGCAGACGTTCCAGGCCGCGCAGCAGCGCGAGATTGTGCTCGAGCGTCTTGCCGAAGCCGAAGCCGGGGTCCACGACGATGCGCTCGCGCGCGATGCCGGCAGAGACGCAAGCGGCGGCGCGATCGCGCAGGAAAGTCGCCACTTCGCCGACCACGTCGCCATAGCGGGGGGCGTGCTGCATGGTGCGCGGCTCGCCCTGCATGTGCATCAGGCAGACCGCCGCGTTGCTCGCCGCAACGGCTTCCATGGCGCCCGGCGAGCACAGCGCCGCAACGTCGTTGATGATGTCGGCCCCCTCGGCGAGGGACGCGCGCATCACTTCCGCCTTCATGGTGTCGACGGACAGCGGCACGCCGACATCGCGCAGGGCGCGCAGCACGGGAAGCAGCCGCGAGATTTCCTCGGACGCCCCCACCGGCGCGGCGCCGGGCCGCGTCGACTCGGCGCCGAGGTCGAGAATCTGCGCACCGGCCTCGAGCTGCGCGTGTGCATGCGCGATCGCACGATCGGCGTCGCTGCCGACGCCGTCGCCCGAGAAGGAATCGGGCGTCAAGTTGACGATCCCCATGAGCAGCGGGCGATCGAGCGACAGCCGAAAGCGGCCGCAGGCGAGTTCGCTCATGGCCGGTCCCGACGCCGGCTCAGGATGCCGCGCCGAACAGCTTCTGCCACCAGCGCAGGCGATTGCCGGGCAAGGGCATCGCGGCCTCGATCGGATCGGGCGGAATGCGGCTCAGCACCCAGCGCGGCTCGATGCCGCCGCCGCCCCCGCAGGAACTGCCAAGGTGGTTGGGATCGTAGATCTTCACGAATTCCGGCCGGTCCGGCGCATCGACGTAGACGATGCCGCAGTAATCCTCGCGGTGCTCCTTGCGCAGCAAGGCATCGACCTCCTCGATGAAACGGTCGAATTCGTCGGCCGAGACGGGTTGCGCCGGAGCTTCGTGGGGCTTTCCGCTCATGCTCACGTACCAGCCGTCGGGCGCGGTACGCAGGCGCGACCACAGTTCGTCGAGCTGGCGCCACGCCAGCACGCCATGGAAGCGTCCCTCGAGGCGGACGGCAAATTCGCTTTTGGTCAGGTCTTCGGTTTCCATCCGGCGCATTCTAAACGCCCGTCGCGCGACTGAAACACGGACCGGCTATCCTGATGGCCACAATCCTGGCAGAGGAATGCAGAATGAATCGAACCAAGATCCGGGCGATGGCCGCAGCGGCCGCGATTTCCTGCAGCCTGACGGCGGCTGCCGCTCCCCTCGACCGGATTCGGCACTTCGTCGTCATCTACCAGGAAAACCATAGCTTCGACAATCTCTACGGCGGCTGGGAAGGCGTCGATGGACTGCCGAAGACGCCAATCGCCCAGGTGGATCAGAACGGCAAGCCGTTCGGCTGCCTGCCGCAGAACGACGTCAACCTCGTGCAGGACCGGCCCGACGGCAAGTGCGCCACCGGGCCGTATGCGCTCGATAGCTTCATTTCCCCCGCCGACGCGACCTGCCCTCCCCCGGGAAGTTGGGCGCCGAACGGGGTACCGAAGGGCAAGGGGCTTCCAGGCGGCTGCACGCGCGACCTCGTGCATCGCTACTACCAGGAGCAGTACCAGTTGAACGGCGGCGCCATGAACCGCTACGTTGCCGGCAGCGACGCCCTCGGGCTGTCGGTCGGCTACTACGAGACGAAGCGCCTGCCGATCTACCGCTACCTGCACCGCCCCGGCCATCCGCGCTACGCGATCGCCGACCGGTTCTTCCAGGCCGCATTCGGCGGCTCCTTCCTCAATCACCAGTGGCTCGTCGCAGCCCGCACGCCGGAGTGGCCGGGCGCGATCGCCGATGGATCGGCGCTCGACCTGCACTCCGTGGTCGACGCCAACGGCATGCCGGCCAGCTACGAGCATTACGCCTCGCCTGCCGGCAAGACGATCAAGGACCTGCCGCTCACCGCATCGTGCGGCGCGGCCGTTCCCGGACATGCCGTCTGCGGAGACTTCGCGGTCAACACCACCCAGCCGCGGGCATGGCCGTACGCACCGGGGACGCCGGAGAGCGAGCGGCTTCCGCCGCAGACGGCGCCGACCATCGGCGACCGTCTGAGCGATGCGGGCATCGACTGGGCCTGGTATTCGGGCGGATGGGCGAACGCCGAAGGCGATCCGCAGCAGCCGGGATTCACCAACGGGCCGGGACCCGGCTGCGCCGATGCGGAAGCGATGCCCGGCTCGGTCTGGCCGAAATGCCCCGACAAGACCTTCCAGTTCCACCACCAGCCGTTCAACTACTTCGCCAACTATGCGCCAGGCACCGCCGCCCGCGTCCGCCACTTGCGCGACGAGACGGAGTTCGTCGCGCAGGTGCGTGACTCGAAGCACGGCGCCTGCAAGCTCAGGCCGGTCAGCTTCGTCAAGCCGCTCGGCCGGGAGAACGAGCATCCGGGCTACGCCAGCGAGGCGGCCGGCAGCGACCATCTTGTGGCCCTGCTCGCCGCGATCGAGGACAGCGCCTGTGCGCGCGACACTCTGGTGATCGTCACCTACGACGAGTTCGGAGGACAGGCCGATCACGTGCCGCCGCCCGGGCAGGGCAACGAAAAGGGGCCGCATGACCAGTGGGGCCCCGGCACGCGCATTCCGGCGCTGATCGTTTCGCCGCGGCTGCCAAAGCGCTTCGTCGTCGACCACCACGTATACGACACGACCTCGATCCTGGCCACGCTGGAGCGGCGCTTCAAGCTGCGGCCGCTCGGCACGCGCGACGCCGCGGCAGCGAACCTCGGCGGACTGTTCGGCAACGCGGCCCGCTGAGTCGCCGCGCCGCATGCATCTCGTGTAATCTCCCGTCCTCGGGAGGGATTACTCATGCATATCCGTTTGCTCGCGTTGCTTGCGCTCGTCGCGACCCTGCTGTCCGGCTGCGGCTACAACGAGTTCCAATCGCGCGACGAGTCCGTCAAGGCGGCCTGGTCGGAAGTGCTCAACCAGTACCAGCGCCGTGCCGACCTGGTGCCGAACCTGGTGAATACCGTCAAGGGCTACGCCGCGCATGAGAAGGACGTGCTGACGCAGGTCGCCGAGGCCCGCGCCCGCGTCGGCAGCCTCCAGGCAACGCCGGACCTGCTCGCGAACGCCGATGCCTTCGCCAAGTTCCAGCAAGCGCAGGCCAGCCTCTCGGGTGCGCTGTCCCGTCTGCTGGTCGTCGCCGAGAATTATCCGCAGCTGCAGGCCAGTACCGCCTTCCGCGACCTCCAGGCGCAACTGGAGGGCACCGAGAATCGCATCACGGTCGCGCGCAACCGCTACATCAAGGCGGTCGAAGGCTACAACGTATCCTTGCGAACCTTCCCGAACAACCTGACGGCGATGGCCTTCGGCTACCAGGTGAAGCCGAATTTCGCCGTCGAGAACGAGCAGGCCGTCTCGACCGCGCCCAAGGTCGACTTCGGCGGCAAGTAGTTGCCGGCAGCCATGCCGCGCATCCTGGCGCTACTGCTGCTGGCCGTCTGCTGTTGCGGCGCCGCTCTGGCCCAGGACCGCCAGCCCGTGCCGCCGCTCGCGGCCCGCGTCACCGACCTGACGCAGACGCTGACCGCCGAGCAGCGCGACGGCCTGGAAGCCAAGCTGGCCGAATTCGAGCACGGCAAGGGCGCCCAGGTGGCGATATTGGTGGTGCCCACCGTCCAGCCCGAAAGCATCGAGGAATACGCGGTGCGCGTGATGGAGACCTGGAAACTCGGCCGCAAGGACATCAACGACGGCGTGCTGCTGGCCGTGGCCAAGGCGGACCGTAAGCTGCGGATCGAGGTGGGCTACGGGCTGGAGGGGGCGCTCAACGATGCCACCGCCAAGCGCATCGTCAGCGACGTCATTGCACCGCGCTTCAAGCAGGACGACTTCTTCGGCGGACTGGACGCCGGCGTCGACGCCATCCTCGCCATCGCCTCGGGCGAGGCCTTGCCGGAACCGACGCAGAACGACGACGACGCGATCACCATCATGCTGGTCTTCCTCGCCCCCGCGCTGCTGCTGCTGTCCTTCTTCGCCGGCCGCATGCTGCGCGAGCGCCTCGGGCGGCTGGCCAGCGCCAGCATCAATGCCGGCGCCACCGGCGGCATCGCATGGATCTTCTTCTTCACCGTCGGCATGGGCCTGGCAGCGCTCGCCATCGCGGCCGCCGCGTTCGCGCTGACCTGGTTCTTCGGCATGCCGAGCGCGCGCCGTTCCTCCTGGCTCCCGGCGGGCAGCGCCCCGGCGTTCGACGACGACAGCTCGTGGAGCAGGAGCCGCTCGCGCAGCAGCGACAGCGACTCGAGCAGCAGCGATTCCGACAGCTTCTCCGGAGGCGGCGGGGAATCCGGCGGCGGCGGCGCGTCGGGGGACTGGTAGAAAGAAAAATCCCGGCGCATGGCCGGGATTCTCTGGTTCCGCTCGGCGGGTCAGGCAGCCGGCGCCGGTGCCGTCGGTGCGGGACCGGCCGCGGCATCGTTGCCCGGAGACTTCGGCGGGCTGCTGGGCTTCGGCGGACGCGGCGGCTTGCCGGCCATGATGTCGTCGATCTGGTCCGCATCGATGGTCTCCCATTCGAGCAGCGCAGCCGTCATGGCCTCGACCTTGTCGCGGTTCTCCTCGATCAGCTGACGGGCACGCGCATACTGCTCGTCGAGGATGCGACGAATCTCGGCGTCGACCTTCTGCAGCGACGCCTCCGACATGTTCTTGTGCGTGGTCACCGAACGGCCGAGGAAGATTTCGCCTTCCTCTTCGCCATAGACCATCGGGCCGAGCGTATCCGACATGCCCCACTGCGTGACCATGCGGCGAGCCAGGTCGGTGGCGCGCTGGAAGTCGTTCGAGGCGCCGGTCGTCATCTGGTTCATGAACAACTCTTCGGCGATGCGGCCGCCGAACAGCACGGCGATGGTGGACAGCAGGCGGATGCGGTCCTGGCTGTAGCGGTCCTCGGTGGGCAGCTGCATGGTCAAGCCCAGGGCGCGACCGCGCGGGATGATGGTGACCTTGTGCACCGGATCGGTCTTCGGCAGCAGCTTGGCAACCAGCGCGTGTCCGGACTCGTGGTAGGCGGTGTTGCGGCGCTCCTCCTCGGGCATGATCATCGAGCGGCGCTCGGCGCCCATCATGATCTTGTCCTTGGCGCGCTCGAAATCCTCCATGTCGACCAGCCGCTTGTTGGCACGCGCGGCGAACAACGCCGCCTCGTTGACCAGGTTGGCGAGGTCGGCGCCGGAGAAGCCGGGGCAGCCGCGCGCGAGCACGGAGGCGTCGACGTCGGTGGACAGCGGCACCTTGCGCATATGCACCTTGAGGATCTGCTCGCGGCCGCGGATGTCGGGCAGCGGCACCACCACCTGGCGGTCGAAGCGGCCCGGGCGCAGCAGCGCCGGGTCCAGCACGTCGGGACGGTTGGTGGCGGCGATCACGATGACGCCGACGGAGGCCTCGAAGCCGTCCATCTCGACCAGCAGCTGGTTGAGCGTCTGCTCGCGCTCGTCGTTGCCGCCGCCGAGGCCTGCGCCACGCTGGCGGCCGACCGCGTCGATTTCGTCGATGAAGATGATGCACGGCGAGGCCTTCTTCGCCTGCTCGAACATGTCGCGCACGCGCGCGGCGCCGACGCCGACGAACATCTCGACGAAGTCGGAGCCGGAGATCGAGAAGAACGGCACCTTCGCCTCGCCGGCGATCGCCTTGGCGAGCAGCGTCTTGCCGGTGCCGGGCGAGCCGACCATCAGCACGCCGCGCGGGATGCGGCCGCCGAGCTTCTGGAACTTGGAGGGATCACGCAGAAATTCGACCAGCTCGGAGACTTCCTCCTTCGCTTCGTCGCAGCCGGCGACGTCGGCGAAGGTGATGTTGTTCGCCGACTCATCCAGCATGCGCGCCTTGCTCTTGCCGAACGAGAACGCGCCGCCCTTGCCGCCGCCCTGCATCTGGCGCATGAAGAACACCCAGACGCCGATCAGCAGCAGCATCGGGAACCACGACACGAAGATGCTCATGAGGAAGGACTGCTCCTCCTCGGGCTTGGCGATGACCTTGACGTTGTTCTTCAGCAGGTCGGACACCATCCAAAGATCCGGCGGCGCATAGGACGTGATCTTCTTGCCATCCTGCGTCGTCGCCTCGAGCGTGCGGCCCTGGATGACGACCTTGGCGATGTGTCCCTGCTTCACCTCGTCGAGGAACTGGGAGTACTCCATCGACGATTGCGCTGTCTGCCTGGCGTTGAATTGATTGAAGACCGTCATCAGCACGACGCCGATCACCAGCCAGACCGCAAAATTCTTGAAAAGATTGTTCAAACGCTACCTCGCACTCGACTCATCCGCGGATGAGCCATTCTAGTCACTTTCAGCCGCCTGGCAAACGTCCGCGACCTTCCGCCGGGCCAGCAGATAGACCTCGGCGCTCCGATCCCGCGACGCCGCCGGCTTCTTCACCGCGACTGTCTCGAACACCGACTTGACGGCCTTGTGCAGCGCCACATAGTCGGAACCTTGAAATACCTTGACCAGAAGATCGCCTCCGGGTTTCAGGCAATCCCGACAAAAATCGAGCGTCAATTCGGCCAGATGCATGACTCGCGCCTGGTCCGAAGCCGCGATACCCGACATATTGGGGGCCATGTCGGATAAAACAAGGTCGACCGCACGCCCATCCAGCGCTCCCTCGAGCCGGCGCAGCACCTCATCCTCGCGGAAATCGCCCTGGATGAATTCCACTCCGTGCATCGGGGTCATTTCCAACAGATCGAGGGCGATCAGGCGCCCCCCCGGCTGGATGCGCTTCGCTGCGTACTGGCACCAGCTGCCCGGCGCCGCCCCGAGGTCGACAACGGTCATGCCCGGCCGCAGCAGCCGCTCCTTCTCGTCGATCTCCATCAGCTTGAACACCGCGCGCGAGCGCCAGCCTTCCTTCTGCGCCCGCTGGACGTAGGGATCGTTGACGTGCTCGTTCATCCACGCCTTGCTCTTCTTGTGGCGCCGGGACTTGATCGTCATCGCGTTACAATACCGGAATGATTGAATTGACACCCGAACAGCGCCGCGCCCTTCGCGCCGCCGCCCATCACCTGCATCCCCTCGTGACCATCTCCGGCAAGGGGCTTTCCGAGACCGTGCTGAAGGAAATCGACCGCACCCTCAAAGCCCACGAGCTTATCAAGGTCAAGCTTCAAGGCATCGAACGCGAGGAGCGCGAGGCCCTGTTGACCGAGATTTGCGAGCAGGTCGAGTGCGCGCCCGTCCAGCATATCGGCAACATCCTCGTCCTCTGGAGAGAAAAGCCCGAAGACGAAAAGACGTCGGTCGCGCCCAAGCGCCCGCGCAAGCCGCAAACCAAGAAGCAGGCTGCGGCAGCGCTGGAGCGGCCGCGCCGTCGCGTCACTCGTACCTGACGTCGAGAATCTCGTACTCGCGCCGTCCGCCCGGGGTCTGCACCTCGGCGACGTCGCCGGCGTACTTGCCGATCAGCGCCCGCGCCACGGGCGAACTCAAGGAAATCTTGCCGTGCTTGAGGTCGGCCTCGTCGTCGCCGACGATCTGGTAGGTGACCGTCTGGCCGCCGTCGACGTCTTCCATCTCGACGGTCGCGCCGAACACCACGCGGCCGTCGGCATCCAGCGCAGCCGGATCGATGATCTGGGCGTTGGCCAGCTTGCCTTCGACCTCGGCGATGCGGCCTTCGATGAAGCCCTGGCGTTCCTTGGCCGCGTCGTACTCGGCGTTCTCGGAAAGGTCGCCGTGCGAACGCGCTTCCGCGATCGCCGCCACGACGGCGGGGCGGTCGACGGTCTTGAGCCGCTTCAATTCCTCGCGCAGCATTTCGGCGCCGCGCAGCGTGATCGGCACCTTGCTCATTGCGCCAACTCCCCGTGCAGGGCTTGCAGCGAGTAGGTCTCGAGACCCTGATGGCGCATGCCCTCGCAGGCGGCGCGGCCGCCTTCGACGGTGGTGAACAGCGTCACTTTCTGCGCGAGCGCGCTGGTGCGGATGGAGCGCGAGTCGGCGATCGCCGTGCGCTTCTCCTCGACGGTGTTGATGATGAGCGAAATTTCGTTGTTCTTGATCATGTCCACGACGTGCGGGCGGCCTTCGTTGACCTTGTTGACCGCGATCACCGGCAGCCCGGCCGCTTCGATGGCGGAGGCCGTGCCGCGCGTAGCGAGCAGCGTGAAGCCGAGGTCGTGGAGTTCGCGCGCCACCTGCACCGCCTTCGGCTTGTCGCTCGGCTTGACGCTGATGAAGACCTTGCCCGACTTGGGCAGCTTGGTGCCCGACGCCACCTGCGACTTGATGTAGGCCTCGCCGAAGCTGCGGCCGACGCCCATCACTTCGCCGGTGGACTTCATCTCGGGTCCGAGGATAGTGTCGACGCCGGGGAACTTGATGAACGGGAAGACGGCTTCCTTGACCGAGAAGTACGGCGGGATCACCTCCTTGGTGACACCCTGGTCGGCCAAGGAGCGGCCCGCCATGCAGCGTGCCGCGATCTTCGCCAGCGGCAGGCCGGTGGCCTTCGAGACGAAAGGCACGGTGCGCGAGGCGCGCGGGTTCACTTCGAGCACATAGACGACGGCGTCGTCGCCCTGCCCCTGGATGGCGAACTGGACATTCATCAGGCCGCAAACATTGAGGCCGCGAGCCATCTGCTCGGTCTGGCGGCGCATCTCGTCCTGCAGCTTCTTGGACAGGTTGTAGGGCGGCAGCGAACAAGCCGAGTCGCCCGAGTGCACGCCGGCCTGCTCGATGTGCTCCATGATGCCGCCGATGATGACCTGCTTGCCGTCGGACAGCGCGTCGACGTCCACTTCCGTGGCGTCGTTGAGGAATCGGTCGAGCAGCACCGGCGAATCGTTCGAGACCTTGATGGCCTCGCGCATGTAGCGCTCGAGACCGGCCTGTTCATGCACGATCTCCATGGCGCGGCCGCCGAGCACGTAGGACGGGCGCACCACCAGCGGATAGCCGATCTCGGCCGCCATGCGGATGGCGTCCTCCTCGGTGCGCGCGGTGCGGTTGGGCGGCTGCTTGAGGCCGAGGTCTTGCAGCAGCTTCTGGAAGCGCTCGCGGTCCTCGGCGGCGTCGATCATGTCCGGGCTGGTGCCGATGATCGGCACGCCATTGGCTTCCAGGTCGCGTGCCCGCTTGAGCGGAGTCTGGCCGCCGAACTGGACGATCACGCCCGTCGGCTTCTCGACGGCGACGATCTCCAGGATGTCCTCCAGCGACAGCGGCTCGAAGTAGAGCCGGTCGGAGGTGTCGTAGTCGGTCGACACCGTTTCCGGGTTGCAGTTGACCATGATGGTCTCGTAGCCATCCTCGCGCATGGCGAGGGCGGCATGGACGCAGCAGTAGTCGAACTCGATGCCCTGGCCGATGCGGTTGGGACCGCCGCCGAGCACCATGATCTTCTTCTTGTCCGTTGGGCGCGCCTCGCACTCTTCCTCGTAGGTCGAGTACATGTAGGCCGTCGAAGTGGCGAATTCCGCAGCACAGGTGTCGACGCGCTTGAACACCGGACGGACTTTCAGCGCGTGGCGGCGCTCGCGCACCTGCGTTTCGGTGGCCCCCGTCAGCGCGGCGATGCGGCGATCCGAGAATCCCTTGCGCTTGAGCGAGCGCAGCGTCTCCGCATCGAAGGCGGCGATAGGCTTGCCCTTCATCTCGCCTTCGAGCTTGATGATCTCCTCGATCTGCACCAGGAACCAGGGATCGATCTTGGTGAGCCCCAGGATCTCGTCGAAGCTGAAACCGCTGCGGAAGGCCTGGCCGAGGTACCACATGCGCTGGGCGCCGGGATTGGCCAACTCGTGGGCGATTTCCTCGCGTTCGGCCTCCAGTTCGTCGAATCCGTAGACGCTGGTTTCGAGGCCGCGCAGGGCTTTTTGCAGCGACTCCTGGAAGCTGCGGCCGATCGCCATGACCTCGCCGACCGACTTCATCTGGGTCGTCAGGCGGCCGTCGGCGAGCGGGAACTTCTCGAACGCGAAGCGCGGCACCTTGGTGACCACGTAGTCGATCGAGGGCTCGAACGAGGCCGGGGTGGCGCCGCCGGTGATGTCGTTCTTCAGTTCGTCGAGCGTGTAGCCGCAGGCCAGCTTGGCGGCGATCTTGGCGATCGGGAAGCCGGTCGCCTTGGACGCCAGCGCCGAGGAGCGCGACACTCGCGGATTCATCTCGATGACGATCATGCGACCGTCCTTCGGATTGATGGCGAACTGGACGTTCGAGCCGCCCGTGTCGACGCCGATCTCGCGCAGCACCGCGATGCTGGCGTTGCGCATGATCTGGTATTCCTTGTCGGTCAGCGTCTGCGCCGGCGCGACGGTGATCGAGTCGCCGGTGTGCACGCCCATCGGGTCGAGGTTCTCGATCGAGCAGACGATGATGCAGTTGTCGTGCTTGTCGCGCACGACCTCCATCTCGAATTCCTTCCAGCCGAGCAGCGATTCCTCGATCAGCAGTTCCTTGGTCGGCGAAGCCTCGAGGCCGCGCTTGCAGATCTCGATGAACTCTTCCTGGTTGTAGGCGATGCCGCCGCCGCTGCCGCCCATGGTGAAGGACGGCCGGATGATGGCGGGGAAGCCGAGCGCGGCCTGCACCTGCATCGCCTCCTCCATGCTGTGGGCGATGGCGGAGCGCGCAGAGCCGAGACCGATCTTGGTCATGGCCTGCTTGAACTTCTCGCGGTCCTCGGCCTTGTCGATGGCCTCCTTGGAGGCGCCGATCATCTCGACGCCGTACTTCTCGAGCACGCCATGCTTGGCGAGATCGAGCGCGCAGTTGAGCGCCGTCTGGCCACCCATGGTCGGCAGGATGGCGTCCGGCTTCTCCTTGGAGATGATGTTTTCCAGCACCTGCCAGGTGATCGGCTCGATGTAGGTGACGTCGGCCATGTTCGGGTCGGTCATGATCGTGGCCGGGTTCGAATTGACCAGGATGACCTTGTAGCCTTCGTCGCGCAGCGCCTTGCAGGCCTGCGCTCCGGAGTAGTCGAACTCGCACGCCTGACCGATGATGATCGGGCCGGCGCCGATGATGAGGATCGAGTGGATGTCGGTTCTTTTAGGCATTCTGCTTTTCCATCATCCCGATGAAGCGATCGAACAGGTAGCCGACATCGTGCGGCCCGGGGCTCGCCTCCGGGTGTCCCTGGAAGCAGAACGCGGGGCGGTCGGTCCAGGCCATGCCCTGCAGGCTTCCGTCGAACAGTGACACATGGGTCACCTTAACGTTCGTAGGCAGGGTGGCGGGATCGACGGCGAAGCCGTGATTCTGGCTGGTAATCAATACCTGTCCGGTGTCGAGATCCTTCACCGGGTGGTTCGCGCCATGATGGCCGAACTTCATTTTCATGGTTTTGCCGCCGCCGGCCAGGCCCATCAACTGGTGGCCCAGGCAGATGCCGAATGTCGGCAGCTTGCGGTCGAGGAACTCGCGGATGGCGGCGATCGCGTAGTCGCAGGGCTCCGGATCGCCGGGACCGTTGGACAGGAAGACGCCGTCGGGATTCATCGCCAGCACGTCGGCGGCCTTCGTCTGCGCCGGAACCACGGTCAGGCGGCAGCCGCGCTCTGCGAGCATGCGCAGGATGTTGCGCTTGACGCCGAAGTCGTAGGCGACGACGTGGAAGCGGGGATTCTCCTGTGTCACGTAGCCCCTGCCGAGCCGCCATTCGCCCTCGTTCCAGGCGTAGGGCTTCTCCACGCAAACGACCTTCGCGAGATCCATGCCGGCCAATCCGGGGAAAGCGCGCGCCTGAGCGACTGCAGCGTCGGCGTCGGGCTTGTCGCCGGTCACCAGGCAGCCCGCCTGGGCGCCCGTCTCTCGCAGGACGCGCGTCAGCTTGCGGGTATCGATGTCGGCGATGGCGACGACGTTCTCGCGCTTGAGGTAGTCCGAGAGCGTCTGCTCCGAGCGGAAATTGGATGCGACCAGCGGCAGGTCGCGGATCACCAACCCGGCAGCGAAGACCTTGGTGGATTCGCAGTCTTCGCGATTGACGCCGGTGTTGCCGATATGGGGATAGGTCAGGGTGACGATCTGGCGGCAGTAGGAAGGATCGGTAAGGATTTCCTGGTAGCCGGTCATGGCGGTGTTGAACACCACCTCACCGACCGAACTGCCGCTTGACCCGATTCCCCTCCCTCGAAAGACCGTCCCGTCAGCTAAAGCAAGAATGGCGGGCGGGAACTGGGACATCGGGGGCTCCTGATCGAGAACTCACGCACTGCGGTCAGCAAGACCGCAGGCAAACCGCGTGATTATACCCGATCAGCGCAGCCCTAGAACGTCCTGCATGTCGAACAGCCCACGCACCTTGTTTTGAAGGAAGCGGGCGGCTCGCAGCGAGCCCTGGGCATAAGGGACGCGGCTGGCCGACTTGTGAGTGATCTCGATGCGTTCGCCCGTGCCGGCGAACAGCACCGTGTGGTCGCCCACGATGTCCCCCCCGCGCACGGTGGCGAAGCCGATCTGCGTCGCCGGCCGCTCGCCGGTGACGCCTTCGCGGCCGTAGACCGCACAGTCCGAGAGGTTGCGGCCGAGCGCCGCGGCGACCACCTCGCCCATGCGCAGCGCCGTGCCCGAAGGCGCATCGATCTTGTGGCGATGGTGCGCCTCGATGACCTCGACGTCGTAGCCTTCGTTGAGGATACGTGCGGCGACGTCCAGCAGCTTGAATACCGCATTGACGCCGATCGCCATGTTGGGCGCAAGAACGATGGGAATGTCGCGCGAGATGTCCTGGATCGCCAGCTTGTCCTCGATCGACAGCCCGGTGGTGCCGACCACTGCGTGCACGCCGTGCTTGCGGCAGGCCTGCAGATGGCGCAGCGTCCCTTCGGGGCGCGTGAAGTCGATCAGGCACTGGGACTTCGCGAGGGCGGCCTCGATGTCGTCGGTGACGGCGACGCCGCAGGGCGCGCCGACAAGCTCGCCGGCATCCTTGCCGATGAAGGGACTGCCCGGAACCTCGAGGGCAGCGGCCAGTTGGGCGTCGGGAGCGGCCAGCACGGCCTCGATCAGCGTGCGGCCCATGCGTCCGCCGCTGCCGGCGATGGCAAAACGAATCTTGTCCATGGAAGAACCTTACTGGGAAACGGCGGGCGGGGGCGGCGCGGGCTGCGGCTCGGCCTTGGGCTGCTCGGCGGCTTCGCCTTCCTTCGCCGGCGCCTTGATCTCGATGAAACGGGTGGGCGGTTTCGGCGCGCCGCCGGCGGCAACGCCGGCATCGCCGACCACGTCGCCGCCGAGACGAGCCAGCTTGCCATCGACGAAGAACACGGCCAGACGGCGCTGCGTGACTTCGCCGTCGCCGGTCTGGAGCCGGTACACATAGTCCCAACGATCGGCGTGGAAGACGTCCGACAGCAGCGGCGTGCCGAGCACGAAGCGGACCTGGTCCTTCGTCAGCCCCGGCTTCAACTGCGCCACCATATCCTGAGTCACCAGGTTGCCCTGCCGGACGTCGATGCGATAGGGATGGAGCCAGGGCGAAATGTCCAGCGCCTTCGAGACGCTTTCCCCGATCCCCTCGGTGGTGTCGGACAGGGTCGAGCAGGCGGCGAGAAAAGGAACGGCGAGGAGGCAGGCGCGCTTGATCATGAATTCTGTCGGCGGGAAGGATGCGCCCTCAAAACGGGCGCGAAGACTATATCATAAGGCGTTACGTCGACTTTCCCGCCATGGCCAAGTCCCAAGAACTGAAGAGCATCGGCCTCAAGGTCACCCTGCCGCGGCTCAAGATCCTCGAGTTGTTCCAGCGAGCGCACGCGGAGGGCGGCGTTCGCCACCTGTCTGCCGAAGATGTCTCGCACATGCTGGCCGCGCAAGGCGAGGACATCGGCCTGGCCACGGTCTACCGCGTCCTCACCCAGTTCGAGCAGGCGGGCCTGCTGACGCGCCACCATTTCGAGAGCGGCAAGGCGGTATTCGAGCTCAACGAAGGCAAGCACCACGACCATCTGGTGTGCCTGCAGTGCGGCAAGGTGGTGGAGTTCTACGACGCCGAGATCGAGCGCCGTCAGGCCCGCATCGCCGCAGAACGCGGCTTCGCGGTGGCCGACCACGCGCTCTACCTCTACGTCGATTGCCTGAAGGACGACTGCCCGAACAAGAAGACGGGCTCAGCCTGACAGTCCGAGCATCTCCCGCGCATGCTCGCGGGTGGTGTCGGTGATGCGCACGCCGCCCAGCATGCGGGCAATCTCGTCGATGCGCGCCGCCCCGTCCAGCGGCGTCACGCGGGACAGCGTGGCGCCGTCCTGCAGCTCCTTGGCGATCGACCATTGCCAGTCGGCCTGCGCCGCGACCTGCGGCAGGTGCGTCACGCACAACACCTGGCGCGAGCGCCCCAGCTCCTTCAGCAGCCGCCCGACGATCTCTGCCACTCCCCCGCCGATGCCGACATCGACCTCGTCGAACACCAAGGTCGGCGCCTCGCCGGAACTGCTGGCGATGACCTGGATGGCCAGACCGATGCGCGACAGCTCGCCGCCCGACGCGACCTTGGCGAGCGGCCGCAGCGGCTGGCCGGCGTTCGCCGCCACCATGAACTCCACGCTTTCCAATCCGTAAGCCGCCGGCTCGGCGAGCGCCTCGAAGGCGACCTCGAAGCGGCCCCCGGCCATCGCCAGCTGCTGCATCGAGGCCGTCACGGCCGACGACAGCTCGGCCGCCGTCTTGCGGCGCGCTGCGCCGAGTTTCTGCGCCAGGGTCCGGTAGGCTTCGAGCGCCTCGGCTTCGCGCCGGGCGAGCGCCTCGGGATCGGCCGACAGGCGCAGCTCGTCCAGCCGCGCGCACAGCCGCTCCAGCGTATCGCCGAGCTCCTCCGGCGCCACGCGATGCTTGCGCGCCGCCGCCATCACGGCTTCGATGCGGCCGTCCAGTTCCGCCAGCCGACCCGGATCGACTTCGAGCCGCTCGCGATAGCGCGCCAGCGCATGCACCGCTTCCGACAGCTGGATGCGCGCGCCTTCGAGCAGTTCGACCGGGTCCTTGAGCGCCTCGTCGTGCTCGACCAGATGCGCCACGCGGCTGGCCGCCTGATCGAGCTGGGCACCCGCCGCGGCGTCCGATTCGTCGAGCAGCGCCAGCGCCGCCTCGACGCCCTCGATGAGCCCGACGGCATGGGAAAGCCGGCGGTGCTCCGCATTCTCCTCGATCCAGCGCGCGGCATCGAACTCCAGGGCTTCCAGCTCGCGCACCTGGTACTCGAGCATCTCGCGCTCGCGCTCGGTGGCGGCGGCGTCGCGCGAGGCCGATTCGCGCGAGGCGCGCAGGGTGTGCCACTCATGGAAGCGCGCGGCGACCGCTTTCGCCGCCTCGAGCTGGACGGCGCGGGCGTCGAGCAACCGGCGCTGGGCGTCGGCCTTGAGCAGCGAAAGATGGGCGTGTTGTCCGTGGATGTCGGCGAGGAAGGCGGCGGCCTCGCGCAGCTGGCCGGCGGTCGCCGGCATGCCGTTGAGGTAGGCGCGCGAGCGCCCGCCGGCATCGACGACCCGCCGCACCAGCAGCGTGTCCTCGGCCTCGAAATCGTTGGCGCGCAGCCAGGCGGCCAGTGCGCCGCCCGGTGCCGCGTCGAATTCGGCGGCGATCTCCGCCCGCTCCCGCCCGGCCCGCACCACCGACGCCTCGGCGCGTTCGCCAAGCACCAGCGACAGGGCGTCCACGAGGATCGACTTGCCCGCCCCCGTCTCGCCGGTGAGCACGCCGAAGCCGCCTTCGAACTCCAGTTCCAGCCGGTCAACGATGACGAAATCGCTGATGAAAAGACGGCGCAGCATGTCTAGGCGTGCTTGGGCACGGCGCTCCAGTGCAGCTTCTCGCGCAGCATGGCGAAGTAGCTGTAGCCCGGCGGATGCAGCAAGGTGACCGAATGCCCGGAGCGCGCGATGCGCACCCGGTCGCCGGCGCGCGCATCGAAGCGCGCCTGGCCGTCGAAGTGAACGCGGCCGTCGTGCGGCGCGACCAGCGTCAGCTCGACGCTGCTCTGGTCGCTGATGGTGATCGGACGGTTGGACAGCGCGTGCGGACACAGTGGCACGATCGCGATCCCGGCGATCGCCGGCTGCAGGATCGGCCCGTTCGCCGACAGCGCATAGGCGGTGGACCCCGTCGGCGTCGCGACGATCATGCCGTCGGCGCGCAGCACGTAGAGGAATTCACCGTCGACCTCGACCTTCATTTCGATCATGCGGCCGACTTCGCCCTTGTTCAGCACGACATCGTTGAGGGCGAGCGTCTGGAACATGCGCTCGCCGTCGCGGATCACCTCGGCCTCCAGCAGGAAGCGCTGCTCGGCCTTGAAGCGGCCCGCGAGCAGTTCCTCCATGCTCGGCAGCATCTCGTCGAGCGCGATGTCGGTCATGAAGCCGAGCCGGCCCTGGTTGACGCCGACCAGCGGAACCCGGCTTTGCGCCAGGCGGCGCGCCGAATGGAGCATGGTGCCATCGCCGCCGAGCACCACGGCGACGTCGGCCGACTCGCCGATCTGCTCATAGCTGGCGACTTCGTAGCCGTCGAAGCCGTCGGGGCCGACGGAGGCGGCCGTCCCTTCCTCGAGCAGCACGTGCAGGCCGCGGCCGCGCAGGAACGCCGCCAGAACCCTCAGCGACTCTGCCACTTCGGGGCTGCGGTACTTGCCGATCAGCGCGGCGGTGCGGATCTGCGTGCCTGTCATGGGGCGGGATTAAACCACAAAGGCAGATGGCTCTTGCCGCGGCGATCTTGGCTACAATTGGCGCATGCTAGACAAGCGCTCCCAAACCCTGCTCAAGACGCTGATAGAACACTACATCGCCGAGGGCCAGCCCATTGGGTCGCGCACGCTTTCCCGCCATTCCGGCCTCGATCTGTCGCCGGCCACCATCCGCAACGTCATGTCGGATCTCGAGGAGGCCGGCTTCATCGCCAGCCCGCATACCTCGGCTGGACGCATCCCGACGCCCCGCGGCTACCGGCTGTTCGTCGATACCCTCCTGACCGTCAAGCCGCTCGCCGAGCAGGACATTTCGGACATCAAGGAAGCGATCCAGCCCGACCACCCGCTGCGCATGCTCAACCACGCCTCGCAGCTGCTGTCGCAGCTCACGCATTTCGCCGGCGTCGTCATCGCGCCGCGCCGCGCGCAGCCGCGCATCCGCCAGATCGAGTTCGTCAGCCTGTCGGAGAAGCGCGTGCTGCTCATCATCGTCACCGCCGACGGCGAAGTGCAGAACCGCATCCTGTTCACCCAGCGCGCCTACTCGCCGTCCGAGCTCGCCGAGGCCGCCAACTACCTGAACCAGAATTGCGTCGGCCTCGATTTCGAGCAGATCCGCGGGCGCGTCCAGGCCGAACTGCGCCAGCTGTCCACGGACATGTCGGAACTGATGGACGCCGCCGTCGAGGTCGGCAGCCAGGCCGCGACCGAGGCCGCCGCGCAAACGCTGGTCAGCGGCGAGCGCAACCTGCTCGACGTCGACGACCTGGCGTCCAACATGGCGCGGCTGCGGCAACTGTTCGCCCTGTTCGAGCAGCGCACCTCGCTGGCCCAGCTGCTCGAGCTTTCCAATCGCGCAGATGGCGTGCAGGTCTTCATCGGCGGCGAATCGGGCATCGCGCCGCTCGACGAATGCAGCGTCGTCGCCGCGCCCTACGAAGTCGACGGCCGGCTGGTCGGCACCATCGGCGTGGTCGGCCCGACCCGCATGGCCTACGAGCGCGTCATCCCGCTGGTCGACATCACCGCCAAGCTGCTCTCGAGCGCGCTCAGCGCTCCATGACGACGAGCGAAGCGAAGCCCCGCGGCGGCGCCCCGGCCGAAGGCAAGCGGACCGCGATCCTGCTCGCCAACCTCGGCACTCCGGACGCGCCCACCGCTCCTGCCCTGCGCCGCTACCTGGCGGAATTCCTCGGCGACCGCCGGGTGGTCGACCTGCCCCGCTGGCTTTGGCTGCCCATCCTGCACGGCATCATCCTGAGGACGCGGCCGGCCCAGTCCGCCGCCAAGTACGCCAAGATCTGGACGGCCGAAGGCTCGCCGCTGAAGGTGCACACCGAGCGCCAGGCCAAGCTGCTGAGCGGCTTCTGCTTCGCCGCCGGCGACCGCGAGACCCGCGTCGCCTGGGCGATGCGCTACGGCGCCCCGGCTCTCGCGGAGGCGCTCGACCGCCTTGCCGGCGACGGCGCGCAGCGCATCGTGATCCTGCCGCTCTATCCGCAGTATGCCGGCAGCACCACCGCCAGCGTCTACGATGCCGTCGACGCCTGGCGCGCGCGCCGTCCGCAGGCGCCGGAACTCGTCCGCATTGAAGATTACGGCGCCGACGCGCGCTACATCGCCGCGCTGGCCGCCAGCGTTCGCGAGCATTGGCAGGCGCACGGGCGCCCCGAGAAGCTGGTCATGAGCTTCCACGGCATCCCCAAGAAGGCCGTGGAGCGCGGCGACCCCTATGCCGACCAATGCCGGCGTACCGCGGCGTTGCTCGCCGACGCCCTGGGACTTGCCCGACAGGACTGGCAAATGACCTTCCAATCGCGCTTCGGACGTGCCGAATGGCTGCAGCCCTATACCCAGCCGACGCTGGAGGAACTGGCGAGAAGCGGCATCAGGCGCGTCGATGTCATGTGCCCGGGCTTCGTCGCCGATTGCCTCGAGACCCTCGAGGAGATCGGCATGGAATGCCGCGACGCCTTCCTGGCCGCGGGCGGCGCCGACTACCGCTACATTCCCTGCCTCAACGAACGCCCCGACTGGATCGCCGCACTGGCCGCCATCGCCCGCGATCGCGCTTGATTTCCGGGGGAGGCGTACCGATATCAGCACAGTCTGATATTCAGGAGCCAAACCATGAGCGATGGCACCATCGTCGTCTGTCCCCACTGCCACGCGCCCAACCGCGTTCCGGCCGCTCGCCTGGCCGACGGCGGAACCTGCGGCAAATGCAGGCAGGCCCTTTTCGCGGGCACCCCCGTTGAACTCGACGCAGCGAGCTTCGACAAGCATGTCGGGCGGTCGGACCTGCCGGTCGTCGTCGACTTCTGGGCGCCCTGGTGCGGTCCCTGCCGCATGATGGCGCCCGCCTTCGCCCAGGCCGCCAGCCAGCTCGAACCGCACTGCCGGCTGGCAAAAGTGAATACCGAGGAAGCGCAGGACTTGGCGGCCCGCTACGGCATCCGCAGCATCCCGACCCTGATCGCTTTCCGCGACGGCCGTGAAGTTGCCCGCCAGTCGGGCGCCCTCGACGCCGCCTCTCTCGTGCGCTGGATCAGAAACAACCTGAAGTAGCGGAACCATCGCGTTGTTTTTCATGCCACTATCCAGGATCAAGACTTTCCCAGTTACGACAAGGACTTAAGTCCACGCCCAAGCAACCGATAACCGTCAGGAAGGCGTCAGCTTCGACGCCCACCGCGGAGATCGGCCATGAAGATTGCCAGTACAGCGCTCGCCATGGAGAGCGCGCATTACGAGATGACCCGCAGCGAGCGGACCGAGCGCCTGGAAGCTTGGACGCGCACGCCGGCGCCCGCCCCCGCCCCGTCGGCGAAAGAGGGCAATGCTCCGCCGGCTGAACAGGCTTTCGGCACCCGCACGGCGCACGACTGGCGGCTGCTGCTCATCAAGGCCTTCGTGGAATGGCTGACGGGAAAACCCATCAAACTCATCGACGAGCCTGCGGCACCCGACGCCGCGGCCGCGAGCACGGACCCGGGCGCAGCGCCGAGTACCGCGCCGACCGCACCGCGGGACGCCGAATTCGGCGTGGTCTACGAGTTCCATGCGTCCACCGTCGAAGTCGAGCAGACCGACTTCTCGGCGCAAGGCACCGTCACTACGGCCGACGGTCGCCGCATCGACCTTTCCCTTCAACTCGACATGGCGCGCAGCTACGTCCAGCAAACGGACGTGACTGCCACGGCGGGCAGCGCGCGGCACGATCCGCTGGTCATCAACCTCGACGCCGGGCCGGCCCAGCTTTCCGCCCAGCGCATGAGCTTCGATCTCGACGCCGACGGCCGTGAGGAAAACGTCGCCCTCCTTGATTCCGGCAGCGCTTATCTCGCGCTCGACGCCAACGGCAACGGACGCATCGACTCGGGCCGGGAACTGTTCGGGCCCGCCACCGGCTCCGGCTTCGCGGAACTGGCGAGCTACGATGCCGACCACAACGGCTGGATCGACGAAAACGATCCGATCTTCGAGCAGTTGAAGGTCTGGCGCCCCAGCACGAATGGCGAGGGGCAGCTCGCATCGCTGAAAGACGCGAACGTCGGTGCCCTGTTCCTGGGCAGCCAGAACACGCCCTTCGAGTTGCGCGGCACAGCCAACGAAGACCTTGGCGCGATACGAAGCACCGGCCTCTATCTCCGTGAATCGGGCGAAGCCGGCAGCCTGCAGGAAATCGACCTTACCGTGTGAATGGTCAATGCCCGACGGGAGGGCGATCCCGCTGCGTTTGACTGCGGAAACGGCTGCTATTCGGTCCATTGAGCGCCTGGGATTGGGATAAACTCGCATCGCTTTATCCACCTCGGAGCTTTTCTTATGCCGCGCTTCGCCGACATGAAGATATGGGTACGACTGACGGCCGCGATCTGGCTGGTCCTCATCATTGCCTGGTCGGGCATGATCTTCTGGGAAAGCTCGGTTAACCGCCAGACCGCCATCGATCAGGCGCGCGCCTTCTCCTTGTCCATGCACGAGACGACCCTGGCGGGTCTCACCGGCATGATGATTACCGGCACCGTCGCCCAGCGCGAGATCCTGCTCGACCAGATCAAGCAGCTCTCCATCATCCGCGACCTCAAGGTGATGCGCGGCGAAGCGGTGACCAAGATGTTCGGCCCCGGTACCGCCAAGGACGACAAGCCCGACGACGTCGAGCAGCAGGTGCTGTCCACCGGCAAGGAATTCAGCGAAGTCCAGAGCGACGACAAGGGCGAATACCTGCGCGTCGTGCGGCCCGCCCTGGCCCAGACCAACTATCTGGGCAAGAACTGCATCATGTGCCATCAGGTGCCCGAGGGCTCGGTGCTCGGCATCGTCAGCATGAAGATCTCCCTGGAGCACGTCGAGGCCGCCCTCTCGGCGCAACGCATCAAATCGCTGCTCGCCGCCATGGCCGTCAGCCTCTTCATGCTCGCCTTCATCTGGTTCTTCATCCGCAATGTCGTCACGCTGCCGCTCGAGCACATGGTCGCCGGACTGCGCGACATCGCCAGCGGCGAAGGCGACCTGACGCGCCGGCTGGAGGTGAAAGGCCGCGACGAGATCGGCGAGGCCTCGTCGGTGTTCAACGACATGATGGCCAAGTTCTCGGACCTGGTTCGGCAGGTCGGCGATTCGGCCGGCCGCGTTTCCTCGGCGGCCCACGGTTTGACGGTCAGCGCCAACAAGGTCAGCGACGGTTCGCACCGCCAGGACGAGATGTCCACGGCAGCCGCGACGGCCGTCGAAGGCGTCGTTTCGAGCATCTCGGACATCGCCCACAGCACCGAACGCGTGCACGAGCAGTCGCGCGAGAGCGAGCGCCGTTCCGCCGAAGGCAACCAGAGCCTGTCCAAGCTGATCGGCGAAGTGGGCATGGTCGAGAACACGGTCAAGCAGATCGCCGAATCGGTCAACCAGTTCGTCACCAGCACCGCCGCGATCACCAACATGACGCGCGAGGTCAAGGACATCGCCGACCAGACCAACCTGCTGGCGCTCAACGCGGCGATCGAAGCGGCCCGCGCCGGCGAGCAGGGCCGCGGCTTTGCCGTGGTGGCCGACGAGGTCCGCAAGCTGGCGGAGAAGTCCTCGGCCTCGGCGAGCGAAATCGACGCCATCACGCGCAGCCTGACCCAGCAGTCCGACGCGGTCACCCACGCGATCGAGAATGGCCTGCAGCACATCTCTTCGAGCCAGAAGTCGGTCGAGACCGTGGCCGAAGTGCTGGCGGCGGCCAGCAGCTCGGTGACCGAAGTCGGCACGGGCCTGGACGCCATCGCGGCGGCCACCGAAGAACAGCGGCGCGTGTTCACCGACGTCGCCCACAACATCGAGGCGATCGCCAACATGGCGCGCGAGAACAGCGAGGTGGTCGAGCAGACCTCGGCCTCGGCCCGGCAGCTCGAAGACCTCGCCAATAACCTGCAAAGCGCGGTGGGCCGCTTCAAGACCTGATCGGCGGCAGCGGGGACCGGAATTTGATTCCGGCCCCTTGAAACTCCTGCGGGCGTCCCCATAGTCCATCAGGTTTATCGAAGAGGGACAGCCATGCAGGACCAGCAAACGCCAGAATCCTTGCCTCAGCCGGACGCCGCCGCCGTTGCCGGCACCCCGGCGGCCGACGCCGCTGCGGCAGACACCACGCCCAGCATCGAGGATCTCCTGAAAGCGGCCGAGTTGAAGGCCGCCGAGCATCACGACGCCTGGCTGCGCGCCAAGGCCGAAACGGAGAACGTCCGCCGCCGCGCCCAGGACGACATCGCCAAGGCGTCCAAGTTCGCCAGCGAACGGTTCGCGAGCGAACTCCTTGCCGTCAAGGACAGCCTGGAAGCGGCGCTGTCGAACGAAAACCAGGGTGCGGAAGCGCTGCGGTCGGGCGTCGAACTGACCCTGAAGCAGTTGGCAGCCGCCTTCGAAAAGGCCAGCGTGGCCGAGATCAATCCGCTCAACGACAAGTTCGACCCCCACCGCCACCAGGCGATCAGCCAGATCGAAGCCGACGGCGAGGCCAACCGCGTCATCAATGTCCTGCAGAAGGGCTATGCCCTCCACGAACGGGTGATCCGCCCGGCCCTCGTCGTCGTTTCGAAGGCGAAAGGCGCCTGACGAGGCTTGAACTGGCGGCGAATAGCCCCATTTGGACACCAGCTTAGCTTTTACCGAATTACGCACAAGGATACGAATATGGGCAAGATCATCGGCATCGACCTCGGCACCACCAACAGCTGCGTCGCCATCATGGAAGGCGGCAAGCCCAAGGTCATCGAGAACTCCGAAGGCGCGCGCACCACGCCTTCCATCGTCGCCTACACCGAGGACGGCGAAGTCCTCTGCGGCGCCTCCGCCAAGCGCCAGGCCGTCACCAACGCCAGGAACACGCTGTTCGCCGTCAAGCGCCTGATCGGCCGCCGCTTCGAGGAAAAGGAAGTCCAGAAGGACATCGACCTGATGCCCTTCAGCATCGTCAAGGCCGACAACGGCGACGCCTGGGTGCAGGTGCGCGACAAGAAGATGGCGCCGCCGCAGGTCTCCGCCGAAGTGCTGCGCAAGATGAAGAAGACCGCCGAAGACTACCTCGGCGAGGAAGTCACCGAGGCGGTCATCACCGTGCCGGCCTACTTCAACGACAGCCAGCGCCAGGCCACCAAGGATGCCGGCCGCATCGCCGGCCTGGAGGTCAAGCGCATCATCAACGAGCCGACCGCGGCGGCCATCTCCTTCGGCCTCGACAAGCAGGAAGGCGACCGCAAGATCGCGGTGTTCGACCTCGGCGGCGGCACCTTCGACATCTCCATCATCGACATCGCGGAAATCGACGGCGAGCACCAGTTCGAGGTGATGTCGACCAACGGCGACACCTTCCTGGGCGGCGAGGACTTCGACCAGCGCATCATCGATTACATCGTCACCGAGTTCAAGAAGGAACAGGGCGTCGACCTGAAGAACGACGTGCTGGCGCTGCAGCGGCTCAAGGAAGCGGCCGAGAAGGCCAAGATCGAGCTGTCGTCGAGCCAGCAGACCGAGATCAACCTGCCCTACATCACCGCCGACGCGTCGGGTCCCAAGCACCTGACGATGAAGATCACGCGCGCCAAGTTCGAGTCCCTGGTCGACGATCTCATCGAGCGCTGCGCCGCCCCCTGCCGCACCGCCATCAAGGACGCCGGCGTCAAGGTCGAGGACATCGGCGACGTCATCCTGGTCGGCGGCATGACGCGCATGCCGAAGGTGCAGGAGAAGGTCAAGGAACTGTTCGGCAAGGAGCCGCGCAAGGACGTGAACCCCGACGAGGCCGTCGCCATCGGCGCCTCCATCCAGGGCGGCGTGCTGCAGGGCGAGGTCAAGGACGTGCTGCTGCTCGACGTCACCCCGCTGTCGCTCGGCATCGAGACCCTCGGCGGCGTCATGACCAAGCTGATCCAGAAGAACACCACCATCCCGACCAAGACCAGCCAGGTGTTCTCCACCGCCGACGACAACCAGTCGGCCGTGACCATCCACGTGCTGCAGGGCGAGCGCGAAATGGCCGCCGGCAACAAGAGCCTCGGCCAGTTCAACCTCAGCGACATCCCCCCGGCCCCGCGCGGCATGCCGCAGATCGAAGTCACCTTCGACATCGACGCCAACGGCATCCTGCACGTCTCCGCCAAGGACAAGGGCACCGGCAAGGAAAACAAGATCACCATCAAGGCGAACTCCGGCCTTTCCGAGGACGAGATCAAGCGCATGGTGTCCGACGCCGAGGCGCATGCCGAGGAAGACAAGAAGGCCCACGAACTGGTCGAAGTGCGCAACCAGCTCGACGCCCTGGTGCACTCCGTCAAGAAGGCGCTGCACGACCACGGCGACAAGATCGACGCCGACGAGAAGGCGAAGATCGAAGCCGCCATCAAGGACGCCGAGACGGCCATCAAGGAAAGCAACGACAAGGCGGCGCTGGAAGCCAAGTCGGAGGCCCTGGCGACCGCTTCGCAGAAGCTTGGCGAGAAGATCTACGCGCAGCAGCAGCAGGCTGGCGGCGCGGCGGGCGGCGACGCCGGCGCGCAGCAGCAAGCCGGCGGCGGCGAGAGCAAGAAGGACGACGCGGACGTTGTCGACGCGGAGTTCACGGAAGTGAAAGACAAAAAGGGTTAGTACGTCGCGCTGGCGCGCGATGTACTAACTGGCCGAGTTGAAGGGGCGCAGGAAGCGCGCCCCTTAACTCGGCCGTTTTCACGTGGTAGGCGGGGATAGGCTCAAATGACGAAACGGGATTATTACGAGGTGCTGGGCGTCAATCGCGACGCTTCCGCAGACGACATCAAGAAGGCGTATCGCAAGCTCGCGATGAAGCACCATCCGGACCGCAACCCGGACAATCCCAAGGCCGAGGAGCATTTCAAGGAAGCCAAGGAAGCCTACGAAGTCCTCTCCGACCAGAAGAAGCGCGGCGCCTACGACCAGTTCGGCCATGCCGGCGTCGATCCTTCGGCCGGCGGCGGCTTCAACGGTGCCGGCATGGGGGGATTCGCGGATGCGTTCTCCGACATCTTCGGCGACATCTTCGGCGGCGGCCGCGGCGGCCGGTCGAACGTCTATCGCGGCGCCGACCTGCGCTACAACCTCGAGATCACCCTCGAGGAAGGTGCGCGCGGCACCGAAACGCGCATCCGCATCCCGACCATGGCGGAATGCGATTCATGCAAGGGCAGCGGCGCGAAGAAGGGGTCCGCCCCGACCGTTTGCCCCACCTGCGGCGGCCACGGCCAGGTGCGCATGCAGCAAGGCTTCTTCTCGATCCAGCAGACCTGCCCCAAGTGCCACGGCACCGGCCGCTTCATCGCGGATCCCTGCACCACCTGCCACGGCGCCGGCCGCGTCAAGCAGCACAAGACGCTGTCGGTGAAGATTCCGGCCGGCATCGACGAGGGCGATCGCATCCGGCTGTCCGGCGAGGGCGAGCCGGGCGTCAACGGCGGCCCGCCGGGCGACCTCTACGTCCAGATCCATCTCAAGCCGCACGCCGTCTTCCAGCGCGACCACGACGACCTGCATTGCGAGATGCCGGTGAGCTTCGCCACCGCGGCGCTCGGAGGGGAGATCGAGATCCCGACTCTCGACGGCGTCGCCCGCATCAAGGTGCCGCCGGAAACCCAGACGGGCAAGGTGTTCCGCCTGCGCGGCAAGGGCATCAAGGGCGTGCGCTCGATCGGCCACGGCGACCTGCTGTGCCACGTGGTCATCGAGACGCCGGTCAATCTCACCGACGAGCAGAAGCAGCTGCTGCGGCAGTTCGAGGAGATCAGCCAGGGGAATGCCGCCCGTCATAACCCGCGCGCCAAGGGGTGGATGGATCGCGTGAAGGAATTCTTCGCGGGGTGAGGCTTATTCTTTAGCCTGGCGACCGCCACGGTCGGCGGGGGAGTGCCGCCGCTCCGTGTCCCCCGTCGGCCGTGGCTTGATCTCCGTCGCCTTTGGCAGTGGCCTGTCGCGTTCCTACGAGCACCTCGGGAAGCTCACGCGCACCACGAAGCCCTTCCCCTCCGGCGCATCGAAGAAGCCAAGCTCCGCGCCGTGCGCCGCCGCGATCTCATCGACGATCGCCAGCCCGAGCCCGCAGCCTTCGGTTCCCGTCGCCAGGCGGAAGAAGCGTTCCCTGACCTTGTCACGAAACTCCGGCGGAATGCCCGGCCCGCTGTCCTGCACTTCCAGGCAACAGCCCTCCCCTTCGCGGCGGATGCGCACCACCACCGTGCCGCCCGCCGGCGTGTAGCGGATGGCATTGTCCACCAGGTTTCCCAGCATCTCCCGTATCAGGAAGGCGCTTCCGACCACGCCGAGGGGCTCGAGCTCGAAGGCGAATTCGACCTCGTTCGCGGCGGCGCGCACCACCCAATCTCCGGCGAGATCCGTGACCACCTGCTTGAGATCGACCGCGTCGTGCGTCTCCTCGGCGGCATGCGCATGCTCCGCGCGCGCCAGCGCCAGCAATTGGTTGGCCAATCGCGTGGTGCGATCGGTCGCGGCCAGGAGTTCGTCCAGGGTCTCGGCGCCCAGGCGATCGGGCCGGCTCTGCGCAAGTTCGATGCGCGCGCGCAGCACGGCGAGCGGTGTGCGCAATTGGTGGGCTGCGTTGGCGATGAATTGCCGCTGGGCGCCGAGCGCGACATCGAGCCGCGTCAGCAATCCGTTGGTCGCGTGGACTACCGGCTGCAGCTCGGCCGGCGCGGAGAATTCCGCGATGGGCCGCAAGTCCTGCGGCGACCGACTCACGATTTCGCTGCGCAACTGCTCGGCCGGGGCCAAACCCCGGCGTACGCCGAACCAGATCACCGCGATTGCGGCGACGGCGAGCAGGACCTCCGGCAGCAGCATGCCGCCGAGGATGTTCATGAAGATCCGGTTGCGTGCCTCGAGCGTTTGCGCCACGGCGATATGAACCTGGCCGCGCCCGCCCTCGAGTTCGCTGCGCAGGGCGATGGCGCGCAGCGGCAGCCCGTTGACCGTTGCGTCGTAGTATTGCTGCCGGATGCCGCTGGAAAGCGCAGTATGCACGGGAAGATCCCGGTCGCCGGCGACCAGCCTGCCGTCGGCCGCGCGCACCGCGAAGACCACGCGGTCCACCTCGTTGCTGGTCGCCAGCATCTGGCGCGCGGCCGGCGGAAGCTCCAGCACCGGGGCGCCCTCGATGACGCGCACCTGCCGTTCCAGGTCCAGCGCCGAATCGAGCAGCGCCAGGTCGAAGGCGTCCTGCGCCGTACGCCAGGCCAACTGGAAGGCAAAGAAGGCCCCGCACAGCAGGATCGGCACCAGCGGCCACAGCAGCCAGCGCAGCAGGCTGCGGCGCAGGCTCGGTGCGGCCGCACTAGTCATCGCGCTCGAGCAGGTAGCCGAGGCCGCGGACCGTACGGATATTGACGTCGTACGGCTCCACCTTGGTACGCAGGCGATGCACCGCCATCTCGACGGCGTTGATCGTGACGTCGCGGTCCCAGCCGCAGAGAGCCTGCAGCAACTGCTCCTTGCCGACGATGCGCCCCGCGCGCACCGCCAGGTATTCCAGCGTGCCCCATTCGCGCGCCGTCAGCGGCAACGGCCGACCCTGGTGGAACGCCTGCTTGCCCACGGTATCGAGTTCCAGCCCGCCCACGCGCAGCGTCGGGCTCGAGCCGCAATGCCCGCGCCGGATCAGGGCACGCGCGCGCGCCGACAGTTCCTTGAGCGCGATCGGCTTGACGAGATAGTCGTCCGCGCCCAAGTCGAGGCCGCGCACCTTGTCATCGACGGCGTCGCGCGCGGTGAGTATCAGCACCGGCACCGCGGAATTCCGCTGCCGCATGCTATGGACGATCTCGAAACCCGTGCCGTCGGGGAGACCGATGTCGAGCACCACCAGGTCGTAGCCTGCCCCGTCGAGCGCGGCCAGCGCCATCTTCCGGGTCGGCGCGACGTCCACCGCGTAGCCGTCCGTCCGTAGTGCGGCGGCAACGGCCGAGGAGAGGGCGCCGTCGTCTTCGACGAGGAGAATGCGCATCGGGCGTGTGTCAATCCGGTGTCAGGTGGGACCGCCATAATCCGCACGAGGGCTGCGGTGCGGCACGGGCGGGTGTGCCCGGAATTATGCCGGATTTTGGGTCCTCGGCCGGCGCAACGCGTCCGGTCCCGCCACCCCCTGCCCAGCAAGAACCGCATCGATGAAGCCCACGCCCCAAGCATTCCGTTCCGCCGCGCGCCGTGGCCTGCCGCTGGTGGTCGCCGCAGCGGCAGCCCTGGTGGCCTGGCGCACGTTCGCCGAGCATGGCCCGAGCGCCCCGGCGCCCGCCGCGAGCGCCCCGGCGGCGGGTGCCTTCCGCCCCACCAAGGACCAATGGAACGCGCTCAAGATCGCTTCGGTGCAGTCGCTTCCCTTCCGCAGCACGCTCTCCGCCGACGGCAGCATCGCCTTCAACGAGGACGCGCTGACGCCGGTCTTCTCGCCCTACTCCGGCCGCGTGCTGAAGCTCGCGGCGAAGCTCGGCGACGTGGTGAGGAAGGGGGCCCCGCTGATGACCGTGGAGGCGACGGAATTCGTTCAGGGACAGAGCGATGTCGCCACGGCGAAGTCCAATCTCGACATCGCGCGCGCCACCGAGCAGCGCCAGCACGCCCTGCTCGACGCCGGCGCGGCGGCGCTGAAGGACTGGAAGCAGGCGCAGGCCGACCTGTCCAATGCGCAGGCAGCCTACGCTGCGGCGCGCGGCCGGTTGCGCATCCTCGGCAAGAGCGACGCCGACATCGACACGCTCGAAAAGGGTCATGCCGCGGGCATGCAGGCCGCCGTGGTCACCGCCCCGATCTCGGGGACGGTAACGCAGCGTCAAGTCGGCCTCGGCCAGTACATCGCCAGCGCCACTGCCGGCGGCCAGACCCCGCAGTTCACCATCGGCGACCTCTCCACCGTCTGGCTGGTCGCCAACGTGCGGGAGGGCGACGCCCCGTCGCTGCGCGTCGGCCAGCCCGTCGACGTCACGGTGCTCGCGCTGCCGGGCCGCAGCTTCGCGGCGAAGATCGCCTGGGTCGGGGCCTCCGTCGATCCGGTCACGCATCGGCTGCCGGTGCGTGCCGAAGTGCAGAACCGCGAAGGCCTGCTCAAGCCCATGATGTTCGCCAGCTTCAGCGTCGCCACCAGCGAGGCCGTGACGCGGCCCGCCGTGCCGCGGAACGCCGTGGTCTACGAGGGCGACAAGACCCGCGTGTTCGTCGCCGACGGCGACAGCATCGCGGTGCGCGAGGTCAGGGTGGGGCGGCGCGAAGGCGACATGCTGGAGGTGCTCTACGGGCTGAAGGCCGGCGAGCGGATCGTCACCGCGGGCACGCTGTTCGTGGACCGCGCCGCCAGCGGCGACTGACGCGCGGGGCAGCCGTCCATGAACCGCATCGTCGAGTTCGCGCTCAAGCAGCGCGCCTTCGTGGTCATCATGATGTTGGCGGTCTTCGCCGCCGGCGTCGCCGCCTTCATCAAGCTCAACATCGAGGCCTATCCGGACCCGGTGCCGCCGCTGGTGGACATCATCGCGCAAAGCCCGGGCCTGTCCGCCGAGGAGATGGAGCGCTATGTCACCATCCCGATCGAGGTGCAGATGGCCGGCATCCCGAACGTCAAGGCGATCCGCACGATTTCGCTGTTCGGGCTCTCCGACGTCAAGCTGCAGTTCACCTACGACTTCACCTACCGGCAGGCCGAGCAATGGGTGGTGAACCGCCTGGCGCAGCTGCCGCCGCTGCCCAACGGCGTGCAGCCCGCCATCTCGCCGTGGAGCCCGATCGGCGAAATCTTCCGCTACCAGCTCAAGGGTCCGCCCGGCTACTCGGTGACCGATCTCAAGACGCTGCAGGACTGGGTGCTGCAGCGCCGCTTCAAGGCGATTCCCGGCGTGGTGGACGTCAACGGCTGGGGCGGAAAGACCAAGACCTACGAGGTCAGCGTCGACGCCGCGAAGCTGGCGGCCAACGGGCTGACGCTGCCGCAATTGCTGCAGGCGCTCAACAACAGCAACATCAACGTCGGCGGCCAGACGGTGGACATCGGGCCGCAGGCCGCGGTGGTGCGCGGCGTCGGCCAGATCAAGTCGGTCGACGACATCCGCGGCACCATGCTGGCCAACAACAAGGGGGTGCCCGTGCTGGTCGGCGACGTCGCCACGGTCAGCGTCGGCCACCAGCCGCGCCTCGGCATCGCCGGTCACGACTTCGATGACGACGTCGTCGAGGGCATCGTGCTGATGCGCCGAGGCGAGCAGAGCATGCCGACCATCGAGCGCGTCAAGGCCGAGGTCGACAAGATCAACGCCGGCAACCTGCTGCCGCCCGGCGTGCATATCGAGCGCATCTACGACCGTTCCGACCTGATCCGCACCACCACCCACACCGTGCTCCACAACATGGTGTTCGGCGTGGCGCTGATTTTCCTGCTGCAATGGGCCTTCCTCGGCAACCTGCGCAGCGCGGTGATCGTCGCTGCCACCATCCCCTTCGCGCTGTCCTTCGCCATCGCGCTGATGGTGCTGCGCGGCGAATCGGCCAACCTGCTCTCGGTCGGCGCCATCGACTTCGGCCTGGTGGTCGACGCTACCGTAATCATGGTGGAGAACATCTTCCGACACCTGGCACAGCACGCCATGGGCCACTTCGAGGGGGATCCGCTGCTGCACCGCCTGCGCGCCGCCGTCGGCCTGCACGGCAAGTTCGCCGTCATCGCGAACTCGGCCACCGAGGTCAACCGCGCCATCGTCTTCTCGGCCGCCATCATCATCGCCGGCTTCCTGCCGCTGTTCACCCTGTCGGGCATCGAAGGCCACATCTTCGGCCCGATGGCCAAGACCTATGCCTACGCGATCGCAGGCGGCCTCATCGCCACCTTCACCATCTCGCCGGCCCTCAGCTCCTACCTGCTGGCCGAGCATGCGCGCGAGGAAAAGGAGACGCCGGTATCGCGCTACCTCCGCCAAATCTACACCCCGGCGGTCGAGTACGCGCTGAAGCACCGGCGCGTCACCCTTGCCGGCGCGGCCGTGCTGGTCGTCGTGGCCCTGCTCGCCGCCCGCAGCCTGGGCCTCGAGTTCCTGCCCAAGCTCGAAGAGGGCAACCTGTGGATCCGGGCCACCATGCCGCCGTCGATTTCCCTCGCCGAAGGGGACGCCTACGTCAACGGCATGCGCACCCTCATCAAGTCCTACCCTGAGGTGGAAACCGTGGTGTCGCAGCACGGGCGTCCCGACGACGGCACCGATGCCACCGGCTTCTTCAACGCCGAGTTCTTCGTGCCCTTGAAGCCCGCCGACGATTGGCCGGCCGGCGTCGACAAGGACAAGCTGACCGAGGACATGACCGCCGCGCTCGCGGCCCGCTATCCCGGCGTCGAGTTCAACTTCTCCCAATACATCCAGGACAACGTCGAGGAGGCGGCCTCCGGCGTAAAGGGCGAGAACTCGATCAAGCTGTTCGGCAACGACCTCGACACGCTCGAGAAGACCGCACAGCAGATCAAAGACGTGATGGGGACGGTGCCCGGCGTCGCCGACCTCGCCGTCTTCAACTCGCTCGGCCAGCCTACCGTGCGCATCGACGTCGACCGCGCGCGCGCCGCCCGCTACGGCCTGATGCCCGGCGATGTCAACGCCACCATCCAGGCGGCCATCGGCGGCCAGGCCGCGGGCGACCTCTACGAGCCCGGCAGCGACCGCCATTATCCGATCATGGTGCGCATGGCGCCCGAGTACCGCGGCAGCATCGACGCCATCAAGCGCATCCTGCTCGGCGTACCGAATCCCAACGGCGGCGTCACGCAGGTACCGCTGGCGGAGGTGGCGAGCGTGCACCTGGTGTCGGGCGCCTCGTTCATCTATCGCGAAGGGCAGGAACGCTACATCCCCATCAAGTTCAGCGTGCGCGGCCGCGACCTCGGCAGCGCGGTGCTGGAAGCGCAGCGCAAGGTAAGCGAACAGGTCAAGCTGCCGGGCGGCTACCGGCTCGAATGGGTCGGCGAATTCGGCAACCTGGAGGAAGCCATGTCGCGTTTGGCTGTCGTCGTGCCGCTCGCCATCGGCCTGATCTGCCTGCTGCTCTATGCCAACTTCGGCAACCTGGTCGACGTCGCGCTCGCCGCCAGCGTGATTCCCATGGCGATGATCGGCGGCGTCCTGGCGCTGTTCGTCACCGGTACGCCCTTCTCCGTGTCGGCGGCGATCGGCTTCGTCGCGCTGTTCGGCATCGCCGCGATGGACGGCATCATCGTGCTTTCTTTCTTCAACCAGGAGTTGGACGGCGGCCTCACGCCCTACGACGCGATACGCCGCACCTGCCAGGTGCAGATGCGCCCGGTGGTGATGACCTGCGTGGTCGCCTGCGTCGGTCTGGTGCCGGCCGCGATCTCGACCGGCATCGGCTCCCAGGTGCAGAAGCCGCTCGCACTGGTCGTCGTCGGCGGCATCATCCTCGCGCCCCTGCTGATCCTGATCGTGCTGCCGGTGCTGATCGACGCCTTCTCCCGCCAGGCCAGGCAGGTGGAAAAGCAGTCCGGAGAGGCGAAGCCATGAAGCGCCGGTCACTGATCGCCGCGCTGCTGCTCGCGGGCTGCGCCGCCGGTCCGGACTTTCAGCGGCCGGCCGCGCCCGACGTCGCCGGCTATCTTCCGGCGAGCGCCGCCGCAGCGCGCTCGGACTCATACGCGCAGCCCCTGGCATCCGGCGCCGAGGTGCCCGCCGACTGGTGGACCCTGTTCCGCTCGCCGGAACTCGACGCCATGGTCGCCCGCGCCCTCGCCGCGAACCCGAACGTCGAGGCCGCGCGCGCCGCCCTGCGCGCGGCACAGGAGAACGCCGCCGCGCAGCGCGGCGCCTTCTGGCCGCAGATCGGCGCGAGCTTCCAGCCTTCGCGCCAGCGTATCGCCGACGTCCAAAGTTCGGCCCTCGCCTCCAACGCCACGATCTACAGCCTGCATACGGCGCAGGTCAGCGTGTCCTTCGCGCCCGACGCCTTCGGCGGCAACCGGCGCGCCGTCGAATCGCTCGAGGCCCAGGCCGAGGCGCAGGGATTCGAAGTCGAAGCGGCGCGACTTTCCCTGGCCGCAAACGTCGCCGCCGCCGCCATCCAGGAAGCTTCGCTGCGCGGGCAGCTTGCCGCCGGCGAACGCCTGGCGGCGCTTCAATCCGAGATGCTCGGCATCGCGCGCCGCCAGTTCGAGCTCGGCGCCATCGCGCAGGCGGGCGTCGTGGCGCAGGAAGCGGCCCTCGCGCAGACGCGCGCCGCGCTGCCGCCGCTGCGAAAACAACTGGCGCAGAACCGCGATCTGCTGATCGCCCTGACCGGCGCCTTTCCCGACAAGGAGGCGGTCGAGACCTTCGATCTCGACCGCCTCCAACTGCCCCACGAGCTGCCGCTTTCCCTGCCGTCGCGCCTGGTGGAGCAGCGGCCCGACGTGCGTGCCGCCGAGGCCCAGGCTCATGCGGCGGCGGCGCAGATCGGCGTGGCGACCGCGGCCATGCTGCCGCAGTTCACCATCGATGCCGGCATCGGCAGCGTGGCGACGCACCTTGCCGACCTCTTCAAGAGCGGCGCCGGCATCTGGTCGATCGCCGGGGCCGTGGCGCAACCGCTGTTCGCCGGCGGCACCCTCACGCATCGCAAGGCCGCGGCCGAGGCCGCGTATGACCAGGCGATGGCGCAGTACCGCGCCACGGTGGTCGCCGCCTTTCAGAACGTCGCCGACGTGCTGCATGCGCTGGACCAGGACGCCGAGGCCCTCGCGGCCGCCGACCAGTCGCTCGACGCCGCGACGCGCAGCCTGGCGATCGCCCGCCGCCAGGCGGAGCTGGGCGACATCAGTCATCTCGCGCTGCTCAACGCCGAGCAAGCCTGGCACCAGGCCGCCGCATTCCAGGTGCAGGCGCGCGCCAATCGCTACGCCGACACGGTCGCCCTGTTCCAGGCGCTCGGCGGCGGCTGGTGGAACCGGGACGGGAAGGAGGCACGGTAGAATGCGACCCATGGCCACCGAATTCATCTTCTTCGATGCGGCGCTGCGCGACCGCTTCATCCAGTTCGCCGCCAAGTACGGCATTGCCAGCAAGGTTCGATCCGATCCCATCGCCGATCACGTCGTGGTGCTTCCCGACCTGCTGCCCGACGACGTCTGCGATGCGCTTGAAGCCGAGTACGACGAACTGATGGACGAGCAGATGTCGCTGACGAACGCCGACGACGACGCCGATGCCCGCGACCTGATGGGAGTCGGCATCACGCTTCCCGACGGCACGGATTGCACGGTGCGGCTGCCGGCCGGCCTCGCGCGGCGCCTGTTCAACGAGTTCAGCCCGGAAGAGATCCACGCGCTGGTCGAGGCGATCGCCGCAAGCGTCGCCAATCCGGTGAGCGGCCCGATCTGCCGCGGCTAACCTGCATGCGCCTTCGGCGCGTCTCGCTGTCATGACAACCAGTACCGACCGCACGGCCTTCCGCGTCCTCGGGGCCATCAGCTTCTCGCATTTTCTCAACGACATGATGCAGTCGTTGATGCTGGCCATCTATCCGCTGCTGAAGTCCGGCCTGCAACTGAGCTTCGCCCAGATCGGCCTGATTACGTTCGCCTTCCAGTGCACGGCGTCGCTGCTGCAGCCGCTGGTCGGCCTCTACACCGACAAGCGCCCGATGCCCTTCTCGCTGGCGCTCGGCATGGGGTCGACCTTCTGCGGCCTGCTGCTGCTGTCGCAGGCCGCCAGCTACCCGATGGTGCTGCTGGCCGCGGCGCTGGTCGGCACCGGTTCGTCGGTGTTCCACCCGGAATCCTCGCGCGTCGCGCGCATGGCCTCGGGCGGCCGCCACGGCCTGGCCCAGTCGATCTTCCAGGTCGGCGGCAATGCCGGCACTTCGGCCGGCCCGCTGCTCGCCGCCTGGCTGATCCTCCCGAACGGACAGCACAGCATCGCCTGGGTGTCGCTGGTCGCGCTGCTCGCGATGGCGGTGCTGGCGCTGGTCGGCGTCTGGTACCGCCACCACCAGCGCAAGCCGAAGGCGGCGGCGCCGGCCGCGCCGGTCGACCTGCCCCGCGGCCGCGTCATGGCGACCATCGCGGTCCTGGTGGCCCTGATGTTCTCGAAGTTCTTCTACCTCGCCAGCCTCAGCAGCTACCTGATGTTCTACCTGATGCACCGTTTCGCCATCCCGACCACGGAAGCCCAATATCACCTGTTCTACTTCCTGTTCGCGGTGGCAGCCGGCACCCTGCTGGGCGGGCCGATCGGCGACCGCATCGGACGGCGGCGCGTGATCTGGGTGTCGATCCTCGGCATCGCACCGTTCACGCTGGCGCTGCCCTACGCGAGCCTGCAGGCTTCGGCGATCCTCACCGTCGTCATCGGCTTCATGCTCGCCTCGGCCTTCCCGGCCATGATCGTCTATGCGCAGGAACTCATTCCCGGCAAGGTGGGCACCATCTCGGGTCTGTTCTTCGGCCTGGCATTCGGGCTGGGCGGCATCGGCGCCGCGGCGCTCGGCCGCCTCGCCGACGCCTGGGGCATCGACACCGTCTACCAGATCTGCTCGTTCCTGCCGCTGCTCGGCCTGCTCGCCGTGTTCCTGCCGGACCTGCACCGCCCGGCGGCGAAGCCGGCCTGACGCCTTGCCTTACTCCTCGCCGCCCGCCCGTCCCTTCAGCTTGCGCCATAGCGACGAGCGGTTGATGCCGAGCACCTGCGCGGCGGCGCTCTGGTTGCCGTCGACCTCGCGCAGCACGCGCTCGATGTAGTCCATCTCCTGCTCCTCCAGCGTCGGCCAGCGCCCGTCGCGCCGCTTGACGGCACACTCCTCGGCCAGCCCGCTGGGCAGGTGCCCGGCCTCGATGGTGTCGCCCGGCGTCACCGCGGCGCCGCGCTCGATGATGTTCTCGAGCTCGCGCACATTGCCGGGGAATTCATAAGCCATCAGCACGGCCATCGCCTCGGACGAAACGCCGGTCACCTGCTTGTTCATGCGCGACGTGCACTTCTGCAGGAAGTGCTGGACCAGCAGCGGGATGTCGTCGCGCCGGTCGCGCAGCGGCGGGATGTGCAGGTCGACGACGTTGAGCCGGAAGTAAAGATCCCGGCGGAAGGCGCCGCCCGCCACGGCCGCCGCGATGTCCCGGTTGCTCGCGGCGATGATCCGGATGTCGACCTTGATCGGCCGCGTGCCGCCGAGCCGCAACACCTCGCGCTCCTGCAGCACGCGCAGCAGCTTGACCTGCATGGCGGGCGGCATCTCGGTCACTTCGTCGAGGAACAGCGTGCCGCCGGCGCAGGCTTCCACCAGGCCCTTCTTCTGCGTGGTGGCACCGGTGAACGCGCCCTTCTCGTGCCCGAACAGCTCGTTCGCCAGCAGGTCGGCGGAGAAGGCGCCGCAGTTGACCGCCGTGTACGGCCCGTCGCGCCGGCCGCTGTGGTAATGCAGGTAGCGGGCGAACAGTTCCTTGCCGGTGCCGCTCTCGCCGCTGATGAGCACGCTGCAGTCGGTCGGCGCCACCTGGCGCGCCATGTCGAGCAGCTTCAGCATGGCCGGATCGTGGGTGACGATGCGCACCGGACCGCGGTAGTCGGCGAGCTGCTCGCGCAGCGCGCGGTTCTCGCGCCGCAGGCCGACCTTGGCGGCCGCCTCGGCGACCACCTTCCGCACCTCGTCGAGCCGGAAAGGCTTGGCGATGTAGTAGAAGGCGCCCTGCTTCATCGCCTTGACCGCCGATTCGGCGGTCGCGTAGCCGGTGATGAGGATGACTTCGGCATCCGGCTGCCGCTCCCGGCAGCGCTTAAGGATGTCCATGCCGTCGACCTTTTCCATGCGCAGGTCGGTCAGCACGACGTCGAATTCCTGCGCTTCCAGCAGCGCCATGGCGCGCGCGCCGCTGCGCGTCGCCGTCGCCGCATAGCCTTCCCGGGCCATCACGTGCTGCAGGTTCTTGAGCGCGATTTCCTCGTCGTCGACGATCAGCAGCCGCGCCTTGGCCTTGGTGTCACTCATGCCGAAACTCCCTGTGCCGGCAGCCGGATGCGGAAGGTGGTGCCGCGATTGCGCTGGCTCGCCACGCTGATGCAACCCGCATGCTGCTCGACGATTTCGTAAACGATGAACAGGCCCAGCCCCATGCCCTTGCCGACCGGCTTGGTGGTGAAGAAGGGATCGAAGATGCGCGCCGCCACCTCGGGGGCCATGCCCGGCCCGTCGTCCGAGACGGCGATGTCGACCGCGTCGCCATCCACCTCGCAGCGGGCGTCGCCGACCGGGTCGCCGGCCTTCGCCGTGATACGGCGCGCGCTGATGGCGACCTCGCCGCGTCCGCCCAGCGCCTCGATGGCGTTCTTGATGAGATTGAGGAAGACCTGCTGCAGCCGCTGCGGGTCGGCGTAGACCTGGATGTCGTCCGGGACGTCGAGCTTGACGACGAGCTTGCTCGGCAGTTCGCCGCGCACGAAGCCGAGGGTCTGCTCCACCAGCGGCCGCAGCGGCAAGGTCTCCCGGCGGAACTCCCGCTCGCGCGTGAAATCCAGCAGCGAGCGCACGATGTTGCGGGCGCGGCCGGTCTGCTGGTCGATCTGGTCGAGCAGCTCGCGCTGGGCCGGCGGATCCAGTTCCGCCAGCTCCTCCAGCAGGATCTGGCACGAGGTCGAGATGTTCGACAGCGGGTTGTTGAGCTCGTGGGCGACCCCGGAAAGCATGGTGCCGAGCGAAGCCAGCTTCTCGGAGCGCATCAGGTTCTTCTGGCGCAGCTCGAGCTCCTTCAGCATGTGGTTGAAGGCCTCGGTCACGGCCACGATCTCGCGGTCGCGCGAGCGCGCCGGCAGCCGGCCGCGCTCGCCGGCCGACACGGCATTGACGCTGGTCTCGAGCTGCTTGAGCGGGGCGGCGACGCTGCGCGACAGCGCCTGCCCGATGGCGACGATGACCGCGACGGCGACGCCGATGAAAACCACCAGGAGGCCGCGGAAGCGTGCCAGCGACGCCTTCACCAACTGACGCTCGGCACCCGCCATCTCTTCCGCGATGCCGACCAGGTCCTTGCCGAGCGCTCTCACGCGCGGCTCTTGCGCGCTGCGCTGCCGCGCCTCGCCGGCGTCTTCCAGGCCCGCAAGTTCGGCCTCGTAGCGATCGAGCAGGCCGCGGAACTCGGTCAGCCGCGCCGGCGTCTCGACGGCCAGCAGCACGGCGCGGTCGGCGTCGAGCAGGCTGCGCGCCCGGGCCACGTAATGCCCGGCCTCCAGGCGGTCCTGCGCCTCGCCATGGAGGAAGTAGTTGCGTTCGAAGCGCCGCACCTCGAGCGTCGCGTCGAACAGCTCGGCCATGCGCTCGGCCAGGACCATGCGGTCCTCGAGGGCTTTCAGCTCGCCGAACGAGAACGCCGAAGCGGCGACGATGAGGGCCGCGACGGCGTAGTAGCCGACGACGACCTTGCGGCGCAGGGAGGGTTGGGGCAACAGTCTTTTCATCGGAGTTGGTGCATTGTGCAACAACCCCGGGCCTGGATGCAACACCGACCGTGCGGCGGCCAGCGGAAGGCGCCTACGCCGCATTCCGGGCGCAATCGCGAGGCGGTCGGTTGCGATTCGCAACACCGCTTGCTTCACAACGATGGCATCCATGGCGAACCTTTTTCCCGCTGCCACAGCCACTTGCGGCAAGTGGCACGGAAGCTGCGGTGCATGAGGTACCCAACACAGCGAGTTCCATCATGAAAACCACCGCCAAGATCCTGCGCCGCCTGATGGACGCCCTGGCTTTCGCCAATGCCGGCAACTTCAGGGAATTCGAGGAATTGCTGGAGGAGAGCGACCGCCGCCGCGTCGCCGCGATGCGCTGCACCGCCCGCCACTACGGGTCGGGCGCGCGCCGCGTGCGCCGTCCCGTCGCCGCCCTGCCGCTGCCCCAACTCTGACGACAACAACGACAAGCCCATGACACTGGCCGCCGCTCCGACCCTGCTGACACGCCTCGGCTTCCAAGGCAACCACCTCAAGCACGACCTGATCGCCGGCATCACGGTATCCCTGGTCGCCATCCCGCAGTCGCTCGCCTACGCGCAGCTGGCCGGCGTGCCGGCCTACTACGGGCTCTACGCGGCGCTGATCCCGACCATCGTCGGCGCGCTGTTCGGCTCCTCGCGGCAGTTGTCGACCGGACCGGTGGCGATGACCTCGCTGCTGACCGCCGCCAGCGTCGCCCCGCTCGCCGCCCACGGCTCGGATACCTACTACGCCTACGTGATCCTGCTGGCGCTGCTGTCCGGCATCTTCCAGATCGCCTTCGGCCTGCTGCGCGTCGGCGTGCTACTCAACTTCCTCTCGCACCCGGTCCTGATGGGCTTCATCAACGCCGCGGCGATGATTATCGGCCTGTCCCAGCTACCGACGCTGCTCGGCATTCCGGCGCAGCAATCGGAGCACTTCCTGCTCGACATCTGGCAGGTGCTCGCCAACATCGACGCGGTGCACGAATTGTCGCTGGCCTTCGGCCTGTCGGCCCTCGCGATGCTGTTCGCCTTCCGGCGCTTCGCACCCAAGGCGCCCGGCGTGCTGGTCACGGTGGCGCTGCTGACTTGGGTCAGCGCGACGCTCGGCTACGAAGCGATGGGCGGCCGCGTCGTCGGCGCGGTCCCGTCCGGCCTGCCCAGCCTGTCGCTGCCGCCGCTCGACTGGAACGCCAGCATGGAGCTGCTGCCTGCCGGCTTCGTGATCGCGCTGATCAGCTTCATGGAGGCCATGTCGAGCGCCAAGGTGATCGCCATCCGCACCCGCGCGCCGTGGAACGAGAACCAGGAACTGATCGGCCAGGGACTGGCCAAGGTCGCGGCGGCCTTCTGCCATTCCATGCCGGTCAGCGGCTCCTTCTCGCGCTCGGCGCTCAACCTGGCTTCCGATGCGCGCACCGCCTTCTCGTCGATCGTGTCGGCGCTGTGCGTGCTGCTGGCGCTGCTGTTCTTCACCTCGGCGCTGCACCATCTGCCCAAGCCGGTGCTGGCGGCGATCATCATGATGGCGGTGCTGGGCCTCATCAACTTCGGCGCCATCCGCAACGCCTGGATCGCCAACCGCGACGACGGCATCGCCGCCATCGTCACCTTCGTCGCGACGCTGGCCTTCGCGCCGAACATCCAGAACGGCATCGTCACCGGCATCATGCTCTCGCTGGCGATGCTGCTCTACCGGATGATGCGCCCCCGCGTCGCCAGCCTCGGCCTGCACGCCAACGGCTCGCTGCGCGACGCGCAGCGCCACAGCCTGCCGCCGCTGCACCCGAAGCTCGCAGCGCTGCGCTTCGACGGCGCCCTGCGCTTCGTGAACGTGTCCTACTTCGAGGATGCGCTGCTCACCCAGGAGCGCGCCCACCCGAACGTCAGCTGCATCCTGGTGAAGGCGAGCGGCATCAACGACATCGACGCCTCGGGCGTGGACATGCTGAGGAACCTGGTGGCGCGCTTCCGCGCCAATGGCATCACGCTGGCCTTCAGCGGCCTGAAGAAACAGGTGCAGGACGTGCTGGAACGAACCGGCATGACGGCCCAGATCGGCGCCGACAACCTCTTCGCGACCGACGGCGAAGCGCTCCAGCAACTGCTGGCGCGCCTCAACCAATCCTGACGGAAAGCCCTGCGCTAAGCCTCTAGCGGCCGACCTTGAGCGACGCCGCGGTGGCCGCGCGCATGCGCAGCTTGGCTTGCAGCTCGGACTTGTTGGAAGCCGTCACTTGCTTGCCGAAGGCGTCGCGCTCGGCGGTGCCGCGCTTGGTCGCTTCGATCGACTTGATGCAGCGCCAGCGCTTGCCACCCTTGGTTTCGATCTGGCGCATCTCTTCTCGCGGGTGATGCGTGCCGCAGTGATAGCAGTAGGCGGTGGATGACGATGACATGGGGTAAATCTGGTCTCTAATGCTGGGGATAAGGGTTACGGTACCCGTTTTTCTGCGTATGGTAAAGATGCCGGAAGGGCTCCCCGGCGCCGCTTCAGCCGCGCCGCCAAGTGGTTCCCTGCGGCGAATCCTCTAGGACAATTCCCTGCGCCTTCAGTTCCGACCGGATGCGATCGGCTTCCGCGAAGTTCCTCGCCTTCTTGGCGGCCTGGCGCGCGGCGATCATCGCTTCGATGTCGGCCGCCGCGGGCCCGCCCGCCGCAGCAGGCTCGGCCTGCAGGAAGGCAACGGCGTCCCGCTGCAGCAGCCCGAGCACCCCGGCCAGCCCCTTCAGCTGCGCAGCCAGCGCGGCGTCGCCCGTGCGGTTCGTCTCGTTGGCGAGATCGAACAGCACCTCGATCGCCTCCGGCGTGCCGAAGTCGTCGTCCATGGCGGCGCGGAAGCGCACCGCATGGGGCTCGTCCCAGTTCACGCGTGCTTCGCCGGCGAAGCCCTTGAGCGCCGTGTACAGCCGCGACAGCGCCTGGCGGGCGTCGTCGAGATGGGCGTCCGAATAGTTGAGCGGGCTGCGGTAATGGGCGCGCAGGATGAAGAAGCGCACCACCTCCGCGTCGTAGTTCTTCAGCACTTCGCGAATCGTGAAGAAGTTGCCCAGCGACTTCGACATCTTCTCGTCGTCGACGCGCACGAAGCCGTTGTGCATCCAATAGTTGACGAAGGTGCCGCCGTGGGCGCCCTCGGACTGTGCGATCTCGTTCTCGTGATGCGGGAACTGCAGGTCCTGGCCGCCGCCGTGGATGTCGAAATGCGCGCCGAGCAGCTGCGAACTCATCGCCGAGCACTCGATGTGCCAGCCCGGCCGCCCCTTGCCCCAGCGCGAATCCCACTTGACCTCGGCCGGCTCCTCGTCCTTGGCGTGCTTCCACAGCACGAAGTCGAGCGGGTCCTTCTTGCCGTCCATGACGTCGACGCGCTCGCCGGCGCGCAGGTCCTCGAGCGATTTGCCGGACAGCCTGCCGTAGCCGGGGAACTTGCGCACGGCGTAGCAGACGTCGCCGCTGCCCGACACGTAGGCGAGGCCGCGCTGTTCGAGGTCGCCCACCATGCCCAGCATCTGCGGCACGAAATCGGTGGCGCGCGGCTCGTGGTCGGGGCGCTCGACGCCCAGCGCAGCGGCATCTTCGTGCATCGCGGCAATGAAGCGGTCGGTCAGCGCGCGGATCGGCTCCCCGTTCTCGCCGGCGCGGCGGATGATCTTGTCGTCGATGTCCGTGATGTTGCGTACGTAGGTCAGCTGGTAGCCGCTGGCGCGCAGCCAGCGCGCCACCATGTCGAACACCACCATCACGCGGGCGTGGCCGAGGTGGCAGTAGTCGTACACCGTCATGCCGCAGACATACATGCGGACACGGCCCGGCTCGATGGGGACGAACTCCTGTTTCGCGCGGGCGAGAGTGTTGTAGATCGTCAGCATGCGGGAATCGCGGGGTTGAAAATCGGAATTGACCGCAAAAGCAAAGGGTTTTCGGCTCGTTGCGGAGCGGCGGATATCGTTGTGGATTCAATCGCGTTGTTGGTAGAATCGTTCGCCGAATCCGAACCCGTCTGCGCCAGTATAACATGCCCCTTCATCGCTTCTTTGCCCCGCGTACGCTGGTCCTCGCGCTCTGCGCAGCGGCCGCCGTCGCACTCCCCGCCTACGCCGATCAGTTGCAGGACGCGAGCAGGCTGATGAAGCAGGGGCAGCAGGCGCAGGCCCTCGAGCAGGTCGACAAATACCTGACCACCAAGCCGAAGGATGCGCAAGGCCGCTTCCTCAAGGGCGTCATCCTGACCGAGATGAACAAGCTCTCCGAGGCCACGGCCGTGTTCCAGAAGCTGACCGAGGACTACCCGGAGCTGCCCGAGCCGTACAACAACCTCGCCGTCATCTACGCGCAGCAGAAGCAGTACGAGAAGGCCAAGCAGGCGCTCGAGATGGCGATCCGCACCCATCCTTCGTATGCCACGGCGCACGAGAACCTGGGCGACATCTACGCCCGGCTCGCCACCCAGGCCTATGACAAGGCGCTGCAGCTCGACTCCTCCAACGCCAGCGCCCAGATCAAGCTGGCGACCATCAAGGAACTCATGAGCGTCAACGGCCGCACGGTCGCCACCGCCCAGCGCCCGACCAAGCCTGCCGTGCCGACGGCACCCACCGAGATCGCCGCCGTCGAACCGGCCAAGACGCCGGAGGCGAAGCCGGCCGAGACCAAGCCTGAGACCAAGCCCGCCGAAGCCAAGCCCGAGACGAAGCCGGCGCCGGTGACCCCCACCCCGCCGGCGAAGACCAGCATCGCGCCGGCCGGCGACGCCACCGCCGAAGCGACCAAGGCGATCGACGCCTGGCTGGCGGCCTGGTCGCGCAAGGACGTCAAGGGCTACCTCGCCCATTACGCCCGCGACTTCCAGACGCCCGGCGGCGAGCCGCGCGCCGCCTGGGAAGCCGAGCGTGCGCGCCGCATCAACAAGCCGGGCGCCATCCAGGTGGGCTACGAAAAGCTGCGTATCACCGTCGACGGCGATACCGCAACCGCGCGCTTCCGCCAACACTACAAGTCCGGCGCGCTCAAGACAGGGAGCAACAAGGTTGTCGTGCTGGTGCGCCGTGACGGCCGCTGGCTGATCCAACAAGAGAGGATAGGCAGTTGATGGCGATTCGCTCCCGCCTGCGCAGTTCCGCATTCGCCGTACTTCTTGCCGTCGCAGTTCCCGTTTCCGCCGGTGCCGCCAACGAAGTCCGCTACTCGGACTCGGGCCCCGAGCCCCAGCTGGCGCGCATCTTCTCGCTGATCGAGGGCAACCGTCTCGATGCCGCGCTCGGCGAAACCGAGGCGCTGCTCAAGGTCTACCCGAACTTCCGCCTGGCCAATCTCATCAAGGGCGATCTGCTGCTCGCCCGCACCCGGCCGCTGACCAGCTTCGGCCAGGGCGGCGGCGCAGCCGCGCGCGACAAGGTCAACGACCTGCGCGACGAGGCGCTGGCGCGCCTGCATGCCTACCAGACCAAGCCGCCCGCCAACTACGTGCCGCGCTACCTGCTCCAGCTCGGCGCCGGCGAGAAGTACGCCGTGGTGGTGGACACCCAGAAGTCGAGGCTCTATCTCTACCAGAACGACAACGGCACGCCGCGCTTCGTCGCCGATTACTACGTGACGCACGGCAAGCTCGGCACCGAAAAGGTCCGCGAGGGCGACCAGCGCACGCCGATCGGCGTCTATCGCGTCACCGCCAGCCTGCCGCGCCAGAAGCTCGCCGATCTCTACGGCAGCGGCGCCTTCCCCCTCAACTACCCGAACGAGTGGGACAAGCGCATGGGCCGCAACGGCCACGGCATCTGGCTGCACGGCACGCCCTCGAATACCTTCTCGCGCCCCCCAAAGGCCTCTGACGGCTGCGTCGTGCTGGCCAATCAGGATCTCGACGCCGTCGCCAAGACGCTGCAGGTCGGCATGACGCCGGTCATCATCAGCAACAGCATCGAATGGCTGTCGCTCGACGACTGGCAGGCCGAGCGCAAGGCGCTGCTCGGCATGATCGACGAATGGCGGCGCGACTGGGAGAGCCGCGACATCGAGCGCTACGCCAGCCACTACTCGCAGAAGTTCCAGGCCGACGGGCAGGGATACCGGGCATGGCTCGCGCAGAAGCAGAAGGTGAATGCGGGCAAGAGCTGGATCAAGGTGACGACCAACAACATCAGCATGTTCCGCAATCCCGGCAAGGAGGACTACGTCGTGGTCACCTTCGAGCAGGATTACCAGAGCAACAATCTCTCCAACACCATGATGAAGCGCCAGTACTGGACCAAGGAAGACGGGCGCTGGAAGATCGTCTACGAAGGCGGCGCCTGAGCCGTCGTCATCCTCGCAGGAGCCTCTCCCCCATGAAGAAAGTCCTCGCTTTCCTGTTCGCGCTTGCCGTCGCCGTCCCCGCCCTGGCCGCAAATCCCACGGTGGAGATGAAGACCAGCATGGGCCCGATCGTGATCGAGCTCTACCCGGACAAGGCGCCCAAGACCGTCGCCAACTTCCTCCAGTACGTCAAGGACGGCTTCTACAACGGCACCGTGTTCCATCGCGTCATCGACGGCTTCATGATCCAGGGCGGCGGCTTCACCACGGCGATGAAGGAGAAGGACACTCGTCCGCCGATCGAGAACGAGGCGAAGAACGGCCTCAAGAACGAGACCGGCACCATCGCCATGGCCCGCACGAGCAATCCCAATTCCGCCACCGCGCAGTTCTTCATCAACCTAGTGGACAACCGCGGCCTCGACTATCCGCGTCCCGACGGCTACGGCTATGCCGTGTTCGGCAAGGTGGTGCAGGGCCTCGACGTGGTGCAGAAGATCGGCCGGGTACCGACCGGCAACCTCAATTTCATGTTCGAGAACGTGCCGAAGACAGCGGTCGTCATCGAATCCGTCAAACTGCTGCCCGAAAAAAAATAGGAACCGACATGATCAAGCTGCACACCAACCACGGCGTCATCGCCCTCGAACTCGACGCCGAGAAGGCGCCCAAAACGGTCGCCAATTTCATCGCCTACGCCCAGTCGGGCCACTACGACGGCACCATCTTCCATCGCGTCATCAACGGCTTCATGATCCAGGGCGGCGGCTTCGAGCCCGGCATGAAGCAGAAGCCGACGCAGGCGCCCGTCGAGAACGAGGCCAAGAACGGCCTCAAGAATGCCGCCGGCACCATCGCCATGGCGCGCACCTCCGACCCGCACTCCGCCACCGCCCAGTTCTTCATCAACGTCTCCGACAACGACTTCCTCGACTACCCGGGCCAGGACGGCTGGGGCTACTGCGTGTTCGGCCGCGTCGTCGAGGGCATGGACGTGGTCAACAAGATCAAGGGCGTCAAGACCTCGCGCGCCGGCTTCCACCAGGACGTGCCGGTCGAGGACGTGGTGATCGAGCGCGCCGAAGTCTGCTGACGGCGCGTTGCACACCCTCTTCGTTTCCGACGTCCACCTGCATCCGTCGCGCCCGGAAACGGCGCGGCGCTTCCGCGAATTTCTCGGCGGCCCGGCGCGGGCCGCGCAGGCGCTCTACGTCCTCGGCGACCTGTTCGACGCCTGGGCCGGAGACGACGACCTGCCGGAGGCGTTCAATGCCGGGATCTGCGTTGCGCTAAGGGCGCTCGCCGACCATGGCACGCGCCTCTTCTTCATTCCGGGCAACCGCGACTTCCTCGTCGGCACTGCCTTCGCCGCCGAGACCGGAATGACCGTGCTGGCCGACGGCAGCGTCGTCGACCTCTACGGCACCCCCACGCTGCTGATGCACGGGGACACCCTGTGTACCGACGACCGGGCCTACCTGGATTTTCGCGCCATGGTGCGCGCGCCCGCCTGGCAGCGCGATTTCCTCACCCGCCCGCTGGCCGACCGCAAGGCCGAGATCGCCGTGCTGCGGGCACGCAGCGAGGCCGGCAAGCGCGCCAAGCCGATGGCCCTCATGGACGTCAATGAAGACGCCGTCGCCCGGGCCTTCGCCGACCACGGCGTCGCCCGGCTGATCCACGGCCACACGCATCGCCAGGCGCATCATCGCTACGGCGCCCGCGAGCGCTGGGTGCTGCCCGATTGGGACGGCGAAGGCGGCGCGCTGGCCTGCGACGCCGACGGCTGCCGCTGGCTGGCCCCGGCCGGCGCACGCTGACGTGACTGCGGCGAACGGCGAACCGCTGCGCCTGCTGCGCGCGGTGTTCGGCTACGACAGCTTCCGCGGCGCCCAGTCCGACATCGTCGGGCACGTCGCCGGCGGCGGCGATGCCCTGGTGCTGATGCCCACCGGCGGCGGCAAGTCGCTTTGCTACCAGCTGCCGGCGCTGCTGCGGCACGGCTGCGGCATCGTCGTCTCGCCGCTGATCGCGCTGATGCAGGATCAGGTCGACGCGCTGCTGCAGGCCGGCGTCAAGGCCGCCTTCCTCAACTCCTCGCTGGATTCGGATGCCGCCGCCGACGTCGAGCGCCGCCTGATGCGCGGCGAACTCGACCTGCTCTACGTCGCGCCCGAGCGCGTCATGACCGAGCGCTTCCTCGGACAGCTCGCCCACCTGCATGGCCAATCGCGCATCGCGCTGTTCGCCATCGACGAAGCGCATTGCGTCTCCCAGTGGGGCCATGATTTCCGTCCCGAGTACATCCAGCTGTCGGTACTGCACGAGCGCTTCCCCGACGTGCCGCGCATCGCGCTCACCGCCACCGCCGACGCCCTGACGCGCGACGAAATCGCACACCGGCTGGGCCTCGGCGATGCGCGCGTCTTCGTCGCGAGCTTCGACCGTCCCAATATCCGCTACACCGTGGTCGAGCGCGACAACCCGCGCCGCCAGTTGCTCGCCTTCCTCGCCGAGCATCGCGGCGACGCCGGCATCGTCTACTGCCTGTCGCGCAAGAAGGTCGACGACACCGCGCAATGGCTGCGCGAGCAGGGCATCGTCGCCCTGCCCTACCACGCCGGCATGGACGCCGATTCGCGCCGCGCCAACCAGCAGCGCTTCGTGCGCGAGGACGGCGTCGTCATGGTTGCCACCGTCGCCTTCGGCATGGGCATCGACAAGCCCGACGTGCGCTTCGTCGCCCACCTCGACCTGCCGAAGAGCCTCGAGGCGTACTACCAGGAGACCGGCCGCGCCGGGCGCGACGGCGAGCCCGCCGAGGCCTGGATGACGTACGGCCTCAACGACGTGGTGATCCACCGGCAGCGCATCGACGAATCCGCCGCGCCCGACGAGCAGAAGCGCATCGAGCGCCAGAAGCTCGACGCCATGCTCGCCTACTGCGAAACGGCCGGCTGCCGGCGCGGCGTGCTGCTCAACTACTTCGGCGAAACCCGCGACGCCTGCGGCAACTGCGATACCTGCCTGTCGCCTCCCGAGCTGTGGGACGGCACGCAGGCCGCGCAGAAACTGATGTCCGCCTGCCTGCGCACCGGACAGCGCTTCGGCGCGGCGCACCTGATCGACATCCTGCGGGGCAAGGCGACCGACAAGGTCGCGCAGTTCGGCCACGACAAGCTGCCGACTTTCGGCGTCGGCACGGATCTCGACGAGGCCGCATGGCGAGGCGTCGCGCGCCAGCTGCTCGCCGGCGGGCTGCTTTACGCCGATGCGCGCAGCTACGGCGCCCTCAAGCTGACGGACCAGGCCCGGCCCGTGCTGAAGTCGGAGACCACGCTGATGCTGCGCCGCCAGGTCGCGGCGAAGAAGAAGAGCGCCAGGCCCGCCGCGATCTTCCCTTCCGATCTGCCGGAGGAGGACGCCGCATTGTTCGAGCAGCTGCGCCAATGGCGCGCCCGCAGCGCCCGCGAACAGGGCGTTCCCGCCTACGTCATCCTCCACGACCGCGCGCTCAGGGAACTTGCGGCGCGGCGCCCCGCCAACGCCGACGAACTGCGGCAGGTGGCGGGCATCGGGGAATCCAAGGCCGCGCGCTACGGCGCGGATCTGCTGAAAGCCATCGCCGACGCCGCTTGCCATTCAAGTAGCTGAACGGCAAGTTCATTGAACTTATGCTGCGCATCGGCGCTGAACTTTTCCGCCGTTTGCGGGACCAATCGCTGGGTTTGCCGCTCGCCGCGACGGCGAACGGCCGAATGACCCAAAACAGCAAACTTCAACAATCCAGAGAGGACTACCCATGACGCTAAAGCGCCGCGAATTCCTGAAACTCGGCGGAGCCGCCCTTGCCGCGATTCCCATCATGACGATGGCCGGCAATGCCTCCGCAGCGACCAACGCCGCCATGCGCACATCGCTCAAGTACCAGGACAAGCCCGAAGGCGACAAGCACTGCGCTACCTGCATGCAGTTCATTCCCGGCAAGACGCCCAAGGACAAGGGCGGCTGCAAGCTGATGCCCGGCGACACCGAAATCTCCCCGCAGGGCTACTGCGTCGCCTGGGTCAAGAAGGCCTAGGTCCGACCGCGTGCCGGGGTGCCCGCCCCGGCACCGCGCGGCCCCCGGCCGCGCTATGAACCGAACACGCTCCGCAGCCGCTGCATGCGGGCAATGATCTCCGTGCTGACGCTGAGGAATTCGCCGTCGATGAGATGCATCGCGTCTTCCTTCCGTCCCGACGACGAAAGCTCGAGAATCTCGCAGGCGAGTTGGTGGAAGCGCGAGTGCTGCGCGCCGAGCTCGCCGAAGGACGGCAGGTCCCCGTAGCGCCGCTTGCCGGCGCCGTCGAGCCAGCGGCCCAGCAGGCAACCCGTCTCGTCGCAGACCTCGACGCAATGCATCGGTGCCGCCGCACTTCCCACGACCGTGTCGATCAGGCACTGGCGCCAGGCCAGATGGCCGTCGACCGCAGCCGAGAAACTCACCTCGTTGCGCACCTCCGCACGTTCGTCCGCCGAGAGCGGATCGCCGGTGACCAGGAACGAAAGCAGATCAGACACATGCATGGTATCGCTCGCTCGCTGCAGCAACCGCGGGTGCTGCCCTCCCCTCCCTGTATAGCCCATTCGCCCCGCACACCGCGGCGGCGGAAATCCGCTTCTGTTATCCTGGTCTTTATGCCCCGCTTGCAGAAAGCCCGCTCCGCCCAGCTCGACGCGATACGCGTCATGGACCAGGCCATCAACGCGCATACCGTGTGGCTCGGCAAGTTCCATCGCGCGCTGGTGTGCATGGTGGAGCAGGAGCCGGCCAACCTCGCCGAGGATGCGCATCGGCGTTGCGTCTTCGGGCGCTGGTATTACGGCATCGATGCCGGTGAATGGGAGCGCTGGTCGCGCGAACTGAAGACCATCGGCAAGCTGCACCGGCAGATGCACGACATCGCGCGCAGGGTCGCCTCGGGCCATGCGCCGGTGGCGGCCCAGGAGTACGACGAGTTCGTTGCCACCGCGATCCGCTTCAAGAATTCGCTGCGTGCCCTGCAATTCAAGATCGTCAACGACGTCTGCCTGGTCGACCACCTGACCGGCGCCTGGAACCGCAGCGCGCTGCTGCAGCGCGTCACCGAGGAATACGAGCGGCGCCAGCGGGAAGGAGGCAGCAGCTGCCTGTGCATGATGGACCTCGACCACTTCAAGGCGGTCAACGACCAGCACGGCCATGCCGCGGGCGACGAAGTCCTGCGCGCCGTCGTGGAGATCGCCCGCCGCCGGCTGCGCAACTACGATTCGATCTTCCGCTATGGCGGCGAGGAGTTCCTGATCTGCCTTCCCAACATCGCCATGGACGAGGCGGCGACGGCGATGGAGCGGGTGCGCCAGGACGTCGAGTCGAGCGACATCCCGGTCGCCGGCCGGACCCTGCGCGTGACGGCATCCTTCGGCGTCGCCCAGCTGTGTCCCGAACTCTCGATCGAGGAGAGCATAGAGATGGCCGACCATGCGCTGTTCTGCGCCAAGGCCAACGGCCGCAACAACGTATGCCGCTGGGACGTCGCCTGCCCGGCGGAGGGCGCGGCGCCCTGACCGCGGCAGGAAAGCCTTACCCGACGCCGTAACGCTTACCGAAGCGGCGGGCCCGGCACACGCGCCGTCGGGCCTTGCCTACCGGGGCACGGCGCTTGCGTCGCAGGAATGTCGCATTCCGCTTCATCGCACCCGTGTCCGGTCACGACATCTTCGTCATCGGTACGTCGGCAGGCGGACTGAAGGCGCTCACGCGCATCGTCAGCCGATTGCCGGCGAACCTCGACGCCGCGCTCTTCATCGTCCAGCACGTTCCGGCCGACTACCCGTCGCTGCTGCCGCAAATCCTCTCGGACACGGGCTCCCTGAAAACGGAATTGGCGAGCGACGGCAGCGCCGTTTCCGGCGGCACCGTCTACGTCGCGCCGGCGGACCACCACATGCTGCTGGAACCCGGCGTCGTCCGCGTCGTGCGCGGGCCGCGCGAGAACAACTTCCGGCCGTCGATCGACGCGCTGTTCCGCTCGGCGGCGCGCGCCTACCGCGAGCGGGTCGTGGGCGTGGTGCTGAGTGGCCTGCTCGACGACGGCACCGTCGGACTTCAAGCGATCAAGAAGCACGGTGGCATCACCGTCGTGCAGGACCCCAAGGAGGCGGAATTCCCCGGCATGCCGGACAGTGCGCTGCGCTACGTGGAGGTCGACTATCTGCTCAACCTCGAGCAGATCGCCGACCTGCTGGCACGCGCCCCCGCCCTGCCGGCAATGCCGCCGCGAAACGGACCGCGGCCCCGGAAGAGAGTCGGCACGGCGGCCGACGAGAATGTGGAGCTGCGTATGGACCAGCTCGATCGCACCGGGACGCGAACCCAGTTCACGTGTCCCACCTGCCACGGAACCCTTTGGCAAATCGGAGACCAGGAGCCGTGGCGCTTCGTCTGCCACGTCGGCCACGCCTTCGTGGACACGGTCCTGCTGAGCGAGCAGACGCAGAGCCTGGAAAACGCGCTGTGGTCGGCGCTGCGGCTGATGGAGGAAAAGATTGCGCTCATCCGGCGCATGGCGGACCGCCGCCGCGAGATGCACTTGCTGGAATCCGCGGACCGCTTCGCTCGCCATGCCGAAAGTCTCGAGCGCGAGGCCCAGTCCATTCGCCGCCTTGTGGAGACGGGCCTCGCTGCCCGGCAACCCGCCCAAGCGGGCGATGGCTAGCGGCTAGACCGGCGCGCGGAAGTCTCCTGGAATGTCACCACGGCAAGGCCGGAGGGAAACGACGGGTCGGCAGCCGGCGCAATATCGAGTTCCACGACTCTCGCGGCGGCCTCGTCGTGCAGGGTGACGCGGCGATGCGTCCGGGCGCTGCGGCCATGCAGCACCTCCGGCAAGGCGGCGAGGAGCGCAGCCTTGAGTTCGCCGCGCGCCATGGCATAGACGCTCCAGTTCGCCGTGCCGGAAGCCGGTTCGAGGTAGCGGCCGGTGCGCCCCCTGAGATACAGGATCTCGCCGCGATGATCGACCAGGACGGCCGGCATTCCCGCCGACTGCGGCATGAGCCGGGCGGCCAGGGCATCCAGGTCCGCGGACAGCCGCTGCGGCGGCTCCGGCTCGGCACAAAGGTGGCGGACATAATCGGCGACGCGCTGCGCCAGTTCCGGCGCCGGCCCCACCCAATGTGCGGCAAAGCCGCCGACGTCGCCGTCGGCCAGGACGAGGCCCGCCTCCTCTTCCACGGCGCGCACGCCGCGCAAGGCATCGGGAGACGGGCTGCCGAGCACGACGGCGACCGCCTGCTCGCCGCGTTCGTCGGCAAGCGCACGCAGGAAGAAATCCGCCGGCAGGCCGCCCGCGCGGGCAGTCGGCGTTTCGCAGGGATAGACGAGGTCTGCCGTGATCGACAGGTGTCGCCCGGGCGGCGCCAGATGGATCCGTTCCGGAATGAGCGGCATGGACTCGGTTACCCGAACGGTCTCCCGGCCGGCAAATGCGCCGAGCATCGTGACGTTGAGCGAAGCGTGCCTGGGGACCGCGGGTTCGATGACGACATAGGCCGTTCCGCTCGCCGTCGGCATGCCGGCGAAGAACTCCGCCAGGGCGCGATGCGCCGAGGGGGCCGTGACGATCGCGACAACCGGAAGGAAGGCAGGACTCATCCGAGCGACGGCAAGGGGTCGGCGTGGCTCTCCGTGCGGCAGCGCGCCGCGCCGCGGACATTCGCTTCGTGCCAATGCCCCCTGCACAGCCGCCACCGGATCGCCTCGCGGCAGATCAGTCCCTGCCATCCGGGCGAGCACTCGGTTCGGACCGCCTTTTCATAGCGGGCGTCGAGGGTCTGCGGCGGCGCCGCCGGTCGCGCGGCTTGTGCCCCCGGTGCAGCGCCGGGCCGCGTCGAGCGCGGCGCAGGCCGCGCGGCACGCGCGTCCTCCTTCCGCGGCTGGGGCACGGCAGCGGCCGGTGCCGGCCGGCCTCGTGCATCGGCGATCGTGGCCGGCGCCGACTTGGGCGCGGGTCGGTCGCGGCGTGCGTGACTCGCATGCCACGGATAATCGAGCGCCGCCGTTATGCCGGCACCCGCCAGCGCCGCGAGCAGCGCCGTTCCCGCAACGATCTTGTTTCGCGCCGACGAATCCGTATTGTCGCCAGGCGCGCCTGCGGCCTCCGCTTGCGTCATCACGCCCTCCGCTTGCGCCGGTGGATCAGGAAATACCAGAGATACGACAGCGAGAGAAGAATGACGTTCGGCACGAAGATGACCGGCCGCGACCAGGGAATCCCATCGACGCGCACGTCGAACAGCGGCCACAGGAAGGGCGTCGGGAAGAACCCCAGGCCGTGCGTGGGAATGTCCATCAGCACGTGCAGTCCCCATGCCGCCATCGGCCACCATGGGCGGCCCCGCAGCAGCCACGCGATCAGGAAGGCGCCGGTGAATACGACCAGGCTATGGGTCACCTGGTACGCGAGGAAGACATAGGAAGGAATGTCCGCGTAACCGTGCGCGGGATCCGTCGGCTGGTAAGGCGCGCCCTCCAGCGCGCTCCAAAGGGAGCCGGCGAAATGCGGACCGAAGGCCAGCAGGTCGGGCGCCATGCCGAAGGCGACGGCAGTCCAGAAGGCGCGCCGCGACCGGCGTCCGAAAGCGATGCCGCCCCACAGGCCGTGCGACAGAACGTCCATCGGGACAAGCCTAGCCCATGAGCCGGCGCCGTGCATGCACTGGAAGGCTCATGGCCGCGCACGGCGTCGAACTCGCCTGGCGGCGGCGCGGTCGCATCGGGATACACAGGAGCATCGCCATGAAGAATCCCCTCGACGCCTTTCCCAAGCCGCCCTTTCCCGGTCAGCAGCAGCCGTGGCCCGGATTGGCGTCGCGGATGAATCCGCCGCCCGATCATGGCGAGCGGAGCTATCGCGGCTCAGGGCGCCTCGCGGGACGGCGCGCCCTCATCACCGGCGGCGATTCCGGCATCGGCCGGGCGGCGGCCATCGCCTATGCACGCGAAGGCGCCGACGTCGCCATCAACTACCTGCCGGCGGAGGAGCCCGATGCCGAGGACGTTGCGCGGCTGATCCGCGACGCCGGCCGCAAGGCCGTTCGGCTGCCGGGCGACATCAAGGACGAGGCGTTCTGCCGGCGCATGGTCGGCGATGCCGTGCGCGAGTTGGGCGGACTCGACATTCTGGTCAACAACGCGGCGCGGCAGATCGCCCACGAGTCGATCCTCGACATCAGCACCGCGCAGTTCGACGAGACCTTCAGGACCAACGTCTATGCCATGTTCTGGATCACCCAGGCGGCGATCCCGCACATGCCGCCGGGCGCCACCATCATCAACACCGCTTCCATCAACGCCTACGAGCCCTCGGGCTACATCCTGGACTACGCGGCCACCAAGGGGGCCGTCATGATCTTCACCAAGGCGCTCGCCAAGCAACTGGTCAAGCAGGGCATCCGCGTCAACGCCGTGGCGCCCGGCCCCTTCTGGACACCGCTGCAAGTGACCGGCGGCCAGCCGGCCGACGCGCTGGCGGAGTTCGGCACGGAAACCCCGATGGGCAGGCCCGGCCAGCCGGCGGAACTCGCCGCCATCTACGTGCTGCTGGCGTCGCCCGAATCGAGCTATGCGACCGGCCAGGTGTATGCGGCCGTCGGCGGGCGCGGCGGTCCGTGAGCAACAATCTCTTGAATCTGCGTATCCCTGGCCTAAAACATGGTTATCCATGCGTCGCAATCAACAGGGAGATCGCCATGAAGAACAAGCTTCGCGCACTCGCACTGCTCGCCATCCTCGCCGCCGCGCCGCTCGCGCTGGCCCAGGGCGGACCCGGCCGGGGACCCGGTGGCGGCGGCGGACGCTACGCCATCGGCCAGGGGAACACGGTGGGGTGGATGCTGATGACGCCGGAGGAACGCGCCGCGCATCGCCAGAAGATGTGGTCGTTCAGCAATTACGACGACTGCAAGGCTTATCAGGCCGAGCACCATCAGGCCATGGAAGCGCGCGCCAAGGAGCAGGGCAAGACCCTGCCGGCGCCGCGGGCCAACGCCTGCGACCGCATGAAGGCGCGCGGGATGCTGAAGTAGGCGGAGCGCCCGAGGGAATCAGGCGCGCCTAGTCCTTCAATTCGTCGCGGTCGCGAAACTCGCCGAGCGCTTCGGGATTCGCCAGCGCCTCGACGTTCTTCACCGGCTCGCCGTGCACCACGTTGCGCACGGCGAGTTCGACGATCTTGCCGCTCTTGGTGCGCGGGATGTCCTGCACCTGCACGACCTTCGCCGGCACGTGGCGCGGCGTGGTGTCGGCGCGGATGGTGTCCTTGATGCGCTTGACCAGGTTGTCGTCGAGCGCCACGCCCTCGCGCAGCTTGACGAACAGCACCACGCGCACGTCGCCGCCGCTGCCGGGCGGCCAGTTCTGTCCGATCACCAGCGCCTCGACCACCTCGGGCAGCTTCTCGACCTGGCGGTAGATCTCCGCGGTGCCGATGCGCACGCCGCCGGGATTGAGGGTCGCGTCGGAGCGTCCGTAGATGACGAAGCCGTCGTGCACCGTGCGCTCGGCGAAGTCGCCGTGGCACCAGATGCCAGGGAAGCGCTCGAAGTAAGCCGCGCGATAGCGCCTGCCGTCGGGATCGTTCCAGAAGCCGAGCGGCATCACCGGGAAGGGCCGCGTGCACACCAGCTCGCCCTTCTGCCCGACCACCGGGACCCCGTGCTCGTCGAAGACGTCGGTCGCCATGCCGAGCCCGGCGCACTGGATCTCGCCGCGGTACACCGGGGCGATCGGGTTGCCGCCGACGAAGCAGGAGATGATGTCGGTGCCGCCGGAGATCGACGCCAGCTGCACGTCGCGCTTGATGCTGGCGTAGACGTAGTCGAAGCCCTCGGGCACCAACGGACTGCCGGTGGACAGGATGCTGCGCAGGCGCGACAGGTCGTGCGTCTCGCGCGGCTTGAGTTCCGCCTTGGCGCAGGCGTCGATGAACTTCGCCGAGGTGCCGAACTGGGTCATGCCCTCCGCCACCGCATAGTCGAACAGGATGCTGCCGCCGCGGACGAAGGGGCTGCCGTCGTAGAGCAGCAGCGTCGCTCCGGAGGCCAGGCCGGAGACGAGCCAGTTCCACATCATCCAGCCGCAGGTGGTGAAGTAGAACAGCCGGTCGTCCGGCTTGACGTCGCATTGCAGCTGGTGCTCCTTGAGGTGCTGCAGCAGTGCCCCGCCCGCGCAGTGGACGATGCACTTGGGCACGCCGGTAGTGCCCGAGGAGTACATGATGTAGAGCGGATGGTCGAACGGCAGGCGCGCGAACTCGATCGTCTCCGCATCTTCGTGAAGCGCGGCGTAGGCGTCGAAGCTCAGGCTGCCGGGAATCCCGACCGCCGCATCCGCGGAGCCGGCATACGACACCACGACGATGCGAGCGAGCGAGGGCAGCCGGCTCGCCACTTCCGCGACCTTGGCGCGGCAGTCGACCACCTTGCCGTTGTAGTAGTAGGCGTCGACCGCGAACAGCAGCTTGGGCTCGACCTGCCCGAAGCGATCGAGTACGCCCTGAACGCCGAAATCGGGCGACGCCGACGTGAAGGTGGCGCCGATCGAGGCCGCCGCCAGCATGGCGACGATGGTCTCGGGCATGTTGGGCAGGTAGGCCGCGACGCGATCGCCGGCCGCGACGCCGTCGGCGCGCATCGCCGCCGCGATCTGCGCCACGCGGCGGTAGAGCTCGGCGTGCGTCATGCGCCGCGTCGCCCGGTCCTCGCCCCAGAAGACCAGTGCGGCACCCTCGTCGCGCCGCCGCAGCAGGTTCTCGGCGAAGTTCAGGCGCGCCTCGGGGAACCACCTGGCGCCCGGCATGCGGTCGCCGTCGACCACAACGCGGCCGCCCATCTCGCCGCGCACGCCGCAGAACTGCCACACCGAAGTCCAGAATTCCTCGGGCTGCTCGACCGACCAGCGATGCAGCGCCGCGTAGCCGTCGAAGCGGCGGTTCCAGCGGGCCTGGGCCTCCGCCATGAAAGCCGCCAATCGAGAGGCGGCGATTCGTTCGGGGGAAGGCTGCCAGATCGGGGAGCGTGGATTCATGACTGTCAGTCTAGATCGCTTCCAGCACCCAGGCGGGCCAGGGCGACGACTTGCCGGTGGTCTGGTTGATCCAGACCATCTTGGCCGCCCCTTCCGCATAGAGCGTATCCTCGCCGACCTTGCGCACCTCGTAGTGCGTCTGCAGGCTGCTGCGGCCCGGCTTGTCGAAGAACATGCGCACCTCGACGCTGCCCGGATAGGTGAGGGGCAGCAGGAAGGTGCAGCTGGCGTTGACCACCACCACGCCCTCCTCGTGCGCCACGCCGAGATCGAAGCCGAGCTTGTCCAGCCACTCGACGCGCGTCTGCTCCATGTAGCGGAAATAGATCGTGTTGTTGACGTGACCGAGGGCGTCCATGTCCCCCCAGCGGATCGGCTGGACCGACGTCAGCACGAGTTTGCGGGAATTTTCCATACGGTACCGTTTGGATGTTGGCGGCCGAATTATAATGTGCCGATACGATTCCGACATCCAGGGGAGTGCCATGGAACGCGAAGCGATGGAGTTCGACGTCGTCATCGTCGGCGGCGGTCCGGCGGGCCTTGCGGCCGCCATCCGGCTCAAGCAGCTCAATGCCGACCTGTCGGTCTGCCTGATCGACAAGGGCGCCGAGATCGGCGCCCACATCCTCTCCGGCGCCGTGATGGACCCGCGCGCGCTGAACGAGCTGATTCCGGACTGGATGGCGTTGGACGCCCCGCTCGACACACCGGTGACGCAGGACCGCTTCGTCATGCTCTCCGAATCCGGCGGCATCGGCTTTCCCGAGTTCATGCTGCCGAAGTGCTTCCTCAACCACGGCAACTACGTGGTCAGCCTCGGGCTGGTCTGCCGCTGGCTCGGCAGCCAGGCGGAAGCGCTCGGCGTCGAGATCTACCCGGGCTTCGCCGCCGCCGGCGTCCTCTACGGCGACCAGGACCGCGTCGCCGGCGTGGTGACCGGCGACATGGGCCTCGGCCGCGACGGCCAGCCGACGGATGCCTTCCAGGCCGGCATGGAATTGCGCGCCAAGTACACCCTGTTCGCCGAAGGTTGCCGCGGCCACCTGGGCAAGGAGCTCGAACAGCGCTACGAACTGAGGAAGGGCGCCGACCCGCAGGTCTACGGCATCGGCATCAAGGAGCTCTGGGAGGTCCAGCCCGACCAGCACAAAAAGGGGCTGGTGATGCACACCGCCGGCTGGCCGCTCGACGCCGCCACCTACGGCGGCTCCTTCTGCTACCACTACGGCGAGAACCTGGTCTCCATCGGCATGGTCGTCGGCGCGGGCTACGAGAACCCCTACCTCTCTCCTTTCGAGGAGATGCAGCGGCTCAAGACGCATCCCTACTTCAGCAGCATGCTTGCCGGCGGCAAGCGCCTCGCTTACGGCGCGCGCGCGCTCACCGCCGGCGGTCTGCAGGCGCTGCCCAAGCTGATCTTCCCCGGCGGCGCGTTGATCGGAGACGACGCCGGCTTCCTGGTCGCCTCGCGCATCAAGGGCAGCCACGCCGCCATCAAGACCGGCATGCTGGCGGCCGAGGCCGCCGCGGCGGCGCTCGCCGGTGGACGCGCGCAGGATGAACTGGTCGCCTATCCCGAGTCCTTCCGCAACTCCTGGCTCTACGACGAGCTCTACCGCGCCCGCAATTTCAAGCCCTGGATGGCCAAGGGGCTGTACCTCGGGTCGCTGATGTTCGGCATCGACCAGCAGCTGTTCCGCGGGAAGGCGCCGTGGACGCTGCACAACAAGGCCGACCACCTCAAGCTGAAGCAGGCCTCGCAATGCGCGCCCATCGCCTACCCGAAGCCGGACGGCGTGCTGACCTTCGACCGGCTCTCCTCGGTGTTCCTGTCGAACACCAACCACGAGGAGAACCAGCCCTGCCATCTTCAGTTGAAGGATCCCGACGTCGCGATCAGGACCAACCTCGCGCTCTACGATGCCCCCGAGCAGCGCTACTGCCCGGCCGGCGTCTACGAAATCGTGCGCGACGAAAAGGGCGAAAACCCGCGGCTGCAGATCAATGCGCAGAACTGCGTCCACTGCAAAACCTGCGACATCAAGGATCCTACGCAGAACATCCGCTGGGTGACGCCCCAGGGCGGCGAAGGGCCGATCTACCAGCAGATGTAGTCAATCCTGCCGGTAGGCCTCGACCGGCACGCTGATGCTGATCTCGTCGCTGACGGCCGGGATGTACTGCAGCATGCCGAATTCGGATCGATTGAGCGTCGCCGTCACGTCGGCTGCGCAGAAGTGCCTGCCGCCGCGCGTCGAGCAGGCGAACCGGCTCACCCAGATGGTCAGCGGCCGCGTCACGCCGAGCAGGCTCAGCTCGCCCTGAGCCGCAACGACGCGGCCGGCATCGTCGAAGTACAGGTTGTCGGACCTGAAGTGGATTGCCGGATAGCGCTTGACCTGGAACAGCTGGTAGCCGGCCGACTCCGGCCCCTCGGTGCCGGTGCCCATGTCGAGCGACGCCGTGTCCACGTCGTAGCGGATGCTGCCGCGGCGGGCGGCGCGGTCGATCGTCACCGTGCCGCGCGCCCGATCGAAGCGCCCGCTCTGGGTGGTCATGCCCAGGTGCGTGAACTCGAACGACGGGATGCAATGGGCGGGTTCCATGACGTACGTCTCCGCCGCCGATGCCGGCGCCGCGGCCAGCGCCGCGCATGCCGCCAGAACGCCTCTCATGCGCTTGCGGTCAGTCCTTGTACGCCTCGACCGGAACCGTGATCTTGATGTCGTCGCTCACGGTGGGAATGTACTTGGTCATGCCGAACTCGGAACGTTTGATGGTCGCGGAGACGTTGCCCGCGCACATCTGCTTCTTGTTGAGCGGATTGAGGCCGCAATTGAACTTGTCGACCTTGACGGTCAGCGGCTTGGTCACGCCCAGCATGGTGAAGCGCCCTTTGGCGGCGACCACCTTGTCGCCCTGGAACACCAGGTCGTCCGACTTGAAGCTCATGGTCGGGTAGTGCTCGACGTCGAACAGGCCTTCCGACGCGACGTGCACCGTCCACGCCTGGGACCCCATGTCGAGCGAGTTGGTGTAGATGGTGAATTCGACCGATCCCTTCTTCGCCGGGATGTCGAGCACGATGCGTCCCGAGGTCTTGTCGAAGCGGCCCCGCTGAGTCGTGAAGCCGAGATGCTCGACCTCGAAAGCCGGAATCGTGTACTCGGGATCGATGGTGTAGGTGTCGGCCGCGAGTGCCGGGGCGATCAGGGCCGCACTCAGCAATCCGGCAATCATGAACTTCGTCATTGCAGCCTCCGTTGTCATCATTCCGGGTCCGTCATTCGGTCAGGTTCTGCAGGTAGGCCGCCACTGCGTTCTTGTTGCTGCCCGTCAGCGGGTGCACCACGAACTCCATCGGCGTGCCCGGTCGTCCCTGCGTGTTCTGGAAGATGTCGAGCTGCTTCACGATGTAATCGCCATGCTGCTCCGCCAGGCGCGGGAAGGCGCCGATGCCCTGCGCCTTCGGTCCGTGGCACGAGGCGCAGGCGATGACCTTCTGCGACGGCACGCCGTTCTCGAAGATGTCCTTGCCGGCAGCGGCCAGGGCATCGTCGGCATGAACGTTCGGCCGCTCCTTCTGCGTCGAGAAATAGTCGGCCAACTCATCGATCTGCTTGTCCGTGAGGCTGCGGCTCAGGCCCCACATGTACTCGGAGCCGGCCGGATCGGAACGGTGATGGGCGCGGAAGTTCTTGAGCTGCGCGACGATGTAGTCCTTCTGCTGTTCCGCCAGACGGGGGAAGGCCGGCGACACCGAGTTGCCGTCCACGCCATGGCAGTTCGAGCAGACCTGGACAGCGAGCACCTTGCCCGGAACCGCCGGATTCGCAAGGTCGCGGGAGCGGTCGACGTTGGCGCAGCCGGCGCTGGCGGCGACGCTCAGGACAAGCAGGATCGAATGGCCGTGTTTCATGCGAGAGTCCTCGAATGGTTTTGCAGGGACGCGCGGCGCGGCATCAGTAGGCGCCCCAAACGTAGAGGAACAAGGTGTTGTTGTCCCGGGCATTGCGGCCGAAGCCGTCGTAGTTGTCGGTCGCACCGTTGAACTTGTGATAGGCGGTGTACTGCGCGCCGACGCGCACGTACTGCACCGGCAGCCAGAACACCTCGTAGGTCATGCCGTTGGTGGCAGGGTTGCCGGAGAGGTTGCCGGTGACGCGCGTCGACGGCGCGCAGCCCTGCGTCGCATCGGCGTCTGTACTGATCGGCGCCGATCCCGCTCCCGGAGCGCCCGCGGCAAAACAGGGGTCGAATCCAGACGACTGGTTAAGCGTGTTCGTGGTACCCCTCAGATTGAAGTAGGAGAGACTGCCGCCGTATTTCGCCTGATAGACGTAAGACAGCTTCGCCCTGAAGATATTGGTCGTATCCGACGGGTTGAACGCGGCCACCGGCGTCGCACCATCGGCCTGAACGAAGCTCGATGCCCCGGCCAGCGTGTTCGCCGAATAGTCCGTCACTTGCCGCATGTACGCGACCTGCGCGGTGATGGTGTGCGGATCGAGCAGGTACTGGTACTGCGCGTCGACGCCGGTGTTCCTGATGCGATTGTAGGCACCCGAGTCCGAAGGATCTGTGGTGCCGTCAAACACATGGGCGGTCATGCCGGTGGCGCCGACCATGATGTTTTGCGCGCCCCATTCGTGCGACAAGGCCAGCCGCCAGTACGGATTGTTGCCGCCCTTGAGCTTGGTGGTGGCGGCGTCCTCGATGCCGGCGCTCATGAAGGAGAAGCCGCGGTTGGCAGTGGTATAGGTGCCGAGTTCGGCGTAAAGCGTCTTGTTCCAGAACACGTAGGCGCTGACGCCGGCGACGTTGCCGCCGGAGCCGAAGCCCGGGTACGGCGAATTGGGGTCGGCGAACTGGTGGCTGGTCGTCGACGACGCCGGCACGTATTGCATCCAGGCCGGGGCGGAATTCCAGGGATCGGACACCGACGGATTGTTGTTGACGCTCAGGCCGAAGATCACGTCCCGCTGGTTGTCGACGAAGCGATCGGCGTAGCGCAGATCGATGTTGTCGGCGTTGCTGTGCCCCTGGAAGTATCCCTTGCTGTTCGTGAAGTAGTTGTCGTAGGTCACCTGCGCGAAAGCGCCGATGTTGTCGGTGACCTTGCCGCCGAGGAAGAGGCTGCCGGTGGCGAACTGCGGCACGCCGTTCTTCTGGAAGTCGTCTTGCGGGGCATCGCTCTTCGACGTGTCGGCGACGCGCGCCGCCGTAAGGACGCCCATCACGGAGAGCGGCACCTTGGTGCGCTCGCCGATGGTGTAGCCCGTCATCTTGAACATGCGGCCGTAGGGCGTCAGTTCCGGGAACTGCCCCCCGGCATGGCAGGCCAGGCAGTTCTGCCCCGTCTGCCGTGCGAACAGCGGCAATGCCGAGGCATCGCCGGACAGCAGCGCCAACGCAACCGACGCCAACGTACCGGAAGCCCAGAGAATGCGGCGTAGCGTCGCGGGTAATCTGTTTCTCATCGTGCCCTCCTGGCCGGATTCGGTGACCTGGACGGCATGATTCGCTTCGCACCTGACCGCCGCTTGACATGCCCATCGGGCCGGGAGGGCCTATCGGGCGGACGACGATCGCGGCCGGGGCCGCGCGGCTACTTCGCTTCCTGTCTTACATAGAGGGTCAGGGAGGTGTTCTCGGAAGACTCGAGCCGCTGCAGCTGCTGGATGACTCCCGCGTTCAGGGTATGCCCCTTGGCGAGCAGCAGCCAGCCCTCCTTGTGCAGCAGGTCGCGCGTCAAGACCATGCCGGGGGTCGCATTGCCCGGCCGGACCGGCAGCTCGGCGATTTCGTTCTGCAGCGCCTCCGCCATCATGGCGACGAAGGCTTGCGCGATCTGCGGGTCGTAGCGCTTGCCGGCGTTGTCGCTGATGAATGCCAGCGCCTCCGCGGGCTTGAGGCTTCGGTTTACCAGGTGTCCGCTGAGCAGCGCGTCGTAGTCGTTGACCACCGTGAGCACGCGGGCGCCGAGCGGAATGGCGAGGCCGGCCAGGCCATCAGGGAAGCCGGTGCCGTCGAAGTTCTCGTGATGATGGCGGATCAGCGGCGCCGCGCCCTTCAACTGGTCGACCCCGAGGATCGCCATCTCTCCCGTCACCGGATGCTTCATCACCAGGGCGCGCACGTCCGCCGGCATGGCGTTGAACGGGCGCTCGAGCACCGCGTCGGGCAGCCCGATCTTGCCGACATCGTGCAGCAGCGCCCCCATCAGCAGATCCTGCGCCTCGGCGTCGCCGAGGCCGACGCGCGGCGCCAGCCGGCGCGCCAGTTCGGCCACGCGCCGCGAATGGCCGGCCAGCCGGCCGCCGCGCAATTCGATCAGGCCGGAAAAGACGCGCATCGAGGTCATGAAGCCGCGCTTGAGCTCCTTGTGCGCCTCCTCCAGCGAAGCCAGCGCGCGCTTGAGCTCGGCGGTGCGTTCCGCCACCTTCTGCTCGAGCCCGGCATTGAGTTCCCTGAGCTGCTCGTTCTGCTGCCGCGTGAGTTCCGCCAGGCGCAGGTTCTCCCGCTCCAGCCGCTTGCGCTCGAGCGCATCCTGAACGGTATGGATGATCTCGTCGTCGTTCCAGGGCTTGGAGATGTAGCGGTAGATTTCGCCGTGGTTGATGGCGTCGATGGTAGAGGCCATGTCGGCATAGCCGGTCAGCAGGAGGCGCACGACGCCTGGCCAGCGCGCCCGCACCTGGCGCAGGAAGTTGGCGCCGTCCATGCCGGGCATGCGCATGTCCGACACCACCAGGTCGATGTCCTCGTTCGCCAGGATCTCGAGTCCCTGCGCGCCGCCCGACGCCGTCAGGATGCGGTAGCCCAGCGGCCGGAACAGCCGCCGCAGCGCGGACAGGATGCCCGCCTCGTCGTCAACGAACAGCAGCGTCAACGCGCGCGCTTCGCCCACTTCGCGATTCTCCTCGGCTGCCATGCTAGGCCGGCGTGCCTCCCGCATCCAGCATTTCCCCGAGCATCCGGTTTTCCAGCACCACGCGCCGCTGCCCGATCGCCTGGGCGACGCAGCTCTTGAGCTCGAAATCGTGCCAGGGCTTGGCGGCGAAGCCGAAGATGTGCGCGCCGTCGACCGCCTCGATCAGCTCGTCCTGCGCGACGTCGTCCCCGACCAGGATGCGCTGGCAGTCCGGCTGGCGTTCGGCGAAGGTCTGCAGCAGCTCGATGCCGCGCATGTCGGGAAGGCGCACGTCGGCGACGATGCAGGCGAACTCCCGCGCCTCGGCCAGCTTCAGCGCCTCACGTCCCGACGCCGCCGGGGTGATGCGCAGGTTCGACTCCCGCAGCGCCGCGCCGACGTCGTGGGCGATCTCGAAGCGTATGGCGGTGAACAGGTTTCCCGCCTCGCTGTGGTTGGCGAGAATGCGCGAGAGGCCTTCCCTGGCGTCGGCGTCGCCGTCCACCACCAGGATGTCGTCGGGCCCGTCCTCGAGCGCCAGCCTCGGCGCCGCAAGGCCGCGCTCGCGCACCAGCGCCGCGAGCCGCCGGCTTTCGCGCAGCACGCCGCCGAACTCGACCGCCTGCGCCAGCGAGCTCTTGAGGAAGTAGTCGTGCCAGGGCTTGGGAATGAAGCGGTAGATGTGCGTCTGGTTGACCATCTTGACCAGCGCGCGCATGTCGGTCTGGCCGCTCAGCACCAGCCGGGCGCATTCCGGCTGCAGTCCGGCCAGCGCATTGAGGAAGCGCAGCCCGTCCATGCCCGGCATGCGGTAGTCGCTGATGACGGCGTCGAAGGGCTGCTGGCGCGCGCGCTCCAGCGCCTGCGCGGCATCGGTGAACCCCTCGACCTCGTAGCGGTATCGTCCCAGCGGCGGCGTCATCAGCTCGCGCCGCACGGCGCTGACGATGTTCGCCTCGTCGTCGACCACCAGGACGCGCCGGATCAGCGGGGAATTCATCGACTGCCCTCCTTGGAATCGCGGTTAAGGGTAGCATACCCGGGATTGCATCGCGGCCGCGCCGACAGCGCCGCCGCGCCCATCGCGAGGAGAAGAGCCAACAATGGAAGCCTTCGTCTGGGACCAGCGTTTCGTCACCGGGCTCGACAGCGTCGACGCCCAGCATCGCCACCTGGTCGACATCGTCAATCTGGTCGGCGAAATCCTCATGTCGCGGCATTCGTCCGAGGACGACCTGCAGACCATCTTCAAGCAGCTGGCCGATTACGCGCATTTGCATTTCGCCGACGAAGAGCGGCTGATGGCCGAGGCGGGCATCGATCCCCGCCACGCCAAGGTGCATCGCGAGCATCACGCGCAGTTCATTGCCCAGGTGGTGCAGATGTGGCGCAGCCGCGCCACCATGGCCAACCCGGCGGAGGTGCTGCACGGCTTCCTCGCCGCCTGGCTGTCGTTCCACATCCTCGACGAGGACCAGCGCATGGCGCGCCAGATCGCCGCCATCCACGCCGGCAGGACGCCTGCCGAGGCGTTCGCGGCCGAGCACGCCGCCGAGGACAACAGCGTCTCCGCCCTGCTGTCGGCGCTGCACAAGCTGTACCACCTGATGTCGCTGCAGAACCAGGAACTGGCGCGCGCCAACGAGGGGCTCGAGCAGAAGGTGGCGGAGCGCACGCAGGCGTTGACCGCGGCCAACGACCGGCTGGAAGCCGAGCAACAGGAACTGGCGCAGCTTCTGGGCAAGATGGAAGAGGCCCAGAACCAGATCCTGCAATCGGAGAAGATGGCGGCCATCGGCCAGCTCGCCGCCGGGGTGGCGCACGAGATCAACAACCCGATCGGCTTCGTCAACTCCAACCTCGGCACGATGAAGAGCTACGTCGACCGGCTGCTCGGCCTCATCGACCTCTACGACCGCTGCCTGGAGAAGAATCCCGAGCGGGCGCCCGAGCTGGTGGCGGCCAAGGCGGACGCCGACCTCGATTTCCTGCGCGAGGACATCGTCGCCCTGCTCAGCGAGTCGCGCGAGGGGCTGGAGCGCGTCAAGAAGATCGTGCAGGACCTCAAGGATTTCTCGCACATCGACGAGGCCGAACTGCACGAGACCGACATCAACGCGGGACTCGAGAGCACCCTCAACGTCGTCTGGAACGAGCTCAAGTACAAGGCCGAGGTCGTCAAGCAATACGGCGAGCTGCCGCGCGTGCGCTGCATCGCCGGCCAGATCAACCAGGTCTTCATGAACCTGCTGGTCAACGCCGCGCAGGCCATCGAGCAGCGCGGCACCATCACCGTGCGCACCGGCCGCGACGGCGCGGAGGTCTGGATCGAGGTGAGCGACACCGGCCGCGGCATGCCGCCCGACGTCATGAAGCGCGTCTTCGAGCCCTTCTTCACCACCAAGCCCGTCGGCAAGGGCACCGGCCTGGGCCTCTCGCTGTCCTACGACATCGTCGTCAAGAAGCATGGCGGCCGCTTCGAGGTCGAGAGCGAGCCAGGCGTCGGCTCCACCTTCCGGGTCTGGCTGCCGATCGCCGGCCCCGTCGCCTGACATGAGCGAACGCAAGCCTCCGCCGCCACCGGTCGAGAAGCGCAAGGGTTTGCGCCGCCACGACGACATCGAGCCGCGGGAGTTCGCCAACCTCCAGAAGCTGCTGGCCGAGCTGCAAGTGCAGCGCGAGGAGCTCGAGCGGCAGAACGACGAGCTTCGGCGGGCCGAGTCGCGCCTGGCGCTGCATGCCAAGGTGTTCGACCACAGCGCCGAGGCGATGATCATCACCGATGCGGACAACCGCATCGTCGAGGTCAACCGCGCCTTCTCGAGGCTGACCGGCTATGCCGCGGAAGAGGTGCTGGGCCAGGATCCCCGCCTGCTCAAGTCGGGCCGGCATGATCGCGACTTCTATCGCGAGTTGTGGGCCGCCCTGGCGAGCGCCGGATTCTGGAAGGGCGAGATCTGGAACCGCCGCAAGAACGGCGAGATCTACCCCGAGTGGGCGATGATCTCCGCCGTCCGCAACGCCGCCGGCGAGACCGTCAACTATTTCAAGGTCGCCACCGACCTCGGCCAGCATCAGGCGAAGGAGGAATTGCGGCGCCTGCAGCGCCTCGATGCCCTGACCGGCCTGCCCAACCGGATGGTGCTCGAGGATCGCGCCTTCGAGGCGATCGCCCACGCTCGCCAGCACAATCGCCTGGTCGCGCTGCTCTACATCAACATCGACAACTTCCGCTTCGTCAACGAGTCGCTCGGACATCTGGCCGGCGACGAGGTTCTGCGCACCCTGGCGAACCGCTTCTCCCAGTGCGTCGCGGGGCCCAACACGGTGTCCCGCCTGTCGGGCGACACGTTCGTGATACTGGTGGACGATCTGAACGACTCCATCCCCGTGCCGCAGTACGTCAACGAGGTGCTCCTGTCGGCCGCCGAGGCGATCGCCGTCGGCAACACCGAGGTCCTGCTGTCGGCCTGCATCGGCATCGCGCTGTTCCCGGACGACGGCAAGGACTTCGAGACGCTGCTCGGCAACGCCGATGCCGCGCTCTCGAAGGCGAGGGAGAACGGCCGCAACACCTCCTACTACTTCACGCCCGATCTCAACGAGCGCGCCCGCCGCGCGCTGGCCATGGCGGCGGAACTGCGCCGCGCGATCGAGCAGGGCTGGTTCGTGCTCCACTACCAGCCGCAGGTGGACACCGCCAGCGGGACGGTGGCGGCCGTCGAGGCCCTCATCCGCATGCAGCATCCCGAGCGCGGCCTGATCCCGCCCGACGAGTTCATCAGCGTCGCCGAGGAAACCGGCATGATCCTGCCGATCGGCACCTGGGCGATGCGCGAGGCCTGCCGCCAACTCCGGCAATGGCACCAGGCCGGCCATCGCGTCGCCATGGCGGTCAACCTGTCGCCGATGCAATTCACCGACCCGCAGCTGTTCGCCACCATCGAAGCGATCATCACGGACGAAGGTGTCGATCCCCATGCCATAGAGCTGGAGTTCACCGAAGGCGCCATCATGCGCAACGCCAAGGCGACGCTCGGCGTGATGCAGCGGCTCAAGGAGATGGGCGTGCAGCTGACCATCGACGACTTCGGCACCGGATACTCGAGCCTCAACTATCTCAAGCAGTTCCCGATCGACCGCATCAAGATCGATCGCTCGTTCGTGCGCAACCTGACCACCGACCCGAGCGACGCCTCGATCGTCCAGGCGATCGTCGCCATGTCGCGCGCGCTGGGCGTCACCACCGTCGCCGAGGGCGTCGAGACCGAATCGCAGGCCGGCTACCTGCGCAGCCTGCATTGCGACCACCTGCAGGGCTTCTTCCTCGGCCATCCGGCGCCCGCCGCCGACATCGAGGCGCTGCTGGGCAGCAAGCAGCTGGTGGACCGCAAGGCGCCGGAGCGCACGCTGCTGGTGGTGGACGACGAGGAGAACCTGCTGCATGCGATCCACCGCCTGCTGCGCGGCGAGGGCTATCGCGTTCTCATGGCGGAGAGCGGCCAGCGGGCGCTCGACCTGCTGGCCACCAACCACGTCGACGTCATCCTGTCGGACCAGCGCATGCCCGGCATGACGGGTACCGAGCTGCTGCAGAAGGTGCGCGCGATGTACCCCGACGTCGTGCGCATCATCCTGTCCGGCTATTCGGAGGCGTCGACCATCACCGAGGCCATCAACAAGGGCGAGATCTACAAGTACGTGACGAAGCCATGGGACAACAGCGAGCTCGTGGCGCTGCTGCGCAAGGCCTTCGTCCGGCACGAGGAGATCACGGGCAAGCCGCGCCCCTAGGGCCGGGCCTTCTTGTTGTTACTTGACGATGCGGAAACGGGCCACGACCTGTCGCAGGCCGCCGGCCGTGGCCAGCAACTCCTCCGCGGCCGACTGCGCCTGCTGGGCCGCAAAGACGTTGTCGTCGATGAGGCCCGCTATCTGTTCCATGTTCCCGGCCACCTGCTCGCTCACGGCGGCCTGTTCGCGCGCCGCGCCCGCAATGTGCTGGGCGCGATCGTTGGCGTCCCGGCTGGCCGAGGCGATGCGCGCCAGCCCCTCGCCGCTGGCGCGGATGGAACCGGTGGCCTCCTCGACTTCCGCCACGGCGTGGTCCATGGAGGCCACCGCCGTGTCGGTCACCTGGCGGATCTCGCCGACCGTCGCGGTGATGTCGGACGTGCTCGCGCTGGTGCGCTCCGCGAGCTTCCTGACTTCGTCGGCCACCACGGCGAATCCGCGCCCCTGCTCGCCGGCTCGCGCCGCCTCGATGGCGGCGTTGAGCGCCAGCAGGTTGGTCTGCTCGGCGATCTCCCGGATGACTTGCGTGATGTCGCCGATCTTCGCGACGGCCCGGTCGAGTTCGCCCATGGTGCGGCTCGATTGCTGCACGGCCTCGACTACGCGCCCGGTCGCGGCGACGCTGCGCTCCATGGTGCCGCGGCTTACCGTGACTTCGGACTGCACGCTTTCGGCCGCCTTGGCGGTGCCGTCCGAGCTGGCCGCCACCTCGGCGACCGAATGGCTGAACTCCTCGACGGCAGCCGCGACGGCGCGCACCCGGTCGCGTTGCTGCTCGGACTTCCCGGCGACCATCGCCGTCTCGTCATCCAGCCGGTTCGACTGGGACTCGATCGCGCCGGCCGCCGCAGTGACTTCGTCGAGCATGACTTTGAGATGCACCTGCATGGCAGCCAGCGAGGTGAGGACGCGGCCCACTTCGTCGCGGCCCGAGATGTCGATCTCGTCCGACAGGTCGCCCTGGGCGATGTGGTTGAAATGGGCGATGGTCTGCCGCAGCGGCCCCGTCACGGACCGCATCAGCAGCCAGGCGGCCAGCCCCAGCACGGCCAGCGCCAGCGCGGTTCCCCCGATGGCGGCCCCGGTGATGAGGCGGTCCCGGTCCGTCGCCGCCTCGTATTCCCGGCGCGCCGAGGACTTGAACATTTCCAGCAGCCGGTTGGCCTCGCCGGTCGCCGCCGAATGCAGGGGATCGACCTTCTTCAGCAGGATGGCGTTGCCGTCGTCGAAGCGGCCATCCAGCAGGGCCTGGCGGGCCGGCATCAGCCCTTCCTCCACGTAGCGGCCGCGCGCCGAGAGGTACTTGTCCGCTTGCTGCTGCTCGTCGGGCGCCAACTGCCGCTGGGCCAACTCGGCCCACAATTTCGTGATGGCGTCGCGGTTCGCCGCGATCGCGTCGGTATGCACGCTGATGGGATGGTCGTGATACTCGGCGAAGGGGCTGGCGGGATTGTGCTGGAGCGCCAGCAGCACCTGGCTGCGGTTGTCGTTCATGAGGGCCGTGATGCGCCAGAGCAGATCGGTCGGCTCGAGCCGGTCGCGATAGCTGCGGTCCAGCGCGTCCCTGGCGGCGCCCATGCCGCCGATGCCGACCATCGCCCCGCTGACCAGCATCGCCGCCACCAGGCCCATCATCAGGGCGAGGCGCAACCTGATGGTCATGCGCTTGAGCAGCGACGGACGGGAGTCGAGCGGCGCCTTGCTGCGGTTCGCTTGCTTGTAAAGCGCGTCCGCGGCGGCCACCTCCGCGCGCGTGGGCTCGGAGCGCGCCGACATGTAGCCCACGATCCGATCGCTCTCGCGTATCGGGACCACGAAGGCCTTGACCCAGTAGTGATCGCCTTCCTTGGTGCGATTCTTGACGATGCCGGTCCAGGGATGGCCCTGCTTGACGGTGCGCCAGAGGTCCTCGAAGGCCTGCGGCGGCATGTCCGGATGGCGGACGACGTTGTGGCTCTTCCCGATCAGTTCGTCGCGCGAGAAGCCCGACAAGTCGACGAAGGTGTCGTTGACGTAGGTGATGACGCCCTTGAGATCGGTCTTCGAGACAAGGTAGCGGCCGCTGGGGAACGGCCTCTCGGTCTGGGTGATCGGATGGTTGATCTTCACATGCTTCTCCGAACGAGCGAATCTCGGAGATCGCAGAAGCCGGCCGGTTCACGGGTCATGGGGCACCGGGAGGCGTCCTCGATTCTCTACCCGGCAGTTCCGACAGTCATGGGCTGCGAGCCTTTAGACCGGAACTTTGCGCCCTCGCACTTTCGCGGCGAAGTTGCCCTTATCAGGGGCCCGCGGATTCAGGGCGGACCGCCACGAAATATATCAGCAATTATGCCTTTCGTCAGATCGTTAACCCTTGACGCAGACGACCTGCTTGAGCGAGTGCACGACCTCCACCAGGTCGCTCTGGTTCGCCATCACCTGGTCGATGTCCTTGTAGGCGGAAGGAATCTCGTCCACGACGCCGCGATCCTTGCGGCAGACGACGCCTTCGGTCTGGCTGGCGACGTCGTGCGCCGTATAGGCCTTGTTCGCCTGGGTGCGGCTCATGCGGCGCCCCGCCCCGTGCGCGCAGGACTCGAAGCTCTCCGCGCTGCCCCGCCCGCGCACGATGTAGCTCCGCGCACCCATGCTGCCCGGGATGATGCCGAGGTCGCCGCTGCGCGCCCGGATCGCCCCCTTGCGCGTGACCCAGACCTCGGCGCCGTAGTGCCGCTCGCGGGCCACGTAGTTGTGGTGGCAGTTCACCGCCTCGCTCGTGACGGCGAAAGGCGGAAGGTGGCGCGCCAGCGCCGCGATCACGGCGTCCATCATGGCGGCCCGATTGGCGGCCGCGTAGTCCTGCGCCCACTGCACGGCATTCACGTAGTCGTCGAAGTGCTCGGAACCTTCGCCGAACCACGCGAGGTCCCGATCCGGCAACAGGATGTGCCCGCGCTCCGCGTCCCGCCGCGCCAGCTCGATGAAGTACTGGCCGATGGCGTTGCCGATGCCGCGGCTGCCCGAATGCAGCATCACCCAGACCCGCTGCGCCTCGTCGAGACAAACCTCGATGAAATGGTTGCCGCCGCCCAGCGTGCCGAGCTGGCGCACCCAGTCGCTGTGGCGCCCGACGCGCTTCTTGACGCCCGGATGGCGCTCCACGATCCGGCGCAACCCCGGGGCGAAGGACTTCGCCAGGGCCGCCGGCGCACGGGACTCCTGGTGCTGGTCGAAGCCGACGGGCACGTCCCGCGAGATCTGGTCGAAGATGCGCCGGAGAACGGCCTCATCGAGGTCTTCGGCCTCCAGCGAAAGCCGGCTGGCGATCATGCCGCAGCCGATGTCGACGCCGACCGAGGCAGGGATGATGGCCGCGCGCGTCGCGATCACCGCGCCGACCGTGGCGCCGATCCCGGTGTGCACGTCGGGCATCGCGGCGACGTGGTGATGAACGATCGGCAGCTGCGAGATGTTGGCGAGTTGGCGCCGCGCCGAGGCCTCCACCTCGGGCGTCCATATCTTCACCGGCACGCGGCCGTCCGAAAGTTCCTGCAATACCGGCATGGGGCGCCTCCTGCTTCCAGGATAGCGCGGCGCCCAAAACCCGGAAAAGCGGGCGGCATCCCGCCCCTAATCCCCCAGCCATCCGGCATTGAGCAATGCCATGATGCCAACAATGACTACCACCACGTCGATCGGCTCCTACCTCGCGTCGCAGTCGCAGTCGTCCCAGACGTCGCAAGCCAAGACGACTTCCGCGGTCCAGGCAGGGTCGTCGGCTTCCGCCGCCGCATCGACTGCATCGTCCGGCACCTCGGCGACGATTTCGACCCTGGCCAGGCAACTCGCCGCCAGCGCCACGCGCGTGGACGCACTGGCCAGGACGCTGAACCGATCGCAGCTTGCGGCCGGGGCCAACGGCATCCTCGGCGCGCTGACGGCGAAGGCCGACGCGGCGCAGCAGGCGAAGTACGACAAGGAGACGCCGCGCACCGGCGATCCTGCCCTGCTGGCGCGAGCCAAGCAGGCCACCGCCTTCATGGCGAGCACGCGCAGCGGCGCGACGTCGAGCGTGGCCAACCCCTTCGCCGGCCTTTCGCGCGAGCAGCTCTACTACGTGGTGTACGACGACAGCGGCAGCTACACCTTCAACGAACGCGCCGCGGCCCTCAACGAAGTGTCGCGCCAGGAGGCGCAATGGCGGGACAAGGTTTCCGCCGACGGCAAGGCCGAATACAACCAGAGCGGCAAGCTCACCAAGTTCTTCACGGCCCTGCTCGACCACTACAAGGGCCTGCCGGCCATCGCGCAGGCGCAGTACCCCGACGGCTACGCGCGCAACCTGCAGATCAAGATCGCGCAGAACCTGAACTACCGGTCGGGCACCAACGCCAAGAGCTTCGACGCCGTCGTGAGCGCCCTGATGGGCAACGGCAAGAGCACGACCGCGGCCACCTCGGGCCGCCAGTCCGCGGCGACCGAGCAGCTCGCCGCACTCAGGGTGCTGCAGCAGGCGAAAGGCGGCAACTCCGCCTCGAATTCGACGACCGGCTTGCTGCAGTCGCGCAGCCAGGCAAGCGCAGGGGCGAGCGCCAACATGAAGACGGTCGATTCGCTGCTCAATGGCGGCACGACCGCCGCGAAGCGTTCGACGCTGTTCGACTTCTTCGGCTCCTGACGCCCCAACCGATGCAACCATCGGCCACGCCGATAAGGTAAATTTGCTGCCTTCCCGGTCAGGCAGCCGCAGCTCGCCGAATCGGGTGCCGACCTGTCCGAGCGCGTTAATAGCATCCAGTCTTATTCCAGCGGCCGCCCACGGTGCCGAGCGACCGCCGAGGGCGACGGGGGATCGTCGCCGCCTCGTCGTCACCTGGTCCTGGAGTGGATCACCGGGCGCGGCCAGCGTGCCTATCGCTTCGGTGCCGGCCGGCAGAACATTTGGGGCTACTGCGGGCACGACATACGCGGGATCTGCCGTGGGGAGGCTGCGGGCGTTTCTCGACCGCTCGGTTTGGATGACGAAGAAGGGTTGAGGAAAGCATGTCCCGCCGCTCGGTCCCTGCTTTCAGGACCCGCGCGAACACGGGACTTACTTCGACTCCAAGCCGCTGCCGGACGGCGCTCGGCTGGCGCCCTCCGCGGGCAATCGTCGGAACAACGCCCAAAGAGAATAGACGGCCACGGGGATCAGGAATAGGGAGAGCAGCTGGAGGACGGCGAAGCAGGCCAATGGATACTTGGCGCGCTGATTGCCTTTACCCCAGGACCGTGCCAAATGGAACTGCGCTGCAAACACGCAACCCAATACGATCGAGGCGATCGTGTCGGGCAATGCCAAATATTCTTGCAGGGTCGGCTTGTGGAATTGGCTGGTTCCTTCCAGGTTCCAAGAGCCGAGCGCGAAGATCAGCGCCATGACTGCCAAGGTTCCGAAGAGACAAAGGACCGCAATAACCTGTTGAAGCCTGCCTGCTATGAGACGATGTTTGTCCATGGTGGCGTGGGCACGCGAGGCAGCGCAAACGCCCTACCTCGCATGCGCCCTTGTTACATCGCGGCGACGACCTGATCGCCCATCTCCGAGCACGAGACCTTCTTGGTGCCCGCTTCGTAGATGTCGCCGGTGCGGTAGCCCGCGGCCAGCACCTTCTTCACGGCATTGTCGATGCGCGATGCGGCTTCCTCGTTCGCGAAGGTGTAGCGCAGCATCATCGAGACGGAGAGGATGGTCGCCAGCGGGTTCGCCAGGTTCTTGCCGGCGATGTCCGGCGCCGAGCCGTGGCAGGGCTCGTAGAGGCCCTTGTTCTTCTCGTCGAGCGAGGCCGAGGGCAGCATGCCGATCGAGCCCGTCAGCATCGAGGCTTCATCCGACAGGATGTCGCCGAAGATGTTGCCGGTGACCATGACGTCGAACTGCTTGGGATTGCGCACCAGTTGCATGGCGGCGTTGTCGACCAGCATGTGGCTGAGTTCGACGTCCGGGTACTGGGGAGCGATCTCGATCATGACGTCGCGCCACAGCTGGGTGGTCTCGAGCACGTTCATCTTGTCGACCGAGCAGACCTTCTTGTTGCGCTTGCGGGCGATCTGGAAGGCGACGTGGCCGATGCGGCGGATTTCGTCCTCGTTGTAGATCATGGTGTTGCGGCCGACGCGCTTGCCGTCCTCGACGCTGATGCCGCGCGGCTCGCCGAAGTACACGTCGCCGGTCAGCTCGCGCACGATCATGATGTCCAGCCCGGAGACGACTTCGGGCTTGAGCGTCGAGGCGTTGGCGAGTTCCGGATACAGCACGGCCGGGCGCAGATTGGCGAACAGGCCGAGGTCCTTGCGGATGCCCAGCAGGCCGCGCTCGGGACGCTGCGGACGCGGGTTGTTGTCCCACTTCGGGCCGCCGACGGCGCCGAGCAGCACGGCGTCGGCCGCGCGGGCGATCTTCTTCGTGGCTTCGGGATAGGGATCGCCGGTCGCATCGACCGCGCAGCCGCCGAGCAGGGCCTGCTCGGTTTCGATCTTCATGCCTTCTGACTTGAACACGTCGAGCACGCGCATCGCCTGCGCGACGATCTCGACGCCGATGCCGTCACCGGGGAGAACGCAAATCTTCATTGTGATGATCCTTTCATTGTCAGTAATTCGTTTCGATTCTTGGCTGGCGAACGCCGAGGGCGACGGGGTGCCCTGCTGCGCGCAGGTAAAGGAGGAGGCGGACGCCTTATCGCCCTTGTCCGCCGGGGGACACGGAGCGCAGCAGGGCACCCCGTCGGCCCGAGCGCCAAGGCGCCAACGCCCTCCTAAATCACGCAAACAACCAAGGCTGCGCCGCGCGATGCTTAGCCTCGAACGCCTTGATCTCATCCGCATGCTGCAAAGTCAGCCCGATCTCGTCGAGCCCGTTCAGCAGGCAGTGCTTGCGGTGCGGCGTGATGTCGAACTCGAACCACTCGCCGGCCGGATTGCGGACGGTCTGGGTTTCGAGGTCGACACGCAGGTGGTAGCCCTCGGTCGCCGCACACTCGCGGAACAGCTGGTCGACGATCGCGGACGAAGCCACGATCGGCAGGATGCCGTTCTTGTAGCAGTTCGAGAAGAAGATGTCGGCGAACGACGGCGCGATGATGACGCGGAAGCCGTAGTCCTCGATCGCCCACGGCGCATGCTCGCGACTGGAGCCGCAGCCGAAGTTGTCGCGGGCGAGCAGCACCTGCGCGCCCTGGAAGCGCTTCTGGTTGAGGACGAAATCCTTGCGCAACGGCCGGTTCGTGCAATCCATGCCGGGTTCGCCGAAGTCCTCGTAGCGCCACTCGTCGAAGAGATACGGACCGAAGCCCGAGCGCTTGATCGACTTGAGGAACTGCTTGGGAATGATGGCGTCGGTGTCGACGTTGGCCCGGTCGAGCGGGCAGACGAGGCCGTCGAGATAGGTAAACGGTTTCATGTTCGGTACTCGCTTAGATGGATTTGCGGACGTCGACGAAATGGCCGGCAATCGCCGCGGCGGCGGCCATTTCCGGGCTGACCAGGTGGGTGCGGCCACCCGCGCCCTGGCGGCCTTCGAAGTTGCGGTTCGAGGTCGAGGCGCAGCGCTCGCCGGGGGCGAGGCGGTCGGCGTTCATCGCCAGGCACATCGAGCAGCCCGGCTCGCGCCACTCGAAGCCGGCTTCGACGAAGATCTTGTCGAGGCCCTCGGCTTCGGCCTGGCGCTTGACCTGGCCGGAACCGGGAACGACGAGCACCAGCTTGACGTTGTCCGCCTTCTTCTTGCCCTTGGCGACCGCGGCGGCCGCGCGCAGGTCCTCGATGCGCGAGTTGGTGCAGGAGCCGATGAACACCTTGTCGATCTTGATCGCGTCGATCGGCGTGTCGGCGTCGAGACCCATGTACTTCAATGCGCGCTCGATGCTGCCGCGCTTGACGGCATCCTTTTCCTTCGCGGGATTCGGCACCTTGGAACCGATCGGCAGCACCTGCTCGGGCGAGGTGCCCCAGGTCACTTGCGGCTCGATCTTGCTGCCGTCGAGTTCGACGACGGCGTCGAACTTCGCGTCGGGGTCCGACTTCAGCGTGCGCCAGTAGGCGATCGCCTTGTCCCAGTCGCAGTGCGGCGCGTAGCGCTTGCCGTCGAGGTAGGCGAAGGTCTTCGAATCCGGCGCCACGATGCCGGCGCGCGCGCCCGCTTCGATCGCCATGTTGCAGACGGTCATGCGGCCTTCCATGGACATGGCCTCCATCACGGGACCGGCGAATTCGATGGTGTAGCCGGTGCCGCCGGCGGTGCCGATCTTGCCGATGATGGCGAGGGCGACGTCCTTGGCGGTGACGCCCTTGCCGAGCTTGCCGGTGACCTTGACCAGCATGCACTTGGACTTCTTCGCCACCAGCGTCTGCGTCGCGAGCACATGCTCGACTTCGGAAGTGCCGATGCCGTGCGCCAGCGCGCCGAACGCGCCATGCGTGGCCGTGTGGCTGTCGCCGCAGACGACCGTCATGCCGGGCAGCGTGGTGCCGTTCTCCGGGCCGATGACGTGGATGATGCCCTGGTTCTCGTGCTTGAACGGGAAGTACACCAGCGCGCCGAATTCCTTGATGTTCTGGTCCAGCGTGTCGACCTGCAGCTTGGCGATCGGCTCCTCGATGCCTCGATCCCAGTGATTCGTCGGCGTGTTGTGGTCGGGATTGGCGACGATGCTGTCCTTGCGCCACGGCTTGCGGCCGGACAGGCGCATGCCTTCGAAGGCTTGCGGGCTGGTCACTTCGTGCATGAGGTGGCGATCGATGTAAAGCAAACAGGTGCCGTCGCTCTCCTCTCTGACGACGTGCGATTCCCAGAGCTTGTCGTAGAGTGTCTTGCCAGTCATAGCTGCTCCTTGGATGGAAATGGAAACGCCGGTCTTGTCGCTTGCTCGCCGGCATTCGGGGGCATCCTAATTCGGTACTGATACCGGGACAAGCCTAGCAGTTATACTGGTATCCACACTAACAGCCAAGACCCGACCATGGAAACCCGTCGCCAGGAACTCGGCGCCTTTCTGCAAGCCCTGCGCACGCGCTCGGCACCCGAGGAATTCGGCTTCCCCGCCGGCAGCCGCCGCCGCACCAAGGGTTTGCGGCGCGAGGAGGCCGCGCAACTCGCCGGTATCAGTCCGACCTGGTACACCTGGATCGAGCAGGGCCGCGAGGTGCGCGTCTCGGCCGAGGTGCTCGATCGCCTTGCGCAGTCGCTCAAGCTGACGCCGACCGAGCGCGCCTACCTGTTCGAAATGGCCGGCCGGCGCGATCCGAGAGGCGCGGCGCCCGAGGAGGACACCGCGCCGGCTGCCCTCGCGGCGCTGCTGGACGACATCACGGCGCCTGCCTACATCATGGGCCGTTATTGGGACATGCTGGCGTGGAACAAGCCCGCCGCCGAATTGTTCGCCGGCTGGCTGGACCGGAAGCAGGCAGTCGGCGACCCGCCGCCGAACATGCTGCGCTTCGTCTTCCTCGAAAAGCAGGCGCGCCGCTTCGTCGTCGACTGGGAGACGCGCGCACGGCGCATTGCGGCCGAGTTCCGCGCCGACTGCCGCAGCCGCTTCGAGGAGCCCGCCCTGCAGCGGCTGGTGGACGAGTTGCGCGCAGCGAGCCCCGAGTTCGAGCGCTTCTGGAAACAGCACGACGTGCTCGAACGCCAGGGCGGCCAGCGCGATTTCTACCACCCGAAGCGGCACTTCGTCAGCTACGTGCAAGTCACGCTGAGGCCGGTCGAGCAGGAACATTTGAAGCTCGTCTTGCTGAAGCCCGCCTGAGCGCCCGCGGCAGTTGCCCGGTGCCGCCGATTGGCCTATCGTGGGTAGAACGAATCGCGCCCCGCCGCGACGGCATCCAAGAAAAGCTACAGGGGCCGACAGAGAGGGAACTGCCTTGAACGCCGCAAGCCCGTTTGAGTTGCGCAAGTTCGTGGTGCCCGAATTCGTCTACGGACGAGGCGCCATGGAACTGGTTGGGCGCTACGCCCGCAACTTCGGCGCCCGCAACGCCCTTGTGGTCACGGACGCCGGCGTCGTCGCCGCCGGCTGGACCGAAAGGGCGCTCGCCTCGCTGCGCGCTTCCGGCGTCGCCAGCACGATCTTCTCGGACGTCACCCCCAATCCCAAGGCCGGCGAGGTGGCCGCGGGCGTTCGCGCCTACCGCGACGCCGGCTGCGACGTCATCGTCGCCGTCGGCGGCGGCAGCCCGATGGACTGCGCCAAGGGCATCGGCATCGCGCACGCCAACGACACCGATGTGCGCGCCTTCGAAGGCATCGACGAGGTGCCGACGCCGGGGCCCCCGCTCATTTGCGTGCCGACCACCGCCGGCAGTTCCGCCGACGTCTCGCAGTTCGCCATCATCAACGACACCACGCGGCACCTGAAGATCGCCATCGTCAGCAAGACCGTCGTAGCGGACGCCGCGCTGATCGATCCCGAAACGACGACGACCATGCCGGCCGAGCTGACCGCCGCGACCGGCTTCGACGCGCTGGTGCACGCGATCGAGGCCTACGTGTCGAACGCCAGCTCGCCGATCACCGACATGAACGCCCTCGAGGCGGTCGCCCTGCTGGCGGGCAACCTGGCCGCGGCGGTGCACCGCCCCGACGACATGGACGTCCGCCACAACATGATGCTCGGCAGCCTGCTCGCCGGCATCGCCTTCTCCAATGCCAGCCTCGGCCTGGTACACGCGATGGCGCACGCCCTCGGCGGACAGCTGGACCTGCCTCATGGTCTGTGCAACTCCGCGCTGCTCCAGGCGGTCGTCGCCTTCAACTATCCGGCCGTTCCCGAACGCTACGATCGCATTGCCGCCGCGATGGGACTGGGCATTGGCGGCGTGCCCCCGGCCGGCCGCGTCGAAGTGCTGCTGCGGGGCATGGAAGCCCTGCGCCACGATGCCGGGATCGCAACGACCATCGGCGGGCTGGGCGTGGACCGCGGAGCCATTGCGCGGCTCGCCGCGAATGCGGTCAACGATCCCTGCCTGGCCACCAATCCGCGCCCAGCTTCCGCGGCGCAGATCGAGGCGCTCTATGAACAAGCGCTTTGAAGACGAGGACGCCGCGGCCTCGCTGCGCGACAAGATCATCGGGCTCGGCGAACGCTCGCTGCGCAAGAGCTACTACCCGCAACTGGTCCGGCAGCTGGAGGAAACCGCGAAGAGCGAGGCGCGCTACCGGACGCTGGTCGAGAACATCAACGACGTCATCTTCAGCCTCGATCCATCAGGCACCGTCACGTACGTGAGCCCCGTGGTGCGCGCCTTCGGCGTCCAGCCCGAGGAGGCCGTCGGGCGCTCCTTCGAGGACTTCGTCCATCCCGACGATCGCGCCGCGCTGACCGAAGGCTTCAAGCGCGTCCTCGGCGGAACGCGGGAGCCTCACGAATTCCGCCTGATCGGCCCGGACGGTTCCCTCCGGCACGTGCGCACTTCCAGCCGGCCGGTCATGGAGAACGGCAGGACGATCGGACTCACCGGCGCAATGACGGACATCACCGAGCGCAAGCAGGCCGAGGCGGCCCTGCTGCGCCTCAACCAGGAATTGCGCACGGCCGAGGAGGAAATCCGCCGCAACAACCTGCAGCTCGAGCGGCGGGTGGCGGAGCGCACCGCGCAACTCGAAGCCGCCAATAAGGAGCTCGAGGCCTTCTCGTTTTCAGTGTCCCACGACCTGCGTGCACCGCTGCGCATCATCGAAGGCTTCATCCACATCCTGCGCGAGGACTGTGCCTCGCAGCTGAATGACAAGGGCCGCGACCTGCTGGATCGCGTGCACCGGGGCGCCCAGCGCATGGAGCAGCTGATCGACGATATCCTCGCCTTCTCGCGGGCGGCTCGAACCGAACTGGCTTCGGTCGACGTCGACATGGAAGCGCTCGCACGCGACGTCGTTGCGGAGCTGGCGCCGCCCCCGGGCCCGCCCAGCATCTTCGTCGGGCCGCTGCCGCCCGCACGCGGGGACCGCGCCATGCTGCGGCAGGTGTTGGTCAACCTGGTTTCCAATGCCCTGAAGTTCAGCCGGGTGCGCGAGGCGCCCGCCATCGCGATCACCGGCTCGACCGAGGGTGGCGAGACCATCTTCAGCGTGAAGGACAACGGCGTAGGCTTCGACAGCGCCTACGCAGACAGGCTGTTCGGGGTCTTCGAGCGGCTTCACAGCGCGAGCGAGTTCGAAGGAACGGGCATCGGCCTCGCGATCGCCCAGCGCATCGTGAACCGCCATGGCGGCAGGATCTGGGCGGAGGCGAAGGCCGGCGAAGGCGCCACGTTCCACTTCACGCTTCCCCGCGCCGACAGCGGCGAAGGCAGTGCGCGTCAGTAGTCGCGCCGGTCGATCAGCGCCTGCGCGACGGTTGCGGCGTCGGTGTACTCGATCTCGCCGCCGACCGGCACGCCGCGCGCGATGCGGCTGACCTTGAGGCCGCGCGAGCGCAGCACCTCGGCGAGGTAGTGCGCCGTGGCCTCGCCCTCGTTGGTGAAGTTGGTCGCCAGGATCACTTCCTGCACCGTGCCGTCGCAGGCGCGCGCCAGCAGGCGGTCGAAACCCAACTCCTTCGGCCCGACGCCGTCGAGCGGCGACAGCTGCCCCATCAGCACGTAGTAGAGCCCGCTGTAGGCGTGCGTCTGCTCCATGGTGTTGAGATCCACCGGCATCTCGACGATGCACAGCAGCGAAGGATCGCGGCGCGGCGAGGCGCAGCGGTCGCAGACCTCCTGCTCGGTGAAGGTGTTGCAGCGCGCACAATGGCGCAGGGTCTTGATGGCGCCGTCGAGCGCGGCGGCAAGGCGCTCGGCGCCCCGCGGATTGCGCTGCAGCAGGTGATAAGCCATGCGCTGCGCGGATTTCGGACCGACGCCCGGCAGACAGCGCAATGCCTCGATGAGCTCGTCGAGGCTGGAGGGCGTCGCCATCAGAACGGCATCTTCATGCCCGGCGGCAGGTTGAGGCCGGCGGTGAAGCCCGCCATCTTCTCCTGGGTGGTCTGCTCGGCGCGGCGGTTGGCGTCATTGACGGCTGCGGCGATCAGGTCCTCGAGCATCTCCTTGTCGTCCATCACGGATGCGTCGATGACGACCCGCTTGACGTCGTGCTTGCAGGTCATGACGATCTTGACGGCGCCAGCCCCGGATTGGCCCTCGACCTCGACCTGTCCGAGCTGCTCCTGCGCCTTCATCATGTTTTCCTGCATCTGCTGCGCCTGCTTCATCAGGTTGGCGATGCCGCCTTTATTGAACATGGGAACTCCTAGCGTGATGTATGCCGGTTAGACGGGCTTGATGGTGGATTCGTCGATGCTCGCGTCGAACAGGTCGATCGCGGCGCGGACGAAAGGGTCTTGTTCGATTGCAGCGACCGCGCGCTCGTGCCGCTCGCGCTTCTCGGTCTCGACGCGGACGGCAGGCGTGACGCCCTCGGGTTCCGCGACGGCGATCTCGAGACGCAACTCGCCCCACAACTCCGACAGCGCGGCGCGCAATTTGTCCTGGTGCTGCTGCAGGTGCTTGCGCGCCGGATCGAGGCGCAGCTTCACCAGGCTGCCCTGGCGGTCGACGAATTCGCAATGCTGGGCCAGTTGGCGCGCCATGCCGGGCAGGCGCGCGGCGACGGCATGCCAGTCGCCGTCGGCGCCGGTGGGCGTCGGTGCGGCGGGAGCAACCGCTGGGACGGCGGGCGGCGTGGACGCGGCAACTGCCGCAACGGGGCGCTGCGCCGGGACCGCCGCCGCGGGCGCCTGGGGCGCCGCT
>DASVZI010000092.1:0-7931 GCA_036391735.1 Rhodocyclaceae bacterium
ATCGAAGGCACGCCCGGCGCCCGCGATTCGCGCATCTGGCCGTTCAAGATCCATCGTGGCAAGCAGGCCTACGACGTCGAGAACAACATCCTCGCCGTCACGCATACGGCCGGCGAAGACGATACCGCCCTCTGGCACAACTACGACTGGAACAAGGCGGTCAGCAAGGGCATGGCGACCGCGGGCCTGCCGTTCAGCGGCAAGATCGGCTTCGTCAACACCGAGATGAACTGGCCGATCACCCACATGGTGGCGCCGAAGGGCGACGCCGTGCCCTGCCAGCAATGCCATAGCGAGAACGGCCGTATGACCGGCGTCGAAGGCGTGTACCTGCCCGGCCGCGATCGTCCGCATTTCCTCGACATGATCGGCTGGAGCGTGGTCGGCCTGTCCCTCGCCGGCAGCATGCTGCACGGCATCCTTTGTGTCTTCTACCGCCGCTGCAAACGGAGGAACGGTCAATGAGCACGGAACGCATCTACATCTACAAGCGCTTCGAGCGCTTCTGGCACTGGTCGCAGGCCTTGCTCATCTCGGTGATGATGGTCACCGGCTTCGAGGTGCATGGCACGTACAGCCTGCTGGGCTTCGGCCGCGCGGCGCACTTCCACACCCTGGCCGCCTGGACGGTGCTGACGCTCTGGGCCTTCGCCATCGTCTGGCAGTTCACCACCGGCGAATGGCGGCAGTACCTGCCCACGCTGAAGAAGGTCGACGCCATGGTGCGCTACTACGCCTACGGCATCTTCCACCATGCCGAGCATCCGTTCCGCAAGACGGCCCAGCAGAAGCACAATCCGCTGCAGCGCCTGGCCTACCTGGCGTTCCTGGCCGTCATGTCACCCATCATCTGGGGTACCGGCCTGCTGTACCTGTTCTACGAGCAGTGGGAAACGCTAGGCCTCGATGGCCGGCTCTCGCTGCAATGGGTCGCGTACGGCCACACGATCGGCGCCTTCATGATCCTGTCGTTCTTCTTCGTGCACGTCTACATGACCACGACCGGCCATACCTGGTACGCGCACATCAAGGCGATGATTACCGGCTGGGACGAGGCCTGAGGCCGCGGGCGGCCGCGCGGCCGCCCCGCCTCATCAGCGCGAAAGATCCGCGCTCGCCTGCCGGCGCCGCAACAGCAGCGCATGCCGGTGCCGCGCGATCAGGCGTGGATCGGTCGCGACCTTGGCCCAGGTGTCGCCGCACACGGCGACCACGCCGAGCACCGGCAGGACCATCATGAGTCCGGGTATGCCGGCCACCGCACCGCCCGCGAAGATCATGAGCACCGTCACCAGCGGATGGATGTGCAAGCTCTTGCCGACCGTCAGCGGCATGTAGACGAAATCGTCGAGCAGGCGCGCGACGATGAACAGCCCGACCGACCAATAGGCGATCGCCGGCTGGTCGGGAAAGTCCGTCGCGGCGACCAGCACCACGATGGCGCCGCCGACCACCGAACCAACGTAGGGAATCCAGGCAAGCACCGCGCAGATCAGTCCGAGCGCAACGGGATTCGGCAGGCCAAGCGCCCACAGCCCGGCCGCCAGTGTCAGCGTGTCGAGCGCCGTCAGCTTCAGCAGGCCGATGAAAAAGGCGCGCAGCGTGCGGTCGATTTCATGCAGCAGGTAGAGAGTGCGCTCGAAGAAGGCGTTGGGCACGGCCCGCGCCAAAAAACGTTTGAAGCGCTGGCCGTCCTTGAGGAAGTAGAAAGCCAGGAACGGCGCCAGCAGCAGCGAGGGCGTCCACACGGCGATTCCCGTCACGATCGCTTCGACATGCTGCGCTGCACCGCCCGTGCCGGCTTCGAACTTCTGCCTGGCCGTCTCCGCCAGACGGGCGTCCGCCAGCACCGACCAGCTGCGCTCGAGCGCCTCCAGCGAGTGCTGCACCAGGCGGAAGCCGCCCGCCACGTAGGGCTCGACCGAGGCCTGGATATCGACGATGTGCGCCCCGACGCGAGGCACCACGAAGGCGGCAGCGCCGCCGAATGCCAACAGGAATACCAGGATGTTGCCAGTCGCCGCGGCGTCGCGCGACATGCCGTGGTAGACGAGGTACTGCGTCGCAGGGAACAGCAGGTAATAGATGATGAGAGCCAGCATCAGCGGCACGACCAGCCAGAGGATCTTCTGGAACACCAGCAGCAGCAGGCAGGTGACGGCGACGATCGCCGACCAGGTAAGCGGTCCCGAGTTGCTGCGCTGGCGGGTCATAGATGGCGGTGCACCGCCGTTTCGCCGTGCATGGCGGTGCGCAGCCGCCGCCCCCAGGTGCGTGCGAGTTCCAGCGAAATCTTGGAGGCGATGACGCCGTGCGTCTTCATCAGTCCGAGAAAGTCGTCGCGGAAGAACACGGCGAGCCGGCAGTTCTGTGCGGCGATCGCCTGGGCGGCGCGCGGCAGGTTCTCGAGCAGCGCAAGGTCGCCGAAGAAGTTGCCGGCCTCCAGCAGGGCCAGCGCTCCCTTCTCGGGCTCGCCCTGGCGGCAGATCAGCACCGCGCCGTCGAGTACGAAGTAAAGCGCCTGTCCCTCCTCGCCCTCGTCGAAGATGACTTCGTCCTTCAGGTAATCGCGCTCGTGCAGCAGGCCGTCGACGATGGCCAGTTCGGCAGGCGACAGGTCCGCGAACAGCGACAGGCCGTGCAACCGGTCCATGCGCGGCGTATTGGCACGTCGAAACGGATTCAAGCCCACCCCGATCCTCCCCGCGATCGATCCCCGAGGACGGCGATTCTAATGCAAGGGCCAGCGCCGCACGATGGCGTAGCGCGAGCCGCCCGGCGCCAGCCGGGACTCGATCAGCGCGAAATCGTCGACCTGCCAGTGCAGCGGCGGCTGCAGCGGCGGCAACGCGACACGGCAGTCGGCGTTGCGCACCAGCGTCGCGTGCACCGCGAAGGGCCGCGCATCGAGGACAAATCCGGCGGCGCGCAGGTTGTCGCCAAGCCCTGCCGCGAGGTCGGCAAGTGCCGCCGGCGTCCGCTCGCAGCCGGCCCAGACGATGCGGTTATGCTTCCAGCAGGCAAGGCGATCGAGTTCGAGCAGGAAGCGGCCGCCGGCCACGGCGTCCGCGGCCGCCTCCGCTGCGGACACCCGATCAGCGGGGACATCTCCCAGGAATGCGAGCGTCAGATGAAGCGAGTCGCGCCGCGTGGCGCGGCCGCCGCAGGCGCGCTGCACCTCCCGCGCGAGGCGATCCAGCTCGCCGGCGACCGCGGCGGCCGGCCACAGCGCGAAGAACAGACGGCGCGGCGCTTCCGCCATCGCGGCTTCCGCGTCTCAAGCCGGCAGCAGCAGCGCGATCGCTTCGGCCGCGATGCCCTCGCCGCGCCCCGCGAAGCCGAGCCGCTCGGTCGTCTTGCCCTTGATATTCACCTGGGCCGCCGGAACGCCGAGGTCCGCCGCGATATTGGCGCACATCGCGGCGACATGGGGCCCGACACGCGGCGCCTGGGCGATGATGGTCGCATCGACGTTGCCGACCCGCCAGCCCGACGCCTTGACCGCCGCCATGGCGCCGCGCAGCAGCACGCGGCTGTCCGCCCCGCGCCACTGGTCGTCGGTATCGGGGAACATGCGTCCGATGTCGCCGAGCCCGGCGGCGCCGAGCAGCGCGTCGGTGACCGCGTGCAGCAGCACGTCGGCATCGGAATGGCCTGCCAGTCCGCAGATGTGAGGAATGTCGACGCCGCCGAGGATCAGCCGGCGGCCGGGTACCAGGGCGTGGACGTCGTAGCCTTGGCCGATGCGGAATGGAAGGTTCATGCGCGATTCCTGTCGCGAAGGATGATCTCGGCCAGATGCAGGTCGAGCGGATAGGTGACCTTGAGATTCGTCGCGTCGGCGGCGACCAGCCGGGGCTGGAGGCCCAGCGCCTCGACCGCGCCGGCTTCGTCGGTCACGGCGGAAGCCGCCTCGAGCGCGCGCAGCAGCAGTGCGTGGCGGAACATCTGCGGCGTCTGCGCCTGCCAGAGGTTCTCGCGCGGCACGGTGACGGCGATGCGCGCATCCTCGGCGGCACGCTTCAGCGTGTCGGCCACCGGCATGGCGAGGATGCCGCCGACCGCATCGTCGCCCACCGCGCGGATCAGCGTCTCGACGTGGGACGGGGTCAGGCAGGCGCGCGCGGCGTCGTGCACCAGCATCCAATCGTCGCCGGCCACCTGTCCCGCGATGGCGCGCAAGCCATTGGCGACGCTCTCGGCACGCGTGGCGCCGCCGCAGCGCAGCACCTCGAGGCGGCCCGCGAAGGCCGACCAGTCGTGGCTTTCCCAATGGGCGTCGTCGGGCGAGAGCACGACGAAGACGCGAGCCAGGGCCGGGACGCCGCAAAGTGCAGCGAGCGTATGCCAGACCAGCGGACGGCCGAGCAGCGGCAGGTATTGCTTCGGTATCTCCGCGCCCATGCGGGCGCCGCCGCCGGCGGCCGGCACCAATGCGTAGCAGTTCATGGCGGCATTCTAACCATGCAATAGGTTCTACAATGCCGGCCGTGACCATCTTCGCCCCCACCGCCGTCGAGCATGTCCAGGCCTTCGTCATCAGCCTCGCCATCGGCCTGCTGATCGGCATCGAGCGCGAGCGGCGCGTCGACCCCAAGGCGGGCCTGCGCACCTTCGCCCTGGTGGGCCTGCTCGGCTGCCTGTGCGCGCTGATCGCCGAGAAGACCGGCAATGCCTGGATCCTCGCCGTCGGCATGCTGGTCGTCGGCGCCATGATGATTGCCGCGACCATTGCGGATCCGGAGGAGACCGGCGACCCGGGCACCACGTCGGTCGTCGCGACCATGGTCTGCTTCGGTCTGGGCGCCGCCGTCTGGTTCGGCTACGCGTCGCTGGCCGTGATGGCCGCCATCGGCACGACGGTGCTGCTCTACTTCAAGCGGCAGCTGCACGGCATCACCACCAGCCTGACGCACAAGGACCTCATCTCGATCCTGCAGTTCGCCGTGCTGTCGCTGGTCATACTGCCGGTCCTGCCCGATCGCGATTTCGGCCCCTACGGCGCCTTCAACCCCCACCAGGTCTGGTGGATGGTGGTGCTGATCTCGGGCGTCTCGCTGGCGGGCTATGCGGCGCTGCGCCTGGTCGGCAGCGCGCACGGCGCGGCGTTGATCGGCTTCTTCGGCGGCATGGCGTCTTCGACGGCCACGACCATGGTCTTTGCGCGCCATGCCCGCGTGCACGGCGAACTCACACGCACCGCCGCGCTGGTCATCATGCTGGCCAACCTGATCGTGACGCTGCGGCTGATCCTCGTCGCCGGCGTCGTGGCACCGAGGCTGGTGATCGCGCTCGCCGCCGTGCTGGGCGTCGCCTTCCTGCTCGGCCTGGCCGTCACCCTCTACGGCTGGCGGACGCTGCGCGAAAGCGGCGACCTGCCGATGCCCGAAATCAAGAACCCCACCGAGATCGGCGCCGCGCTCACCTTCGGCGCGATCTACGGCGCGGTGCTGTTCCTGTCCGCCTGGCTGCAGGACGTCGCCGGCAGCAAGGGCCTCTACCTGATATCGCTCGTCTCCGGCTTCACCGACGTCGATGCCATCGCGCTGTCCACCATGCGGCTGTTCAACCTCGACAAGGTCAGCGAGTTCCAGGCGGTCGCCTCGATTTCCGTCGCCATCCTCGCCAACCTCGGCTTCAAGATCGGGCTGGTGGTCGTCGTCGGCGGCGGCGCCCTGGCGCGCCGCGCCCTTCCCGGCCTGTTGTCGATCGGCGTCGGGCTCGGCGCGGGACTCGCGATCCTGGGTTGAAGCGCGGCCCAAACGGCCCTATTTTGGGAGTCGGGAGGAGGCTGCCATGCAAACGCCGCAAATCCGTCCGCCCGCCGTGGCGGGTATGTTCTATCCCGGCGACGCCAAAGAACTGAGTGCCGAGATCGGCACCATGCTGGCTGCGGCGAAGCTTGCCGCCGTCAGACCGAAGGCGCTGATCGTTCCCCACGCCGGCTACGTCTACTCGGGCCCGGTGGCCGCCTACGCCTACGCACTGCTCGCCCCCCTGCGCGATTCCATTAACCGCGTCGTCCTGTTCGGCCCGACCCATCGCGTCTACGCGCAAGGCCTTGCCGTACCGAGCGCCGCCGCCTTCGCTACGCCGCTCGGCAGCGTCCCGCTCGATCGCCAGGCGATCGATGCCGCGCTGCGCCTGCCCCAGGTGCGGACGAACGACGAGGCGCACGCGATGGAGCATTCGCTGGAAGTCCAGTTGCCCTTCCTGCAGACCGTGCTCGGCGATTTCCGCCTGGTCCCCTTCGCCGTCGGCGAAGCATCGGCCGCCGAGGTCGCCGAGGTGATGGAGACGCTGTGGGGAGGCGACGAGACGCTCATCGTCGTCAGTTCCGATCTTTCCCACTATCACCCCTACGCGGCCGCCCAACTGCTGGATCGGCAGACCGCCGACGACCTGTTGCGCCTGCGCCCGCTCGAGGACTACGAACAAGCCTGCGGTGCCCTTCCGATCAACGGTCTCGTCGCAGCCGCGCCCAGGCACGGCCTGTCGCCGCATCTGCTCGACCTGCGCAACTCGGGCGACACCGCCGGCGACAAGTCGCGCGTCGTCGGCTACGCCGCCTTCGCCTTCGCCGCGGATGATCGCCATGGATGAACTCGGGGCGGCACTGCTGGTGCGCGCGCGCAACGCCATCGCCGCGGAATTCGAGATGCCGCCGCAGCCGGAGCCTTCTCATCCGCGCCTGGCGGAGCCCGGCGCGACGTTCGTCACCCTGACTCAGCACGGCGAACTGCGCGGCTGCATCGGGTCGATCGAGGCCTGGCGCCCCCTGGATGCCGACGTGCGCGCCAACGCCTGCGCGGCGGCCTTCCGCGATCCCCGCTTTCCGCCGCTCGGCCGGCGCGAATTTGGCGGCACGCGCGTCGAAGTTTCGCTGCTCACAACGCCGGAACCGATGAAGTTCGGCGAAGAGGCCGACGCGCTCCGGCAGCTACGGCCGGGCGTGGATGGCATCGTGCTCGAATGGCAGGGCCATCGGGGCACCTTCCTGCCGCAGGTATGGGACAGCCTGCCGGAACCAAAGGACTTCCTCGATCATCTCAAGGGTAAGGCCGGCCTGGCGCCCGACTTCTGGGCGCCCGATGTCCGGCTTCTTCGCTATGAGGTCAGGAAATGGAAAGAACAGACGATCCGCTGACGGGACCGGCGGCCCGCTGGTGGCATGCGCTGCCCGACGAACCGGGACGCATCCAGTGCGATCTTTGTCCACGCGACTGCAAGCTGCACGAGGGCCAGCGCGCCGCGTGCTTCGTCCGCGCCAACCGCAACGGCCAGATGGTGCTCACCACCTACGGCCGCAGTTCCGGCTTCTGCATCGATCCAGTGGAGAAGAAGCCGCTCAACCACTTCTTCCCGGGCTCGAGCATCCTGTCGTTCGGCACGGCCGGATGCAACCTCGCGTGCAAGTTCTGCCAGAACTGGGACATCTCGAAGTCGCGCGAGATGGACCGCCTGCTCGACGAAGCCACGCCGACGGCCATCGCCCAGGCAGCCGTGCGCCACGGCTCGAAGAGCGTGGCGTTCACCTACAACGACCCAGTGGTGTTCGCCGAATACGCAATGGACACCGCCGATGCCTGCCACGCGCTTGGACTCAAGGCGGTGGCCGTAACGGCCGGCTACATGCATCCCGCGCCGGCACGCGAGTTCTACGCCAAGATGGATGCCGCCAACATCGATCTCAAGGGCTTCACCGACGACTTCTACTTCAAGCTGTGCGGCGCCCACCTGCGGCCGGTGCTCGACTGCATCGCCCTGGTGCACCATGACACCGAGTGCTGGGTCGAGCTCACTACGCTCGTCATCCCCGGCCACAACGATTCCGACGCCGAACTCGGGAACCTGTCGAAGTGGGTCGCGACCGAACTCGGGCCCGACGTGCCGCTGCACTTTTCCGCCTTCCATCCCGACTGGAAGATGCG
>DASVZI010000093.1:0-42033 GCA_036391735.1 Rhodocyclaceae bacterium
AATCTCTTCCGCAACGGTCCGCGCGCCTTCGCAGGGGATGCGGAAGCGCTGGCGCTCGCCCAGGCGCTGGTCTCCAGCGGCCGCGACAAGAATCTGCCGCCGATCCGGCGCTGGTTCGCCTTCATGCCCTTCATGCACAGCGAGGCCCTGATCGAACAGGAGCGCTCGGTCGCGGCGTTCGACGCATTGCGCCGCGAAGCGCAGGACGCCGCCTTCGACTCGGCCTACGACTATGCGGTGCGCCACCGCGACATCGTCGAGCGCTTCGGCCGCTTTCCGCATCGAAACGCGGCACTCGGACGCCCTTCGACACCCGCGGAGGAAGAGTTCCTCAAGCAGCCCGGCTCTTCCTTCTGACGGAAACCGGGGACGGACCCCGGTTTCGCCAAGTCAAAGCCAGGCCGGCATCGTCTGCGCCAGCGCCTGCTTCTCAGAGACCGCGGATCCGATCAGCGCAAAGCCCAGCGCCTTGCCCGCGGCGTCCTCGAAGATCGCGCGCGCGCCCGTGCCGGTCGCATCCTCGCGCCAGTTGCCTTCCGCACCGGCAGGCGGCGGGCAGACCACCGCCGGGCAGGCGGGGGTCTTCACCACCACCGGCATCGCCGGATAGGCTACCGGAGTCTCCGTTCCTGCCAGTGTCTTTGCCAATGCACGCGACTGCTGCATGATCGGCAACACGAAGGGCAGCACCAGCCCCCTCACCTCGGCGCAATCGCCGACGGCGAAGACGTCCGGGGACGCAGACTGCAGGGAAGCGTCTACGACGACGCCTCGATTGACCTGCAATCCTGCCGCGCGCGCGAGCGCGGTCTCGGGCCGCAGCCCCACCGCCGACAGGACCAGGTCGGCCTCATACAGCCGGCCCTCCAGATCGACCAGCGAAAGCGCCGCGCCTTCCGTGTCGACTCGTCCGATGCTGGTGCCGAAGTGGAAGCGCACGCCGGCCGCCGCCAGGCCGCCGCCGAAGAATGCCGCGGTCGCCGCGGGCAGCAGGCGGCCGAGCGCCTGCGGAGCCACGTCGAACACGTCGACCTCGAAGCCGGCGCCCGCCAGATCATTGGCGAACTCGCAGCCGATCAATCCGGCGCCGAGGATCGCCACGCGCCGCCTGCCTTCGAGCTGGGCACGGAATTTCGCGTAGTCGTCGAGATGGTTGACGGACAGGATCTCCGGCGCCCCGCTGCCCTGGATGGGCAGGCGGATCGGCTGGGCGCCGATCGCGAGCACCAGCTTGCCGTACTCGAAACGGCCGTCGCCGGTGACGAGCAGTCGCTCGCCGGGATCGATCGCCGAGACCCGCACACGGTCGAGAATTTCGACGCCCAGCTGCGCCGCGATCGTCTCGCGCTGTGCCGCCACCAGCTGCGCCGGGAGCTTCTTCCAACCGAGCGCATTGGAGAGATTGGGCTTCGAGTAGAAGGCGCCGGAATCGGCCGTGACGATGCGGATCGGCAACTCGCGATCGAGCTTGCGCAGTTCGCGAGCGACGCCGAAGCCGGCGAGTCCGGCGCCGACGATGGTGATGGGGGCCGGCGCGTTCATCACTCCTCCAGCAGGCTGCGCAGCATCCACGCCGTCTTCTCGTGGACTTCGAGCCGCTGGGTGAGAAGGTCCATCGTCGGCTGGTCGTTGGCCGCCTCGACCACCGGGAACAGGCTGCGCGCGGTGCGCGCCGTCGCTTCCTGGGCCTGGACCAACAGCGCGATCATCTCGGTGGCCTTCGGCACGCAGTCGACCTCCTTGATGGAAGCCAGCTTGACGAACTGCGCATAGGTACCCGGCGCCGGGAAGTCGAGCGCGCGGATGCGTTCGGCGATGAGGTCGAGCGCATTCCACTGCTCGGTGTATTGCTGCATGAACATGACGTGCAGGGTGTTGAACATCGGTCCCTTCACGTTCCAGTGGAAGTTGTGGGTCATCAGGTAGAGCGTGTAGCTGTCCGCCAGCAGGCGGGACAGGCCTTCCGCGATCCGGGTGCGGTCTTCCTTGCCGATGCCGATGTCCATGGTTCCTCTCCTCGTCGTTCAGGCGGTCATCTCGACCATTTCGAAGTCGGCCTTGGCCACGCCGCAGTCGGGGCAGCTCCAGCTTTCCGGAATGTCCTCCCAGCGGGTGCCGGCGGCGATGCCGTGCTCGGGGTCGCCCGCCGCCTCGTCGTAAACGAAGCCGCACACGATGCATTGGTATTTCTTCATGTCGTCTCTCCTGATGGTGTGGTTAAGCTTTGACGGCGGCGAGCTGGGCGCGGTACTGCCCGGCGTGCCTCTCCTCGACCCTGGCCAGCGCGGCGAAGCGCTTGGCAGCTTTGGCCAGCGTCGCGGCGAAGCGTTCCGCGTGTTCCCTGGACTCCTCGATCTGCTCGTCGATTTCCCTGACGGCATCGGCACGGCCTTCGGCCTCGGCGGCGTGGCGGAAGCTCGGATACATCTCGGTGTATTCGTAGGTCTCGCCCTCGATCGCCATCTCCAGGCAGCGTGCCGGGTTCATGGCGCCAGCCGGGAACAGCAGATCGAGGTGGCCGAAGGCGTGCTGGACCTCCTGGTCGGCGGTTTCCTCGAACACGCGGGCGCTTGCTTCGTCGCCGGCGGCGCGGCAGATGCGCGCGAAATAGCGGTACTTGATGTGCGCCATCGACTCGCCGGCGAAGGCCGATTCGAGGTTCTTGATGGTGGGGGAAGCGTTCTCTTTCATGGCGGTCTCCAGGTGCGGAAGCGGTTGACGCTTCGCATTCTGGCGAGACCGCCGTGATTGATCCAATCGATTGTCGATATTCCGGCGATAGCCGGCTACTATCGAATGCGGACGGGATGGGTACCGGGCAGGCGGCAGTCGAGCAGGGCGCGGCGCAGCAGGTCGATCGCCTGGTGGCGCGGGAAGCTGGCGCGCCAGACCAGGCCGACGCGGCGCGATGGCTGCGGGTCGGCGAAGGGCCGCACGCGCAGCAGGGGATCGGTCTTGGGCAACCCGTCGACGGCGGTGGCCGGCATGACGGTGATGCCGACCCCCGAGGCGACCATATGGCGGATGGTCTCCAGCGAGCTGCCTTCGAGCACCTGGGGACCGCCTTCGCCGGCGGCATTGCAGAGGTCGAGCACCTGGTCGCGGAAGCAGTTGCCGCGGCCGAGCATCAGCAGCGGCTCGCCGAGCAATTCGTCCGGCGCCACGTTCTTCTTCTTCGCCCAGCCATGGCCGACCGGCACCAGCACGCGGAAATTCTCGTCGTACACCGCCTGCGCCACCAGCCCCGGCTCGGCGATCGGCAGCGCCAGCACGGCGACGTCGAGGTCGCCGCGCTTGAGCGATTCGAGCAGGCGGTCGGTGAAGTTCTCCTCGATCATCAGCGGCATCTTGGGCGCGCGCTGCTTGACGAGCGGCACCAGCTTGGGCAGCAGGTAGGGGCCGATGGTGTAGATGGCGCCCAGGCGCAGCGGCCCGGCGAGGGGATCGCCGGCGGCGTCGGCCAGTTCCTTGACACGGTTCGCCTCGGCCAGCACGCGTTCGGCCTGGGCGACGATCTGCTCGCCCACCGGCGTGGTGCGCACCTCGCTCTGGCCGCGCTCGAAGAGGATGGCGCCCAGCTCGTCCTCGAGCTTCTTCACCGCCACGGAAAGCGTCGGCTGCGAGACGAAGCACTTCTCGGCGGCGCGGCCGAAATGGCGTTCGCGTGCCAGGGCAACGATGTATTTGAGCTCGGTCAGGGTCACGGGGGCTATTATGCCTGCATCGCCATCGCGTTCCCGGCGTCATGACCCAGCCGCCCCTGATCCGCGCCCTGCTCGATCCTGCCGCCAGCCCGTTGCCTGCAAGGCCGTTGGAGCTGATGGAGACCCATACGTCGTGGGTGGTGCTGGCGGGCGACCGCGCCTACAAGATCAAGAAGCCCATCACCCTGCCTTTCCTCGACTACGGCACGCTGGCGAAGCGCCGCGCCGCCTGCATGGCCGAACTCCGGTACAACCGCCGGTTCGCGCCGGAGCTTTACCTGGGGCTCGTCACGTTCACCGGCACGCCGGCTGCGCCGCGCTGCGGCGGCGCCGGCGAGGTGGTCGACTACGCCGTGGAAATGCTGCGCTTCGACGAGGCGACCCGGCTGGATCACATCGCGGCGCGCGGCGAACTGACGCTCGAGCACATGAGCCTGTTGGCCGCGGAGATCGTCGACTTCCACCGGCGAGCCGCCATCGCGCCCCCGGACTCGCCCTTCGGCACGCCGGAAGCCGCCGCGGCGCCGGCACTCGCGAACTTCGTGCAGCTCAAGGCGCTGCTGCCGGCCGAGGCCGAGCGGCTCGCCGACCTCGAGGACTGGACGCGCCGCGAGGCCAAGCACCGCCGAGCCGCAATGGCCGCCCGCAAGGCGAACAGCCGCGTACGCGAATGCCATGGCGATCTGCATCTCGGCAACCTGATCCTGCGCGAAGGCCGCGTGGTGGCCTTCGACTGCATCGAGTTCAACGAAGACTTCCGCTGGATCGACGTCGCCTCGGAGCTCGCATTCACGCTGGTCGACCTGCTCGACCACCGCGAGCCGGCGTTGGCCGGCTGCCTGCTCAACGAATGGTTGAGCCTGGGCGGCGACTTCGAGGCGCTGCAGGTGCTCCGCTTCTATGCCGTCTATCGCGCGCTGGTCCGCGCCAAGGTGGCCGCCATACGCGCCGGCCAGGAGGACGACGGCGGCGCCGGCGAACGTGATCGCGCCGTCGCAGCCGCCTATCTCGATCTGGCGCAGCGCCTGTGCGCGCCGGAGGGCGCGACGCTGACCATCACGCATGGCCTGTCGGGCTCGGGCAAGACCTGGGCGGCGCGCCGGATGGCGCTCGCCGATCCCGGCGCCAACACCCTGCATCTGCGCTCGGACGTGGAGCGCAAGCGCCTCTTCGGGCTGGCCGCACTCGCGCCGAGCGGCTCGCCCGTCGATGGCGGCATCTACACCTCCGACGCCAACGCGGCGACCTACCGCCGTCTCGAGGAGCTAACGTACGCGGCGCTGCACGCCGGCTGGTCGGTGGTCGTCGACGCGGCCTTCCTGCGGCGCGCGGAGCGCGATGCCTTCCGGCGACTGGCCGCCAACAATGACGTGGCCTTCGCCATCCTCGCGTGCGATGCGCCGCATGACGAACTGAGGCGCCGCATCGCGGCGCGCCGCGGCGACGCCTCGGAGGCGACGCTGGGCGTCCTCGAGCGGCAGCTGAAGTGGATCGAGCCGCTCGCCGAGGACGAGCGCCCGGAGGTCGTCACGCCGCGCGAGCCAGGCGCACCGTAAAGCTGAACACGCTGCCGCAGCCGGGCTCGCTTTCGAGCCAGACGCGGCCTCCCATCAGGTCGACCAGCCTGCGGCAGATCGCCAGCCCGACGCCGGCGCCGCTGTAGCGGCGCGTCATCGATTCGTCCGCCTGGGTAAATGCCTCGAACACGCCTTCGCGCTGGTCGTCGGCGATGCCGATGCCGCTGTCGGTGACGGCGATCCGCAGCATCAGGTGGTCGTCGGCCGCCGCGTCGATGCCGACGTCGACGCCGATGGCGCCATGCTCGGTGAACTTCACGGAGTTGGCGACCAGGTTCACGAGGACCTGTCGCAGCCGCGCCGGGTCGCCCGCGACCTCGAACGGCAGCGCCGGGCAGACGGGCAGGGCGAACGCCAGCCCCTTGGCGGCCGCTTCGGCCTGCAACGGCTCGAGGCTGCGACGCAGAAGTTCGTCGAGGTCGAACGGCACTTCCGCGAGCTGCAGCATGCCGGCCTCGATGCGCGAGAAGTCGAGGATGTCGTCGATGAGGGCCAGCAGGCCGCCACCCGATGCGCGCAGCGCGGCGAGATACTCGCGCTGCTCATCGTCGAGCTTCGACATGGCGAGCAGCTCCGCCATGCCGAGCACGCCGTTCATCGGCGTGCGGATCTCATGGCTCATGTTGGCGATGAAGGCGCTCTTGGCGCGGTTGGCCGCTTCCGCGGCATCGCGCGCGCGCTCGAGGTGGGCGACCAGCTGTTCCTTCTCGAGCTCGAGCGCGATCGTGTCGGTCAGCGTCTGGTGCAGGAAGTCCGCGCTGCGCAGCACGCCGAACAGGAACACCAGACACATGACGCCGAACGCCCAGTCGGACGCGACCGAAGCCGTGGCGAAAGTCAGCAGCACCACGCCTCCCACCATCGGCACGGCGTAGATGCGGAACGCCAGCTGTACGGAGGCGAGGATGGGGACGGCGCCCGCGACCATGCCGGCCATGGCGAGCCCGGTGAGGAAGCGGTGCGCATCGCTGTTGCCGACCATCACCAGGCCGCCGCCGACCAGCCAGGTGGCGGCCATCGCGGCCGTCATCGCAATGTAGCGCGAGCACCAGAGGGCTGCCTGGTCCGCCGGCGGCCGGGCCGCGGAATAGCGGCGGGCCAGCAGCAGACGCGCCGCCGAGAGCGCGAGCACGGCCAGCCACCAGGCAAGGATGACGGGCCCGGGACGGCTGATGTAGCCGAGATAGGCGACGAGCGACGACACCGCGACGTTGACAGCCTGGCTGACGCCGACGTTGCGGTAGAGCAGCTCGGTCTGTCGCGCCTGGATCTCGGGATTGACAGCGCGCAATGCGGGATTCAACATCGCCCGATTGTAGCCCGCCCCGTCCGATACCCCCGGCATTAGTGCGGCAAAGGACCACGCCATGGCAGAGATCTACATCAGCACCGACGTCGAAACCGACGGCCCGGTCGCCGGCCGGCACTCGATGCTGAGCCTGGGCTCGGCCGCCTTCACGCGCGACAAGGAACTGCTCGGTACCTTCGCCGTCAACCTGGAGACGCTTCCCGGCGCGGCACCCGACCCCAAGACGGCAGCCTGGTGGGCCACGCAGCCGGACGCCTGGGCGGCCTGCCGGCACGATCCCGAACCGCCGCCGAGCGCCATGCCGCGCTATGTCGAGTGGCTGAAGTCGCTGCCGGGCAAGCCGGTGTTCGTCGCCTATCCGACCGCCTTCGACTTCCCCTTCGTCTACTGGTACCTGATGGAATTCGTCGGCGAGAACCCGTTCGGCTATTCGGCGATCGACATCAAGACGTATTCCATGGCGATGCTGCGCCGCGACTACCGCGCCTCGGGCAAGCAGGCGATGCCGCGCGAATGGTTCGACGCCGCGCCGCATACGCACGTCGCCCTCGACGATGCGCTCGAACAGGGGCGGCTGTTCTGCAACATGCTGAAGGCCAATCGCAAGGAGTGAGCCGTGGCGTTCCAACGAATCATCGAAGTCGCGACGCGCGGACGCGGCACCACGAACATCACCGCCGAGGTGGCGCGCGCCGCGGCAGCGGCCGGCATCGATTGCGGCCTCGTGCATGTCTTCGTCCAGCACACCAGTTGCGCGCTGATCGTCACCGAGAATGCCGACCCCGACGTGCGGCGCGACCTCGAAACCCTGGCGCGGCGCTGGGCGCCGGACGGCGATCCGGCCTACCGGCACGCGCTCGAAGGCGACGACGACATGGCGGCGCACGCACGCAGCGTGCTGTCGGGCACCTCCGTCTCGCTGCCCCTGGGCAACGGCGAGCTGCTGCTCGGCACCTGGCAGGGCATCTTCCTCTGGGAGCACCGCACCGGGCCGCAGCGGCGGCGCATCGTGGTCACCGTGATCGGCTGAACCGTTCGGCGCAGCGCCGGATCACGGAAATTTCATCCGCGTCGCCCACGGTGGGATGGCATGAGCGAAAGCGCCCACCCAACCCGGAGATGAAATCATGAGATATCAGAAACTGGCTACCGCAAGCGCCGGCCTGGCGCTTGCCGCCGCGCTGCTGGCCGGCTGTTCGTCGAGCCCGCCCGAAGAGAAGGTCGCCGTCGTCACGCCGCCCGTCGTCGCGGTCCCGACGCCGGCCCCGCAGCCGAGCTCTCACATGACCATCGGCATGCTGCCCACCGATACGCCGGGGGTGATGCGCCTGCAGTCCTTCGCCGGCGACGTCTGCATCCAGGACAACAATCGCGGCACCACCGAGATGTCGCATTGCATCTGCCAGCAGACCACTTGCAACTGCCAGTCCACCGGGACCGCCTGCACACCCCAGTAGCGTCCCTTCGAACTTCCCGCCCGCGCCGCAGTTCGCTGCGGCCCGCCTCCGCGCAGCGGCGCGGGGGCCGCGAGGCGGCCCCATTCCGGTCCATTGCCATGCGTGAAACCCTCGCGATCTTCGATTTCGACGGCACGCTGACGCGCGGCGACACGCTGTTCGCCTTCCTGCGCTCCGTCAGCGGCCTCGCCGGCTTCGGCTGGCGCCTGCTGCGCGCCATGCCGGCGCTGCTCGGCTTCCTGCTGCGCGTGGTGCCGAACGAACGCGCCAAGGAAGCCCTGCTGCGCGCCTTCATCCGCGGCATGCCGGAGGACGAGCTGGCTGCCAAGGCCTACGTCTTCGCTGCGGCCCGCCTGCCGGACATGATCCGCCCGGCCGCGCTGCGGCAGCTCGCCTGGCATCGCGCAGCCGGCCACCGCTGCGTACTGCTGAGCGCCTCGCCGGCCATCTACATCGAGCCCTGGGCGCGTGCCAACGGCTTCAACGACATCCTGGCGACGCGCCTTGCCGTCGACGCCGGGGGACGGCTGACGGGCAATCTCGACGGCGGCAACTGCCAGGGAGCGCACAAGGTCACGCGGCTGGAAGGCCATTTCGGCGACCTCGCGCGGTTCGAGATCTACGGCTACGGCGACAGCGCCGGCGATCGCGCTTTCCTGGCCCGCTGCACCCGGGCGAGCTTCCGCCCCTTCCGCGACGAGACCGCCGCGCCGCGCGCCGAGACCCGCAACGGCTGGCGCGACCTGCTGCGCCTGGCACGACCCCATCAGTGGCTGAAGAACGGCTTCGTGCTGGTCGGCCTGCTCTTCGGGCACGCCTGGGGCGACCCGGCGCTCGTCGCGGCGGCGCTGCTCGCCACGGCCGCCTTCTCGTTCGCCGCCAGCGCCGTCTACGTCTTCAATGACTTCATCGATCGCGAGAGCGACCGCAACCATCCGAAGAAGCGACTGCGGCCCCTGGCCTCCGGCCGCGTCACGCCCGGCGGCGCGGTGGCGCTCGGACTTTTCCTGGCCGCCGCCGCGGCGACGGCGTCGCTCCTCGCCGGCACGAAAGTGGCGGCACTGATCGCCGCCTATGCCGTGATGAATCTCGCCTACAGCCTGGCGCTGAAGAACATCGTCATTCTCGACATCTTCATCATCGCCGCCGGCTTCATGCTGCGCATCCTCGCCGGCACGCTCGGCCTCGGCATCGCGCCCTCGCCGTGGCTGCTGTTCTGCAGCTTCTTCCTGACGCTGTTCCTCGGCTTCGCCAAGCGCCGCGCCGAATCGCTGGCCCTGGCCGCCGCGGGGCGAAGCGAGCATCCGGACGACGTCCGCTACGGCAGCGAGATGCTCGACAAGGCGATCGACATCTGCGCGGCCTGCGTCGTCATGAGCTATGCGCTGTACGCCGTCAATCCGGACACCATCCGGCTGCATGGCACCGGCGGGCTGATCTACACCGTTCCCTTCGTCATCTACGGCATGTTCCGCTACCTGCATCTGCTGCACAGCCAGCATCGCGGCACCGACACCGCCGACGACCTGCTGCGCGACCGTCATTTGCTGGCGAGCGTGCTCGGGTGGGTGGCGACCACCATGCTGTTGATCGCCCACTAGGACATGCGATGGAAGCCGCCGCCCCCCCGCGCAAGGCCTTGGCCGGCACCGCCTGGCGCGCCATCGCCGCCTCGCGCGCCGCCTCCATCCTGCTGCTGGCCAGCTTCTTCTGGATGGTCGCCGCCGCCGCCTGCGCGGGCTTTCTCGGCAAATGGGGACTGCGCGACGACGCTCCGCGCTTCACCATCGAGCGCATGCTCGACGGCACCGCCTACCGGCCCTTCGTCTACCGGCAGCTCGTCCCGCTGATCGCCAACGCCGCCGACCGCGCCTTGCCGGCGCCGGTCAAGCGCAGCATCGCCGACCATCTGAGTCCCGAGCCGACCTTCACGCGGACGATCGGCCTATTCACCCCCGGTCTGCGCTTCCGCTACGTCGTCGTCTGCTACCTGAGCTTCGCGGCGCTGTTCGGCAGCCTCTTCGTGCTGCGGCTGATCGCCCTCGATACCGGCGCTACCCCGCTTGCGGCGCTGCTCGCCCCCGTGTCGCTGGTGCTCGCGCTGCCCTACCTGCAGACCCGCGGCGGCTACTTCTACGATTGCGCGGAATTGTTCTTCCTCAGCCTCGCCTTCCTGCTCGCACTGCGCGGCAAGGCCTTGTGGCTGATCGCGCTGGTCGTTCCGGCCGCGCTGAACAAGGAAAGCTTCTTCTTCTTCCTGCCGGCGCTCTATCCGCTGCTGCGCACGCGGCTGCCGCGCGGCCGGGCGGCGGCAGCCACGGCGGCCGGGTTGCTGGTCGCCGGTGCGGTGGCGTTGTGGCTCGAGCACGCCTTCGCGGCCTCCCCCGGCGGCGCCATCGAACTTCATTTGCTGGACAACCTGCCCACCCTCGCGACGCCGCACGCCTATCGCGAAACGGAACTCACCTACGGCATCATCGGGCCGAGCGGCCTTTCCTTCGCGGCCCTGGCCATCGCCTCGATCGTCGCCACACGCGGCGCCGCGGCGTGTCCGCCTGCGGTGCGCCACCACCTGTCGGTGGCGGCGGCGATCAACCTCCCGCTGCTCCTCGCCCTCGGCGTCGTCGGCGAGTTGCGCGACCTGAGCCTGCTGTTCGTCGGCTTCATGGTCCTGCTGGCGACATCGCTCGGCACGCCCGACCGAAAAGGGTCGTCATCATGAACCGTGGCCTGACCCTGGCGCTCCTGTTGCATTTTGCCGCAGCGACGGCAGTCGCCCAGGACGCCGCGCCCGCGACGCCGGACCGCGATGCGGCCCACGCGGCGACGGAAGACCGCACCGACAGCCATCGCCTCGAAGCGCGCCTGCAGGCTCTGGATTGGGCGCAGTTCCGTTCGGTGATCGAATCCATTCCCAAGCTGAAGGCAGACGTCGACGCTTACGGACCGGCCGGGTGGGAATACGTGAAGAGCCGCTACAAGACCTACGCCTGGCGCAAGAACATCGACCGCCTGGATGCCGACGAGAAGCGCCGCCTCGCGGACCTGCTCGATCGGGCCGGCGGCGGGCGCTAGCGCCGGCCGAAATGGCGTCGTCGGGGCATGCCTTGCCGGCAACTTTTTCCTTTCCGGACGCGCCGCGGGAACCACGGCAAGTCAAACCCGAATAGAGAGGGATTGGCAGGCTAATTGCAACGATAGACGCGACAGGAACACTCCGGAGCCCTTGCCATGGAAACCCGCCCGCCGCTGCAGCTATGCCGCCTCGCACCCGAGATGCTCGACGCGCCGCTGCCCTACGACCTTTTCAACAGCAAGGGCGCGCTGCTCGCGAGGAAAGGCGCGCGCCTGCAAGGCGACGTCCGTACCCTGATGTCGCAGTCGCTCTATCGCCCCTGCGACTACGAGGACGGCGAATTCCAGCTGCGCCTCAAGCAGCTCGAGGACCTCGTCGCGGCCTACGGCTGCCTCGTTGCTGACTGGCACAACCGCGCTGAGGACGTGCTCGAGGTGCGGCGCATCGCCGGGGACCTAGTGCATCTTTGCGGCAGCCATTCCGATTTGTGCATCGCCACGGTTTCCCATCTGACCGGAGGACCCCAGGGCATTCGCCACGCCTTCGCAGCGGCAGTGGTTGCCGTCCTGCTCGGCGAAGCGCTCGGCTGGAACCTGCGCCGCCAGCACACGCTCGCTCGCGCCGCGCTCACCATGGATCTGTCGCTGCTTCGCGGCGGAGAACCGGCGGGCGGCAACATCCGCCATCCCGAGCTGTCGGCCGCCATGCTGCTGGAATCCACCTGCGTCGACCTCGACTGGTTCGCCGCCGTCGACCAGCATCACGAGAACCTCGACGGCAGCGGCTATCCGGTGGGTCTCAAGGGCGCCGACATCTGCCCCGAGGCGCGCGTCCTGCGCGTCGCCGACACCTGGTGCGACATGGTGCTGGTGCCGCCCGGCAAGGCGCGCAAGACGCCGCGTGACGCGCTCCAGGAAATGCGGCGCTACGTCGGCAACCGTTTTGACCCCCGCGCCTACCACGCGCTGAAGAACCTGATGGGCCCGTATCCGCCCGGCACTTTCGTGCGGCTGGCCAATCGCGAGACCGCCATCGTCATGCGCTGGGATCGCCAGGGTTCGCTGCCGCGCTACGCGACCGCCGTGCTGTCGCCGAACGGCGAAGCGGCGCGCGAGTTCAAGGTGCGCCCGCTTCAGGAGCGGGACTTCCTGATTCGCAACTACACCTACCTCGATATGGCGCAGATGGCGCGCTTCTCCATCTCGCGAATCTGGGCCATGGGCGCCGTCTAGGCAGGTGCCGCCTCGGCTTCGCGCTTCTTCATGCCGTAAAGGGCGTTGATGATCCTGCGCGAGGCCGCCTGGAACGGGCCTCCCATCAGCACGCGGGCGCCGCAGGCATCGCCGGCTTCGATCTTCTCGAGAACCGCGGCAGCCTCGGCGTGAAACTCGGCATGGGCCAGCATCAATGCGTCGAACTCGGCGATCCCTTCGTACCGCGGCGCCTTGTCGGCGATCCATCGGCCGAGCGAGCATTGGTCGACGTCGCGCGCCACGGTGCTGGTCAAGCCCGGATTGAGCGGCTCCGCGCCGGCGAGCGCGTGCTCGAGATGAAGTTTCCAGATGAGGTGCGACGACATCGCGTCTTCGACAAGCATGACGGCCATCCATACGGCAGGGTCTTTCGTACTTTTAGGCTAGCCCGTTAGTAATATGCCGTCAAGCTCGGAACCCAATTCCAGAGCGGCTTACTCGACCATTTGGCTCGCATAGAAATGCGCGACGGCCGCGGCATCCTCCGCCGAAAGCCCGGTCAGCGCCTGCGCTTTCGCGCGGGACATCGGCCGCACGCCGGCGCGGAAGGCTTCCAACTGCAAGGCGAGGTAGCCCGGCCATTGGCCCGCGATGAAGGGCGTGGCCTCGGAACCGCCGCTGCCGTAGTCGGCATGGCAGCGCCGGCAATGCGCATCGTAGTCGGCGCTGCGATGGATCTGCCGCCAAAGCGGACCGCGGTCGAGATGGCAGAAGCGGCAGCGCTTGTAGAAGACGAGCCGGCCCTTTTCGACCAGGCTCGCATCCGCCGGGCCCGCCGCCTGGCGCGGCGGCGGCAGCTGCCCGAAGAAGTTCGCCATGACCTCGATATCGGCATCGGAGTAAGCCTGCGCCAGCCGCCCCATCACCGTGGAAGGCAACTCCCCGCTGCGGAACCGCTTCATCGCCGAGACCAGGTATTCCTGCGATTGCCCGGCAAGGCTCGGCATGACGGCGCCCGCGCTGACCCCCAGGGTACCGTGGCAACCGCCGCAGGCAATGGCCAGCACCACGGCGTTCGGCGGGGACGCATGGACCAGGCAGGGCAGGATGAGGACGACGGCGAGCAGCGCCGCGCGGCGCCAGCGGCGAATCATGGCAAGGGCATCCCGAATGTCGAATTCGCCGCGATCATAGGAGGCCAGCCATCCCCTGTAATTGACCTGCATCAGCCGCATGTGGTCATAATGACGCCTGCATTGCCTTTGCCGAAAGGATCGTCATGAGCGGGAACGAACAGAAGCATGGCCTGCCGGGCTCGGCCGGCGAGCATGCGCTGCAGGCCGAGATGGGCAACGAGAAGCGCGCCGCGGCCTTCTACAACAACCAGATGCTCGACCACCTGAACGCGGCGATGCAGGAATTCATCGCCGCGCAGTCGATGATGTTCGTCGCCAGCGCCGACGCGCACGGCGAATGCGACTGCTCGTTCCGGGCCGGCCCCGCGGGCTTCGTCCGGGTCGTCGACGCCAAGCGCGTGCTGTGGGCGGAGTATCGCGGCAACGGCGTCACGGCCAGCGCCGGCAATGTCCGCGAGAACGGCCACCTGGGCCTGCTGCTGATGGATTTCGTGCGCGACACCGTCGGGCTGCACATCAACGGCAAGGCCTGGCTGAGCGTCGATGGGGACTTCGCCGACCTCCCCGACGAAACGCGCCGTCACATCGCCGCCGAAGCCGCGACGGCAGGCGGCAGGAAGCCCGCCTTCTGGCTCCTGGTCGAGGTGGAGGAGGCCTATCTCCATTGCGCCAAGCACATCCCGCGCTTCCGTCCGGCGGACAAGGATCTCGATTGGGGCACCGACGACGACGTGAAGAAGGGCGGCGACTACTTCGGCGTGCGGGCGGCGCGCCAGCAGGCGCGGCCGGCGCAATCCTGACGGCGACCGGCGCCGCGCCGGAGCGCGGTGCCGGCGCCGATCGACGCTAGGACAGCGGGTGGCCGTCCCCGCGCGGCAGCGAACGCAGCAGTTGGCGCGCGTAGTAGTGGAAAGTCGCCTGCGAGCGCTTTTCCTGCAGGATCCAGTCATGCGCCTGGCGGCCGAGCGCGGGCTCGATGTCCTTGATGGTGCCCACGCTCTCGGCGAGCAGCTGAAGTTCGGCCGCCCGCTCGAACATCACCGCCACCGCGCAGGCCTCCTCGACCGTGCGCCCCGTCACGATGAGGCCGTGGTGGGCGAGCAGCAGGGCGCGCTTGTCGCCGATGGTCTCCGAAATCACCTTGCCCTCCTCGTTGCCGACCGGCACGCCGGTCCACACCGGGAGGAAAGCGACGTCGTCGTAGAGCACGCAGACGTCCATGTAGGCGATCTTCAGCGGCCGCTCCAGCATCGCCAGCGCCACCGAATGCGTGCCGTGCGTGTGGATGATGCAGTTGACGTCCGGCCGTGCCCGGTACAGCCAGGTGTGGAAGCGGTTGGCGGGATTGACCATGCCGTCGCCTTCGAGGACGTTGAGGTCCTCGTCGATCTTCAGCAGATTCGAAGCGGTGATCTCGTCGAAGCCCAGGCCCAGCTGCTGGGTGTACAGCGTTCCCGGCATCTCGCCGCGCGCGGAGATCTGCCCCGCCAGGCCGGATTCGTGGCCCTTGCCGTGCAGGATGCGGCAGGTGAGCGCCAGCTTCTGGCGCAGCGACCAGGCCGGCACCGAAAGGTGCCGCAGCATGCGTTCCTTGGCGATGTCGATGAGTTCGGGTTTCGAGAGCGTTTGTGTCTGGCTCATGCCCGCCTCCCTCAGCCCGCCGCCGCCAGCTTCAGCGAAGCTTCCTCGACCGAGGTCAGGAAGGCCATGCGGGCGTCGACCAGCTCGCGACCTGCCGCCACCATGTCGGCGACGGCTGCCGGGTCGGCCTTCGCGATCGAGGCCATGATCTCGCCCAGCGTGGTGGCATGGTCGTCGTCGACCGTGATGTGGAGGGTGAAGAATGTGAGCCGCTCTTCCGGCACGCCGCATTGGACGAAACCGCGCACGATATCCGTGTAGTAGGCCGGCACCAGCGCCTCGGCGCCCAGGCAGAGCGCGCCGGTCCCGAAGGCGGGATTCTCGTTGCGGCAATGGCGGAACATGGTGCTGATGAGCTTCACCGTGCCGGCCGTCGGCGCCGCACCCTTCAGCGTGAGGCCGAAACCTTCGAGCATCTCGTCGTAGATCACCGCATGCGGCTTGGTGCCGCTGAAGCCGGCTTCGTCGAAGAGGTTGCGGGCGAGCGGCCGGATCTCGGCGTTGCCCGGCAGGTTCGCCATCGCCGCGCAGAGGTATTTGGTGAAGTTCGTGGCATAGAGCCCCTGCTGGACCAGGAACACCTTGAGTTCGTCCATGGTCACCCGGCCCTCGCGGCAACGCCGCATGAAGCTGTGGCTCCTGAGCTTCTCGATCAGCGCATCGCGTTCCTGTTCCAGTTTCTCGACATACAGTTTCATGAGTTTCCCCTGAGTGTGATTGAGAGACATGCCTGAACTACGGTTGCGACAACGACGAGCGCCCGGCTCGTCGGGCGACGAGCGGGCATATTCGATGTGTGGGATAGGGCGCCAGGGCGAAGGCGGCGAGAACTGCGTCCCGTCATTGACCTCTGGGCGGAGGGCACTTCCGCGAGGCGGGCGGCGCAGGGCGCCAATGCTACTTGAATATCTATGCCATCGGCAATCCGCCGCGGCGGGCCGCCTAGTTCATGCGCGGCGCGGCGTCCCGCAGGATGGTGTGGGGCGCGGAGAAGGGCGCCAGCCGCTCGAGGAAGTCCAGCAGTTCGAAGGCCGGGGAATTGGCGAAGAACTTGGCCTTCGGGATTTCCATCCAGATGCGGTCGGCGTAGAAGTTGAGCTCGTACGGCGTGTCGCCGACGCCGTCGTGGTTGCGGTCGAAGCCCTGGTAATCGCTCCAGTAGTTGGCGTGCCAGACATTGGCGGAGCCCACGCCCGGGCCGCTGGTCACCACCTGCGAGAGGTTGTTCTCGAAGCGGTTGCGCGTGATGCGATGCCCGCCCTGCTCGCCGTAGAGGAAGATGCCGACCGTGTTGAAAGCGAACACGTTTTCCCGGACGGTCAGCACCCGTTCGGTGCTCAGCGGGGCGTTCGCCAGCAGCCCGGTCGCGCAATGCAGGAAGTCGTTGCCCTCCACGAGTCCTTCGCCGCTGTCCTTGAAGGTGACGCAGGCGCCGCCGCCGCCGCTGACGTCGCGCAGCCGGTTGCCGCGGATCGCCGCGCCCTCCGAATACAGCACCACGATGCCGGTCTCCGTATTGGAGATGCGATTGCGCTCGATGACGGTGCCCGGGGAGAACACCGCGTGGATCGCATAGCGGGCATCGTCGATGCGATTGGCGGCGATGCGATTGCCGGCCGAATTGGCGAGGGTGACGTCGCGCACGCGCGCCAGCGTGTTGCCCTCGACGACGTTGCCCCGGCTGTTCCAGAGGCGGATGCCGTCGCCGCGCAGGCCGACTTCCAGGTTCTTGCCGGTAATGCGGTTCCCGCGGATCCGGTTCCGGTCGCCCTGCTGGATTTCCATGCCGAACAGCACGTCCTCGAGAACGTTGCCCTCGACGAGGTTGTCGTCGCCCTCGATCCGGATGCCGGCGTCCATCGCGTCGTTGCTGACGCCGCTGCCGCGCAGCGCAAGCCCGCGCACCACCGCGCCGCTCGCGTGCAGCGTCAGCACCGTGCCCTTGCCGCCGTTGTCGATGACCGCCCGGCCCTGGCCGTCGAGCGTCAGCGGCTTGTCGATGCGGACGGGGCCGGCATAGCGCCCCGGCGGGAGCCGCAACTCGCCGTTAGGCGGCGCCGCGTCGATCAGCGCCTGCAGGTCCTGCGCCGCCTCGATGGAAGGGGCGAACGGCAGCGCCGCGCAGAGCAGCGCCGCGGCGAAGAAGCGACGGAAGGCAAAGGCGCCGGCGGACGGGACCGCACGGCTCCAGCGGCAAGCCATGGATGAATCGTTCGAGCCTCGAGACGGGGGCGATCATAGGCCGCCGCCGGATCGGGGTAATTGACCTGGGTCAGTCGAACCGCAGGCAACCCCTTAAGGGGCTGCCCTGAACGAGCCGGCGCTGGCTAGTCGCCGGCAGCGATCTCCCGCTGCAGCGCCTTCTTTTCGGCGCGCCGAACCGCACCCCGGGTCTTGCCGTGGGCACCGCCGTGCGCCCCCTTGTTGGCCGCGAGCGCAGCCAGCACGGGATTGCGCGGCTTGACGGCGCGCCGATCGGTCAGGGGATGGACGGTCTTGAGCGTTTTCATGGCAATCACTCGACGGGCGCGCAGTATTGCCGTCTGCATACCTGGCGTCAACGAGCAGGCGCCTGCCGACTCCCGGCCTGTTGCTCGATCACAACGACTTCAGCGGCAGGTAGATGTCCGTGACCAGGTCGCCTTCCGCCGTCTCAGGCAGCAGGTTGACGTAGTGGAAGTAGAGCGGGAAGTCCCGCAGCTCCTCGCCGCTTTCGGGAAGCCAATTGCGATAGAGCGGGTAGATGCTCTCGCCCATCCGCGTGTGCGAACCGTGGTGCCGCACGCGGGCACAGCGTCCGCCGGGGATGATTGCCGCAATCACGCCCTGCGGATTCGGCGGCACGTCGGCCGCCACCTCGCCGCAGATGCCGAAGCGGAAGTTCTCCGGCGGGGTGGTGTCCGGATTGTCGTAGGCGATGCCGAAGGTGCGGCTGGCATCCTTCGGCGACAGCCCGCTCCCCTTGCGCCAGGCGATGAACTGCCCGACCGTGTCGTTGAGCCTTTCGGTCGGGCCGCGATGCTCGAGCATCGCAATGCGGGTGGTGGCGAATTCGACGATATCGACTTTCATGGTCTGTTCCCTTTGTGGCAGGCGGAACCGGTAGCGCTCGTGCCAGGACGCCCAGTCCGGACACTTTCGGAAGGCGGACGGCGACTGGCCGAAGGCATTCCGGAAGGCGCGGGTAAACGATTCCGGATTCTCGAAGCCGGCTTCCAGCGCGATGTCGATGACTCTGGTGGCGGGCTCGAAGACGAGCCGGTAGGAGGCTCGCCTCAGCCGCAGCAACAAGATGTAGCGCGCAACGCCGGTGCCGACGAATTCGGCAAATTGCCGGTGGAAGTGGAACTTCGAAAAGTTCGCGACCTGAGCCAGCCGTTCCGCGGCCAGTACGTCGTCCAGGTGGGCGTCGATGTAGTCGAGCACCCTGGCGAAACGCGCCGCGTATGCCTTTGCCCGGGCTCCCTTGGTTTTCGTTCCTCTATCCACGGGCCGCACTATGTCACGAGCGGCCGCCCGCCGTCCTGACCGGGATTGCGCAACTTCGGGCCGTCGTCCCGGCGGGCGAGCCGATCGTCAGCGATTCTCCGTCCAGTCGAACTCGAGTTGGCGTGCCGTGCGCTCGGCCAGCGCGCGGCCGCCTAAGCGCTCGACCAGGTGCAGGCTCATGTCGATGCCCGCGGAAATCCCGGCCGAGGTCACGATGGTGCCATGGTCGGTCCAGCGAACGCCTTGGCGGATGCCGACCGCGGGAAACATGCGCTTGAGATCGTCGATATCTTCCCAATGGGTGATCACGTCCAGACCGTCGAGGCGTCCGGTCTTCGCCAGCAGGAACGCGCCGGTGCACACCGATGCCACGATCGGCACTTCGCCGGCTTGCCGGTCGATCCACGAAATCACGTCGGCTTTGTCCAACTCGGCCGTCACGACGCCGCCGGGAACGATCAGGCAATCGAGCGGCGGATGGTCGTCGATGGCGTAGTCCGGCTCGATCTTCAGTCCGGCGCGCGCGGTCACCGCCTGCCGGGATCGCCCGATGACGACCACCTTGACGAGCGGCGAGGCGCCGGGCTGCATGCGGGAATGCATGCGTGTCGCCGTGGTCATGACTTCGTAGGGGCCGGCGAAGTCCAAAGCCTCCACTTCGTCGAACACATAGATGCCGATCGTCTTGGTCGCCACAGTCGACTCCAGAGGTCGCTATTGGCCCCCGAGTATGACATGCGCGAACGCCTTCGAACTGCGCAACGCGGGCGGCCTGGCGGCCGCCCGCCTGCTTCATCAGAAGAAGCCCAGTGCCTTCGGGCTGTAGCTGACCAGCAGGTTCTTGGTCTGCTGGTAGTGGTCGAGCATCATCTTGTGGGTCTCGCGGCCGATGCCGGACTCCTTGTAGCCGCCGAAGGTCGCGTGCGCCGGATAGGCGTGGTAGCAGTTGGTCCACACGCGGCCGGCCTTGATGCCGCGGCCCATGCGGTAGGCGGTGTTGGCATCGCGCGTCCACACGCCGGCGCCGAGGCCGTAGATGGTGTCGTTGGCGATGGCCAGCGCATCGGCTTCGTCCTTGAAGGTGGTGACGGCGACGACGGGCCCGAAGATCTCCTCCTGGAAGATGCGCATCCTGTTATGGCCCTTGAACATGGTCGGCTGGATGTAATAGCCGTCCTCGAGATCGCCGCCGAGGTGCGCGCGGTCGCCGCCCACCAGGCAGGTGGCGCCTTCCTGCTTGCCCAGCGCGAGGTAGGTGAGGATCTTGTCCATCTGCATCTGCGAGGCCTGCGCGCCCATCATGGTCTCGGTGTCGAGCGGGTTGCCGTGCTTGATGGCCTTGACGCGGGCGAGCACCCGATCCATGAACCTGTCGTAGATCGATTCCTGGATCAGCGCGCGCGACGGGCAGGTGCACACTTCCCCCTGGTTGAAGGCGAACAGCACCAGGCCTTCGATCGCCTTGTCGAGGAAGTCGTCGTCCTGGTTCGCGACGTCGGCGAAGAAGACGTTGGGCGACTTGCCGCCGAGTTCCAGCGTGGCGGGGATCAGGTTGCCGGCGGCCGCCTGGGCGATGCTGCGGCCAGTGGCGGTGGAGCCGGTGAAAGCGATCTTGGCGATGCGCTTGCTAGTCGCCAGCGGCATGCCGGCTTCCTTGCCATAGCCGTTGACGATGTTGAGCACGCCGGGCGGCAGCAGGTCGGCGATCAGCTCGACCAGCACCAGGATGCTGATCGGCGTCGACTCGGCGGGCTTGAGCACCACGCAGTTGCCGGCGCCGAGCGCGGGCGCGAGCTTCCAGGCGGCCATCAGGATCGGGAAGTTCCACGGGATGATCTGGCCGACGACGCCGAGCGGCTCGTGGAAATGGTAGGCGATGGTGTTCTCGTCGATCTCGCTGATCGAGCCTTCCTGCGCGCGCAGCACGCCGGCGAAGTAGCGGAAGTGGTCGACCGACAGCGGAATGTCGGCGTTGAGCGTTTCGCGGATGGCCTTGCCGTTGTCCACCGTCTCCGCGTAGGCGAGCAGTTCGAGGTTGGCTTCGATGCGGTCGGCGATCTTGAGCAGGAGGTTGGAGCGCTCGGTCGGCGAGCTGCGCCCCCACTTCTCGGCCGCGGCATGCGCGGCGTCCAGCGCGAGTTCGACATCTTCGGCGCTGGAGCGGGCCGCCTTCGTGTAGGGCTTGCCGGTGATCGGCGTGATCACGTCGAAGTATTCGCCCTTGACCGGCGGCACCCACTTGCCGCCGATGAAGTTGTCGTAACGGGTCTTGAACTGGATCTTGGCGCCGGCGGCGCCGGGAGCGGCGTAGAGCATCGAAAGTCTCCTCGTGGTTGTGGAAAGTTGTCGCGGGCCCGAAGGCTCGCGGCGGCTTTCGCACGCGGCATGCCAGCGACCGCGATGCCCGGAAACGCCCATGCAGCGGGGTTTCCTGGACGCCAGAGGGGCCATCGCCGCTGTGCCGCGGCGGCGCAGCTGTCACGAAATGGGACAGTCGACGTTACAAGTCGGGTATCGCTATTGCGCGTGCCGGCGGCCTCCTCAATACTCGGCCCGACACGGCGACGGAGAGCGCCGCATACTGGAGGAGACAACATGACCCCGATGTCGCTGCGGGGTCCCGACGCTGCCTTGCGCCGGGCCCGCCATCTGCTGCAAGAGAACGGAGAGTTGCCGAGCGGGCTGGTCCACGACCATGTCGCGCGCTCCTGGCGCCGCTGCCTCGATGCCGGTCTCGCGCCGGTTGGCAGGCTGGCCGAGACGCCGCATGCCTGCGGCCGCGAGCTGGCGCACTGCGCCGAGCGGCGGCAGGACCTGATCGCCAATGCGCGCCCGGTGATGGAGTACCTGCAGTCGCAGACGCGCGACTCCGGCAGCATGGTGATCCTCGCCGACGAGCGCGGCATGCTGCTGCAGGCGCTCGGCGACGCCGACTTCCTCACCCGCGCCGAGCGCGTCGCTCTGGCGCCCGGCGCCTCGTGGCACGAGCGCCATCGCGGCACCAACGCGATCGGCACCGCCCTGGCCGAAGGCGCGCCGCTGGTGGTGCACGGCGGCGAACACTTCCTCGAGCGCAACGGCTTCCTCACCTGCGCGGCGGCGCCCATCGCGGCGCCCGACGGCCGGCTGCTCGGCGTGCTGGACATCTCGGGCGAGCAGAAGAGCCGCCATCCGCACACCTTCGGCCTGGTGCGCGCGGCGGCGCAGATGATCGAGAACCGGCTGTTCGACGCGCGCCACGGCGACGCCGTGCGGCTGCGCTTCCATCCGCTGGCGGAGGGCATCGGCACGGTGGCCGAGGGCGTGGTCGCCTTGTCGGAAGACGGCTGGATCGTCGGCGCGAACCAGGCGGGGCTGGCGCTGCTGGGCATTGCAGCGGCGGACATCGGCGCGACGCCGTTGGGACGATTGCTCGACGTGGAAGTCGGCCAGCTCGCCGATTGGGCGAGACGCCACGGCGGCCAGCCGATGCTGGCGAATCGCCGGCGCGGCGGCCGGCTGTTCCTGCGCGTGGAGGCGGGACGCCGGCCGCTCCTCGTGGCGGCCCCGAGCGCGCGCAGCGCCCCGGCCGATGCGCTGGCGCAGCTCGACACCGGCGACTCGCGGCTGCGCACGGTGATCGAGCGCGCCCGCAAGGTGCTCGGCAAGCCGATTCCGCTGCTGCTGCAGGGCGAGTCCGGCGTCGGCAAGGAATGGTTCGCCAGCGCGGTGCACCGTTCGAGCAGCCGGCGCGACGAGCCCTTCGTCGCACTCAACTGCGCGGCGCTGCCCGAGAACCTGATCGAGGCCGAGCTGTTCGGCTACGCGCCCGGCGCCTTCACCGGCGCGCGACGCGAAGGCGCGCCGGGTCGCATCCGCGAAGCGCACGGCGGCACGCTGTTCCTCGACGAGATCGGCGACATGCCGCTGACCATGCAGGGGCGGCTGCTGCGCGTGCTGCAGGAGCGCCAGGTGACGCCGCTGGGCGGCGGCCGGCCGGTGGCGGTGGACTTCGCGCTGGTCTGCGCGACGCACCGCAACCTGAAGATCGAGATGGAAGCGGGGCGCTTCCGTGAGGACCTCTACTACCGCATCAACGGCATGGCCCTCGCGCTGCCCGCTTTGCGCGAGCGCAGCGACTTCGGCGCGCTGGCGGCGCGCCTGATCGAGGAACATGCGCCGGGCCGCAACGCCGTGCTCGACGCCACGCTCGCGGCGGCCTTCGCCGACTACCGCTGGCCGGGCAACCTGCGCCAGCTCGCCAACGCGCTGCGCACCGCCTGCGCGCTGCTCGACGAGGGCGAGTCGGTGATCGGCTGGCGCCATCTGCCGGACGACCTGGCGGAGGAGTTGCGCCAGCCGACGACGCCGAAACGCGCGCCGCCGCGCGAGGCCGACGGCGACCTGCGCTCGCTTTCCGACGCGGCGATCGCACGTGCGGTGGACACCGCCGACGGCAACATGTCGGAAGCGGCGCGGCGACTCGGGATCAGCCGCAATACGCTGTATCGGCGGCTGAAGGCGACGGGGCTGCGCGTGGCGTGACGGCCTGCTCGCGCAGCAGCGAAGCCGCGGCATGAGTCGCGCCACGCCGCCCTCCGTCGGCGCTCGCGCCACGGCCGTTACCTGGAGGCACCCATCGGACTACGCGCATGAAAGGTCCATATTTCAATGCTGTGTTCGATCTTTCCGGAACTCGCCAGGAACTTGGCGGTGGCAAAGAGCGTACCGTCAGGAGAGAAGGCAAAGCTGCTGTAACTGCCTGGCAAGGTTTGCACCTCATTCCTCGTCGCGACGTCCCATAGCCCAATTTCGGTATTCGACTTTCTTGCCGCCAGCAGCTTGCCATCAGGCGAGAAAGCGACTTTCGAAAACCCGCTCCAATTACCAGGTTCCACCAATATCTCGCTCTTGCCGCTTGTGACATTCCACAATCGGAAGTCCTTGCCCCCTGACGCAAGCAGCTTGCCATTGGGGGAAAACGCCAGAGACAAGACCTTGCCGTCGGGCGTCAGCGTATGCGTCAGCTTACCTTTGGCGAGATCCCATAAGCGAATCGTGGAGTCGGGGCTGGCCATCGCCAACGTCCGGTAGTCGCGCGACAACGCCGCGGTCACCGCGTCGTCACTTGTTTTGCGGCTCAAGCTCGGTGTTCCGACTTGGCTGTCCTTGATCAGGTCAGCCCGTTTCCGATCGTCGGCGATGTCCCATATGCTGAGCATCGAATTGACGTTGAGCATCATCAGCCCCTTGCCGTCACGAGTGAATTTCAGCCAAGACACCTCCTTCGGTTCGAGAGGTAGGACATCGCGTTCGCCTCGCAGGTTTGCCAGCCCCGCCCTCCACATGCTGCCCCACGCCAACTTCGTTCCGTCCGGAGACAGGGCAACGGCATTCACATCCCAACTATCCGTGCTGATCCGTCTCGCGATGCCGGTATCGATGCTCCACAAGGCAATGGTTCCGCCAGCCCTCGACATCAGGGTCTTGCTGTCGGATGAAAACTCCAGTTCATCGACGGTGGAGCGGGTGTTGGCAAGCACGCGCGATCGAGCGAACAATAGGTTTGGCTTGCCGGCGACGGAATCGGACAGGACGATGGAATCCGCTTGCGCTGGTTTGGGAGGATTGAAGCGAACGTGCGTCCTGCATGCCTCGATGAATTCCGCCGACTTTCCGACGCAGTCCTTCTCGTTGGCGATAGCGTTGTCCATGGCCCAGAGCGTGCCGTCCAACTCGTCCGGCGTCTTGATGCCGACGTCGCGGGAACGCGGCTGGAATTCCGAACCTTTCAGCCAAATGTCGGACGACCCTGCGCTGAATTTGCGCCGATAGACGGCGGTCGAGGCGGGTATCTCGACGGAATAGGTGCCGAGATGATCTTGCAGGGAAGATCGATAGACCAACGGGCCGGCTTCGATGCGCATGGGTGCCGACATGCCTTCGCATCGGGCTTCCACAGCGGCCCATTGCAGATGGCCTACCCGCTCTGTCGACGACGGATGGCCACCATCGCAGTGCACCAGGCAGCCCCGCTTATAGCCGACTTGATGCATCACGCCATCCTTCTTGAAGAGTTTTGCCGGGCAGCTTTCGAGAACTTCGATGTCGAGCGTGATGGAGAACCGGCGGCTGTCGTTCGACGACTGAAGTTCGATGAACGGAATACGGCCTTCCGAGTCCCACCGAGACGTCTTGTCCCATTTGGGTTCGGCCCAGCGCCCATCGTCGGCGTCGAACGGAAATATCAACGCCTTCGCCGGGACGAATTCAGGCAATTGGGTCCCGTGCTCGGCGCGATCCAGCGCGACAAACCTCTCTCCGACGCGGCGGCCCACCAACGCGTTCCGCAGGCTGGCGGAGCCCAACGAAAATTCGAATTCCGTCGTATCGAGAATTGGTGGCGGCGTGCCGGCAAGCCGATAGGAGTTCGTCGAGACACGCCTCCTCACGTTTTCTTCGTCATGGGGCGCGCCGGCAAACACCCACATTTCATGCCTGTCTCGGGCGTTAAAGGCACCTGCACCGGCAACTATCCTCATCCCAATCCTGACAAGTTCACCACGCCTCACTTCTTTTCCCGTCCCGTCTCTTAGGCGAGAGGTTTCGTATTCCCACCTGCTCGGCGCAGGCTTGTCACTGATCGGCACTTGATTCCATGCGCCGGCAGTAATTGTTTGTGATGCGCTGACGCTGCCGCAGGCAAATATGCATATTGCGAGCAACGATGTGGCGAGAGGGGTGTGGCCGATCAGGCCGGCGCTGACGCCTGCTGCCGTCGCGACGCCGGCGCCCGCGCCTTGGGCGATGGAGCGCGACATGACGACCATCATGCGCTGCCCCGACGTGACGATGAGCGCCAGCGAGGCGACGATGAAGAGCAACCACGAGACATCGAGCATGGGGGAGACTCCGGCCGCATATTCCATGTCCGAGATTCTCGTGCAAGCGCGCCGATTTGCGCAATCGTGATTGTTCGACTACGCTCTCGGCCCAATTCCGTCTGGGTAGAGTCGCGCGATGGCCGATACAGCCTCAAGCTCATTTCTGCAATTCGTCGAAATCCTGACTCCCAAGGAAACCTTTCGCTTGCGCGAATGCGGCGGTACGGAGGGGCGGCCGGGCCGATTGCCGCAGCCGCGCGGTCTCGCCTCACAGGCGATGCGCTGGACATACGTGCTGCGGGCCCGCGAGCGCTGGCTGGGAATGGGAAACGCACAGCTGGCTCATGAAGCGGACGCGGCCGCGACGCTGCACGACTTCGGCGTGAACGATGCCGCCCTGCAGCGCCTGGCGCGCGCGACCCGCGTCGTCGTCCGCATGCCTTATCGCAGCGAGGGCGTGGGCTGGGCCGCCCGCATCTTTCCTTGGGAGTATGTCATCGCGGCCGCGACGCGGCGCTATCGCCGGGCGGCCGATCGCCACTTCACGGTGATGCGCGAACTGGGAATGTCGCGCCGGCCCGCGTGGAAACCGAATCGGCGCGGGGCCGGCTTGCTGTTCGTGCACAGCGCGCCCGGCGGCCTTCGCAAGGAGTGGTCGTTTGACGACGAACTTCGCCGGATCACCGCCGCTCTGGGCAATATCGAGATCGAGGTGCTGGCCGATCCGACCTTGGAACAGCTCGAGGAGAAGGTGCGCTCGATGCGGCCAGAGCTGGTGCACCTGAGCGGCTTCGACAATCTGCAGGGGCTCAAGGCGCTGCGCGATATCGCCCAAGCGCGCGAGCTGGTGGAGGTCGAGGCGGGCGCGCAGCGGCTTACCGATTTGCTGGCGAACGAACGGTACGTGCCGGACGGCATGCTGCTTGCCGGCGAGAAGTGCGGAGTCGCCGTGGTCAGCGCGCTGCGGCTGGCCGCGGCGCTCGGCGCCGGCGGTCACCGGGCCTACTTCGTCGGCGTAAGCACGCAGAACTCCGCGGCGCGCACCTCGGCGCTGCTCGTCGGCCAACGTGCCGCACTTGCCTCCGTGGGTTTTCAGGATGCCGTCGAGAACGCCCTGATCGATTACTTCTTCGAGCTGATCTACACGCAGCTCAGCAACACGGACCCGACCGCCTGGAACCTGCCGCTGGCCTTCGAGCAAGCCTGGCTCAGCACGCGCCAGAAGCCGGACGCGACGCGCGCCACGGGCATCGCCCTGTGGGCCGGCGCACCGCTGATGCACCCAAGGGGGATGCGGCACGCCGAGGCCCGGCCCGCCGAGCTGCTCCAAGCCGATGTCGCGCCGTATCTGCAGTGTGTTCCCGAGAAGGAGCTCAACTACTCGGTGCTGCACAACAACGGGCCGCTGTTCAGCAAGTTCGTGATTCAGCGCGGCAATGCCGCGGAGGGCGACTCGCTCGACATCGACGTGGAATTGCACTTGGGCGCCGAGTCGGCGCGCTACCGCCGCCGTTTCAAGGCCGACGAGACGCCCTTCTACGACCTGGCGAACGAGGTGCATGTGCCGCTCACGGCTTCGCTGATGCGCTCGTGCCACGAGGCGGTGAACAGTGCGCTGGTGGTCCAGCTCAGCCACAACGACAAGCTGCTGTCGCGCGAGACTTATCGGCTTCGCCTGCTGCCGGTCGACCAGTGGCGCGACAACGACAAGGACGGCCAGTGGCTGCCGTCGTTCGTGCTGCCGCGCGACCCTGCCGTGATACGCGCCGTGGAGCAGGCGCAGCATTACGTGCGCGTCCTGCGCGACAACCCGGCGGCCGGCTTCGAGGGCTACCAGGCTGCGCCGACGGCCGAGGAGGAGCAGCTTCTCGCGGTCGATCTGCAGGTGCAGGCGGTGTGGGCCGCGCTGGTGCACGAATGGCAATTGGGGTACATCAATCCTCCGCCCACCTACAGCAGCAATCTCGACTCGCAGCGCCTGCGGACGCCGTCGTCGGTACTGGGTGGACGTTCCGGAACCTGCATCGACTTGGCGCTCATGTTTGCGGCCTGCCTCGAACTGATCGACATCTACCCGGTGATATTCCTGCTCAACGGCCATGCGCTGCCGGGCTATTGGCGTCATCACGCGTTCCAGGACGATTACCGGACGCTGCGGACGACGAGCGTCGGCGCGACGGCGACGACTGTGGGTGAGGCGGCCGCGGACTCTTCCGGCAGCCGGCAGCAGTATTCGTGGCAAGCGCTGGGCCCCGGCGCCTATCGCGAGATCCGCGAGCTGATCCAGGCGCGCCAATTGGTGCCCATCGAGACGGTGCGCTTGACCGAGCATTGCGGCTTCGTCGAGGCCATCGAATCGGGAATCGCGGCCCTTGCCGAAGCCCAGGATTTCCACTCGGTGCTCGATCTCGTCACCGCGCGCGTCGATGGAATTACCCCGTTGCCTATCGTCGGAGGTTCGGAATGAAAAGGAGTTCTGCCGCGCGCGGGGCATCGCTGTGGTCCGAGGTGAGCGCCGAACTGGCGCTGAACGAGGCGCCGCACCCGTCGCCGTGCGCGCTGCCGATCGGCCAGCGCCGGCGGCGCGGCTACGACGCGGCCGGGACGGACGGCCGCGCCCAGGTGGAGCTGATCCGCGACGTCGAAGGCGTCCTGCGCTGGGTCTACACGCCGCCATTGGCCGGGCTTTCCCCCGGACGGCGCGCCTACCGCTCGGTCCAGGTTGCGCCGCGCGACGTGGTGGAGCGATTCCGCTTCAACGAACTCGGTCGCAACGAGGTAACGCATCGGCTCGTCGATCTCGACGGACGTCTCACGCCGAACCAGGGCATGAAGCGCTGGAACGGCCGGAAATGGGAGAACGCACGGGAACCCGCGGTCTCGGGGGGCCGGGTGCTGCTGCTGGTTCATGGGACTTTCAGCAAGTCCGAGATGTGGATGGAGGAACTGCGGGCGACCAAGGATGGCAAGCGCCTCCTTGCCGACTGGCAGAAGCGGTACACGATCCTGGCCTTCAGCCATCCGACGCTTTCGGTCGGGGCATGGTCGAATGCGATCGACCTCCATCGCGCTCTGCGCAAGGTGAAGGCGCCGATCGACATCGTGTGCCACAGCCGGGGTGGGCTGGTGGTTTCGTGGCTCCTGCGCCTGCATCCGATGCCCGTGGAGAACGTGGTGTTTGTCGGGTCGCCGCTTGTGGGCACCAGTCTCGCCGCGCCCGATAAGCTCCGCGCGGCGCTCGACCTGCTGGCCAATTACGCCGACGCGCTGAGGATGCTTGGATACGCTACCAGCACGGTATTCCCGCTTGCCGCCGGTGTAGCCGGTCTGGCGAAGATCTTCGGCAAGGTGCTGCGGCTCGGCAGCGGGCTGCCCATCCTGGATGGCGCAATCGCGCTCATCCCTGGGCTGTCCACCCAGCAGGCGACGGACAACAACCTGGAGTTGCGCCAGCTGTTCGCCGAGAAGTGGTTGTGCAATCCGGCGATGAGCGGCATCGGCGTGCATTTCCAGCCCGACGAGAGCGCAGAGCCGCTATGGAAGTTCTGGAAGCGGTTCTCCCATATCGGCGATCAGATCAAGTGCGCGGCTGCCGACATGGTGTTTTCAGGGCCCAATGACCTGGTCGTCGACGTGAAGTCGATGTATCAGCTGGGCGAGACCGACTCGATCGATTTCGAGGATCTCGGCATCAGCCCGAGGACGCATCACACGAACTACTTTCGCGACAAGCAGGTGTTGGACCATCTTGCCGCGCGCTTGAGTTAGTTCCCGCCCCTGTCAGTTCGGCTTCGCCGGGTCACCGCAGCACTTCTTGAACTTCTTCCCACTGCCGCAAGGACAAGGATCATTGCGGCCGGGGGCGGTCTGCTTGTGGCGGATGGTGGACTTCGCCTTGCGTATCGGCAGCCAGTATTCCTGGATGGCGCGCACGCAGTCGGGCAGCGCGTCGACGAAATCCTGGTGGCGCTCGGCGAGCTCGGGACGTTCTTCCAGCTGCTTCCAGCCGGCCTCAGTGCCGTAGAGAAGGATCGGCATGAAGATGTGATCGTGCTCGTCGGATTCGATGAGCGGCTGCCAGCCCTGTTGGTCGAGCAGGGTGCCCTGGACGAAGCCGCTACACCATTCGTCGATGTCGACGACGGGGCCATCTTCGTGATCGTGCTCGAACAGCAAGGGCTGGTAGTGCTCGGGATCTTCGGTGAGCTGCCAGACGATGTCGTTCATGTGCCGCATGACGAGGTTCGTGATGCGCTTCGCCTGCTGCGCCGACGCCCACTGCATCGGCCGTTCGGGCGTTTCGCCCCAGACGAGCGGCAGCCAGGCACTGGGCAGGAGGGTGTTCGGGCCGATGACGAGCGCGGTGAGGAAGCCGTCGAGCATGGAGACGTCCATGCTCTCTTCGGGCATGTCGTCGGAGATGAGGAAGCGATCGAGCTCGTCGAGTTCTTCGTCGGAGAGCGGTTGGGAGAGATCCATTCGTATCAGGCGCCGTGCAGATGGCCGCCATTCAAGCACGAAGTAGACCGAATGGAAATGCGGCCGCGCCATCCGCGCCGCCTCTGGGGAAGCGCGGAGGCGCAGGAAAGGCGCTGAAGGCTAGAGCAGCTGGCCGCCTAGAAGCTGGATTTGCGTGAGGATTACCTGGATACCCTCTTGCGTGACGCTCGGCCGTGCGCAGGTCGTGAAGTCGATCTCCGCCGCGGCTGCCTGGATGAAGGATGCGGTGGGGCCGAGGTAGGGCGTGCGGCAGTCGTTGATGTACTGGGCGTTGTTGTTCCAGTTCCAGCTGCCGCCCCGACGCCACTCGGGGAGGATCTCCACGCGCTCGGGGCGGTAGGCGGAGGTGATTTCGCACCATGCGCTTTGCGTCCCTTCGATCTGCACGCAGACGAACGGTCCCGCGCGGTTCAATTGGCTGTTGCTTGGCGTGATGCCCATGCCTGGGTTTGTCAGGATGTTCGGGTCGAAGTACGCGACGATGCCGACGGCGATTTCGTTGTCTCTGAGCATGGCTGTATGGACCGGTAGTGGAGGAGTCCACTAGGCGTTCCATGCCTACAGCTGTGAACGAAGGCCTTCTTGTCGAAAGCGCCGAACTCACTCATATCCCAGCTCCTTCAGATACCCCCAGCACGCCGTGCGGGACGACGACCGGCCTGGACATCGACGCTGTGGGCGAGCTCGGTTCGCATACTGCTCCATCTCGATTGATGCAAATAATCATCCTTGCGTCGTTGCAAGACGGCAAGTAGCATCCGGGTCTATGCACGCGTCATTGTGCTTACGGGATTCTCGGAGGGCGGCGTGGGCGAGGGGTTCGAGGTGGATTTCCTGGGCACCGGCGGCGGCGCGATCTGCGTGCGGTACGGAGCGCCCGGGCAGTATCGGGTGATGATCTACGAGTGCGCCACGCGGGAGGCCGGGGAGGCCGCGGTGGAGCATGTTCGACGGCGATATGAGACTGACCGCGTCGATTTCCTGGTCGCTTCAAACCCCGACGTCCGGCGCACCGCCGGACTCGAGGTGATCCTCGACGAGCTTGAGGTCGGCCAGTTCTGGATGCATCGGCCTTGGGAGCATTCGGAAGAACTGTTCCTGCAGCTTGTGGGGCTTCGGCCGCCGGGCGATGTCGCGGGGGAGCGCCTCAAATGGACGCTGGCTGCGATGTTCGATCTGCAGGAGATTGCGGCAGCCAGGGGCATCCGTGTCCTGGAGCCGTTCAAAGGGGCGCAGATCGGGGCCTTTCACGTCATGTCGCCCGACCAGGAATGGTACGCGCACTCGCTGCTTCCGCGTTTTGTGGAAGCGCCGGGGGATGATGCCGCAACGTCGGCGCGAAACGAGAGCAGCGTCGTACTGATCGGCGAGATCGGCGACCGGAAGCTGCTGCTGACCGGCGACGCCGGGGTGCGGGCGTTGACGGCCACCGCCGATTACGCGAAGGCGGTCGGCGTTTCGCTGCCTCGCACGCTGGACTTCGTCCAGATACCGCACGGCGGCTGTCGCGAACACGTATCGCCGGGCGTGCTCGATCGGCTGATCGGCTCGAAACGCAAGGACGCCGCCGGCGAGAGGCCCAGGACTGCGTTCGTGCTGACGGCAGATTCGACGGCGCTTCCGCACGAGACAGCGGTCGAGGGCTTTCGTCGGCGCGGATGGAAGGTCGTCGGCACAGGCGGCCAATGCATCCGGTACGGCGCCGGCATGCCGGACCGCACGGCGTAGGACGCGCGCTACCTGCTTCCCTGCGCTTCAAACACCATGACCCCGGTATTCCGCTCGGCTTCCCCATTGCATAGGGTGGGTGCATCGCCAAGCCAGGAGTTCACCATGGACTTGATTCAAGTCGGTCTCGCGGACCGGGCGGGCAAGCTCGATTCGAAGCTGGTTGTGGACACTGCGGCATCCCTCAATGTTCAGGTCATGCGGGATCTTGCGCAGTACTGGCCGGTGCGGGCCACGGTTCGCCATTTGCCGGATCCGAACAGCATCCCGGTGGGAGTATGGCCGGTGTTCCTGGTGGAGACGCTTCCTCCGGGCGAAGGCGGAATCCATCTCGACGACATGAACCAGCCCTACTCGCTGGTGGTTGCCGCGCCGGGGGACAACGAGTGGACCATCGACGCGAGTCACGAAACGCTCGAGATGTTGATCGACCCCACCGGCAACCGGCTGCAGGCGTCGCGCGCGATCGAGATCTCGGGCAACGATGTCCAGGACGCACCGGGCGAGTTCGAATACCTGGTCGAGGCCTGCGATCCCTGCCAGGCCAATCAATACGCCTACGCGATCAACGGCATCATGGTGTGCGATTTCATCACGCCCCACTTCTACGATCCGGTGGCGAGCGCGGCCGCGCGCTACAGCTTCGGCGGCAACATCCAGCGGCCACGCCAGCTGCTGCCCGGCGGCTACCTGTCGTTCGTCGATCCCCAGCAGCAGTTGATGCAGCAGATTCTCTGGCTGGACGGGACGCCTCAGCTGCGAACGCTGGGGCCTGCGCCCGGGGCCAGCTTGCGCGCCTTCGTGGACAACCAGACGATGGCGGCCGTCAAGAAGGCGAGGAAGCCGAACAAGCCGCTCGCGGCGGCATGCGACGCACATCGCGCGCATGCCGCGAGAGCTGCGGCACTGCGGGGGAAGCGCTACACGTTTTGAAGGGGCGCGCCGCCTGGCTGTTGCCTGCCTGCCCCCTCCTCCTCCTCCTCCTACAGACTCAAACGTCGATGTTCCTGGCGTATAGCGCGTTGCTTTCGATGAACGCCCGGCGCGGTTCGACGTTGTCGCCCATCAGCGTGGTGAAGATCTCGTCCGCGGCGATGGCGTCTTCGATCTGCACGCGCAACAGGCGGCGCACGGCGGGGTCCATGGTGGTTTCCCACAGCTGCTCGGGGTTCATCTCGCCGAGGCCCTTGTAGCGCTGCTTGGTGAGGCCGCGCTCGGCTTCGTTGAGCAGCCACTTCATGGCTTCGGCGAAGCTCGTGATGCCCAGCGACTTCTCGCCGCGGCGCACCGAGGCGCTGCCGTAGGGGTCGACGAGGTCGGCGATCATCTGCGAGGTCTTGCGAATCTGCGCGTAATCGCCGGAGTGCATGAAGTCGTCGTCGATGTAGCCGACGCGCAGATTGCCATGGCGCATCTTCTCGATGCGCACCTGCCAGGCGTCGGTCTTCTCGTCCAGCGCGGCGACGATGTTCACGCCCTTGGGCGCGTACTTGGCCAGGCGCGCGGCGGAATCCCGGGCGGCGTCTTCAGAGGAAAGGTCGAGCGGGATGTCGTGCGCCAGCATGCTTTGCAGCACGACGGGGTCGATGAAGTCGGCCAGCCGCTTGATGACGGCGTCGGAGAGCAGGTAAGCGCGCGCCAGTTCGGCCAGGGCTTCGCCCTCGATGCCGGTGCTGCCGGCCTTCGGGATCAGCACGGCGCCGTCGAGCGCGAGCGTCAGCATGTGCTGGGCAAGCGCGTGGTCGTCCTTGATGTAGAGCTCGGTCTTACCGTGCTTGATCTTGTACAGCGGTGGCTGCGCGATGTAGACGTAGCCGCGCTCGACCAGCTCGGGCATCTGGCGGTAGAGGAAGGTCAGCAGCAGGGTGCGGATGTGTGCGCCATCCACGTCCGCGTCGGTCATGATGATGATGCGGTGGTAGCGCAGCTTGTCGATGTTGAAGTCGTCGGCGCCGATGCCGCAGCCGAGCGCGGTGAGCAGGGTGACGATCTGCTCGGAGGAGATCACCTTGTCGAAGCGCGCCTTCTCGACGTTGAGCACCTTGCCGCGCAGCGGCAGGATCGCCTGGAACTTGCGGTCGCGGCCCTGCTTGGCGGAGCCGCCGGCGGAATCGCCCTCGACGATGTAGATCTCGGAGAGCGCCGGGTCCTTCTCCTGGCAGTCGGCAAGCTTGCCGGGCAGGCCGATGCCGTCGAGCACGCTCTTGCGGCGCGTCATCTCTCTTGCCTTGCGGGCCGCTTCTCTTGCCCTGGCGGCCTCGACGATCTTGCCGGTGATGACCTTGGCGTCGACGGGCTTCTCGAGCAGGAACTCGGCGAGCTTCTGCGCGACGATCTCCTGCACAGCCGGCTGCGCCTCGCTGGAGACGAGTTTCATCTTGGTCTGCGAAGCGAACTTGGGATCGGGCATCTTGACGGAAAGCACGCAGGCGAGGCCTTCGCGCATGTCGTCGCCGGAGATGTCGACCTTGGCCTTCTTGGCGATCTCGTTCTCTTCGATGTACTTGTTGATGACGCGGGTCATCGCCATGCGCAGGCCGGTCAAATGCGTGCCGCCGTCGGCCTGCGGAATGTTGTTGGTGAAGCAGAGCACCTGCTCGGCGTAGGAGTCGTTCCACTGCATGGCGACTTCGACGCCGATGGTGACGCCCTGGTCGCCGACCTTGGTCTCGCCGGCCGAGTAGAAGACGTTCGGATGCAGCACGGTCTTCGAGCGGTTGATGTAGTCGACGAAGCCCTTGACGCCGCCGGAGAAGGCGAAGTCCTCTTCCTTGCCGGTGCGCTGGTCGACCAGGCGGATCTTGACGCCGTTGTTGAGGAAGGAGAGTTCGCGCAGGCGCTTGGCGAGGATGTCGTAGTGGAATTCGATGTTGCCGAAGATCTCGTCGTCGGCAAGGAAGTGAACTTCGGTGCCGCGGTTCTTGGTCTCGCCGATGACCTTCAGCGGGCTCACTTCGACGCCGTTCTGCACTTCGATCAGGCGGTCGACGGCGTGGCCGCGGTTGAACTCCATGTAGTGCTTCTTGCCGTCGCGGCGCACCGTCAGGCGCAGCCACTTGGACAGCGCGTTGACGCAGGAGACGCCGACGCCGTGCAGGCCGCCGGAGACCTTGTAGGAGTTCTGGTTGAACTTGCCGCCGGCGTGCAGCACGCACATGACGATCTCGGCGGCGGAGCGCTTGGGCTCGTGCTTGTCGTCGAACTTGACGCCGGTCGGGATGCCGCGGCCGTTGTCGGCGACCGAGATCGAGTTGTCGGTGTGGATGGTGATGACGATGTCGTCGCAATAGCCGGCGAGCGCTTCGTCGATGGCGTTGTCCACGACCTCGAAGACCATGTGGTGCAGGCCGGTACCATCGGAGGTGTCGCCGATGTACATGCCGGGGCGCTTGCGCACCGCTTCGAGGCCCTCCAACTGCTGGATGGAATCCTCGTCGTAGCCGCCGTCAGGCTTCTTCTCTTCGGTCATCTAATGCTTTCCGGTATTGCTCAAATGCGCATCGGCATGACGACGTACTTGAAGTTGTCGTTGCCGGGAAGGGTAATCAGGGCGCTCGAGTTGGCGTCGGCGAGGCGGCATTCGATGGTGTCGCCGCTGACGTTGTTGAGCACGTCGAGCAGGTAGGTGACGTTGAAGCCGACGTCCAGGGCGTCGCCCTGGTAGTCGATTTCGAGCTCGTCCTGCGCTTCCTCCTGCTCGGCGTTGGTGGAGATGATCTTCAGGCTGCCGGGAGAGAGCACCAGGCGCACGCCGCGGAACTTCTCGTTGGTCAGGATGGCGGCGCGCAGCAGGGAATGCAGCAGCACGTCGCGCGGCAGGGTGATGACCTTGTTGTGGTTCTGCGGGATGACGCGCTCGTAGTCGGGGAACTTGCCGTCGATCAGCTTGGAGACGAATTCGATCTCGCCGAAGCGGAACTGGGCCTGCGTCGGCGTCAGCACGATGTCGAGCGGTTCGTCGTTGTCGGCCAGCTGGCGCGACAGCTCGAGCACGGTCTTGCGCGGCAGGATCACTTCCAGGCGGTCGTGGCTCCCGCTGATGGATTCGGAGGCGTAGGCGAGGCGGTGGCCGTCGGTGGACACCATGCGCAGCTCCGAACCGGTGACGACGACCAGCAGGCCGTTCAGGTAGTAGCGGATGTCCTGCTGCGCCATGGAGTACTGCACGAGGCTCAGGAGACGCTTGAACTGCTTCTGCGTCAGGGTCAGCTTGGTCTGGGCGCCGTCGGCCGCGGCCATCCGCGGGAAATCCTCGGCGGGAAGCGTCTGAAGGTTGAAGCGGCTCTTGCCGGCTTTGAGCGTCAAACGCTTTTCGTCGAGCGCCAGGCTTACTTCGGCGGATTCGGGCAGGGTGCGCAGGATGTCCTGCAGCTTCCGCGCGGCGACGGTGACCGCTGCCTTTTCGGGACCGACGGCGGCCGTGCCGGTGCGGATCTGGATCTCGATGTCGGTCGCCAGCAGCGTCAGCCGCTCGCCGTTCTTTTCCATCAGCACGTTGGAAAGGATCGGCAGGGTGTGGCGTTTCTCGACAATGCCGCAGACCGATTGGAGAGGTTCCAGAATCTGGTCGCGAGGTCCTTTAAATAGGAGCATTCTTAAATCTCCTTGTATTAATAAGCAGCGTGCAAAGTTGTGAACAAGTAACGAATCTTCTTTTATTTCATTCTGTTGGGCTAATGATAACGCTAAGGATCATTCGCCCATCCGCATGTGGAGCGTTGTGGATGATTTTTTTATTCAGCGGCGCAAGGCCGGTTATCCACAATTCGTCCAGATTTTGCTCAGTTCTTTTCCAGAAAGTTATCCCTTGATGGTCTGCAGCAGGACGTGTATGTCGTTATTGAGCTGGCCGTCCTTGGCGCGCAGGTCGGTGACGGTGCGGCAGGCGTGCATCACCGTGGTGTGGTCGCGGCCGCCGAAGGCATCGCCGATTTCCGGCAGGCTGTGGGCGGTCAGTTCGCGCGCCAGCCACATGGCGACCTGGCGCGGGCGGGCGATGGCGCGCGTGCGCTTCTGCGAATACATCTCGGCGACCTTGATCTTGAAGTAGTCGGCGACGGTCTTCTGGATCACCTCGAGGGTGATCTGGCGGTTGTGGGCGCCGATGACGTCCTTGAGGGCCTCCTTGGCGACGTCCATGTTGAGGTCGCGGCCCTGGAAGCGGGCGAAGGCGACCACCTTTTTGAGGGCGCCTTCGAGTTCGCGCACGTTGGAGCGCAGATTCTTGGCGATGAGGAAGGCGACGTCGTCGCCGAGCTCGATGCGCTCGGTTTCGGCCTTCTTCTTGAGGATGGCGACGCGCATTTCGAGTTCGGGCGGCTCGATCTGGACGGTAAGGCCGGAGCCGAAGCGCGAGATCAGGCGATCCTCGAAGCCCTGGATGTCCTTCGGATACGTGTCGCAGGTGATGACGATCTGCTTCTTGGCGCTGACGAGGGCGTTGAAGGCGTAGAAGAACTCTTCCTGCGTGCGGTCCTTGCCGTTGAAGAACTGGATGTCGTCGATCAGCAGCAGGTCGAGCGTGTGGTAGAAGCGCTTGAAGCTGTCGAAGGACTTCTGTTGCAGGGTGCGCACGAAGTCGGCTACGTAGTCGGTGGCGTGCGTGTAGAAGACGCGGGCGTTCGGGTTGGCCAGATAGACCGCGTTGCCGATGGCGTGGATCAGGTGGGTCTTGCCGAGGCCGGTGCCACCGTAGATGAACAGCGGGTTGTAGGAGACGCCGGGATTGAGCGCCACCTGCTGGGCGGCGGCGCGCGCCATGTCGTTCGAACGGCCGGTGACAAGGCTCTCGAAGTTGAAGTCGGGCGATAGCCGGGTCTTCTCGTAATTCGGGTCGATGGTGGCGACGCTCGGGGCGCGCGGCTGTTGGACTGCGGCGCCCGCCGTTTCGGCTGCGGGGCCGGATCCCGGCGCAGCGGCGGCGCGGTCCTCGATGGCGAGGCTGATGCTGACCGGGCTGTCGAAAAATTCGGTCGATATCGCCTCGATCTGGGCGAGGTAGCGCTTGCGGACCCATTCGAGCACATAGCGGTTGGGCGCCACCAGGCGGAACTGCAGCGGGTCTTCACCTTCCTCGAGGCGCAGGGACTTGATCCAGGCGTTGAACTGCTGGACGGGCAATTCGCGCTCGAAACGTGACAGGCAGGCAGACCAGAACTCGCTCATGGGTACGGCAGAAGCTATAGTACTTTGATTTATTGTAAGAATAATTATTTGACCGCGGCCGGGGCGGGAGTCGCGGGCGTCAGGCAGGGTTCGCATTCTAGCCGTTTCCAACCGAGTTATCCACAAGGGGCGGCAGAAATACCGCTTGACAAGAGGGGGCGCAAAACGATGTAATCTCGCGTTTCTCTTGGAAGGACACTGTTATGAAACGCACCTATCAGCCTTCGGTCGTGCGCCGCAAGCGTACCCACGGCTTCCTCGTGCGCAGCCGCACCCGCGGCGGCCGTGCCGTTCTCCGTGCCCGGCGCGCCAAAGGTCGTCATCGCCTGTCGGTCTGACGCACCAAGGCGGGCGTGGCCAAGGACCACGGTTTCGGCTCCTGCCTGCGACTTCGCCAGGCCGGTGAGTTCGATGCCGTATTCGCCCACCGCCGCGTGTTGCGCGGCGCGGTTTTCGACCTTCACTACCGGCCCAACGGCAGCGCTTCGGCGCGCATCGGGTTCGTAGTCGCGAAGAAGCTGGCGCGCCGCGCGGTGTGGCGCAATGCGCTGAAGCGCGTTGGCCGCGACAGCTTCCGCCTCGCCCGTTCCGGACTGCCCGCCATGGACCTGCTGCTGCGGCTCGCCAAACCCGTTGCCGCGGACAATGTGGAATCCCGCAAAGTCTGGCGTGCCGATATCGGCAGCCTCTTCAGGCGGCTGCCGCGATGAGGTCCCTGTTCGCTTCGCCTCTGATCGCCCTGGTCAAGGCTTACCAATATGCCATCAGCCCCTTTCTCGGCCGCAGCTGCCGCTTCGTTCCGACCTGCTCGGAATACGCGGTCGAGGCGCTGCAGCGCCATGGCGCCGGGAAAGGCCTCTGGCTAGCCGTCCGCCGCCTCGGGCGCTGCCATCCCTGGCATCCGGGCGGTTATGATCCCGTACCCTGAATAAGACAACCACAGTCATGGACAACCGCCGCCTCATTCTGCTGCTCGTTTTCGGCTTCTCCCTGGTCATGCTGTGGAACGCATGGCAGAAGAAGAATGCCCCGGTATCCGCGCCGACCGCGCAGACCCAGGCGGCCAAGGGACCGAGCGACGCCGCAGTGCCCGCGCCGAGCGACGCCGCAGTGCCCGCGCCGAGCGCTCCGCTTGGCGCGCCAGCCGCGGGCGGCGCCGTTCCCGCTGCAACCCCGGCGCCGCCCGCCACGGCAGCTCCGCGCGCGACGGTCAGGACCGATCTCTTCGAGGCCGTGGTCTCGGCCCAGGGCGGCGATCTCGTCCATCTCGAGCTGTTCCATCACCATGCGGTCGACGACCTGACGAAGGACTTCGTCCTCATCGATGAAGCCAACAAGTACGCCGCGCAGAGCGGCCTCATCGGGAACGGCCTGCCGAACCACAAGTCCGTTTGGCAGCTCGCCGCCGACAAGGCCGAGTTGAAACCGGGCGAGAACGAGGTGCGTCTTTCGATGACGGCCGCCGGCGAAGGCGGCGTGACGGTGACCAAGACCTATGTCTTCCACCGCGACAGCTACCTGGTCGACGTCGAATACGCCATCGCCAACGGCGGCGCAGCGCCGGTGGCGGCGAGCGCCTACTTCCAGTTCGTGCGCGACGACAAGGACCCGATCGGCGGCACGACCCGAATGGTTTCGACCTTCACCGGTCCGGCGTTCTACACCGACGAGCACAAGTACGAGAAGGTCACCTTCGCCGACATCGCCAAGGGCAAGGACAAGCACGTGCAGAAGGCGCCCGACGGCTGGGTGGCGATGGTTCAGCACTACTTCGTATCCGCCTGGCTGCCGAAGGGCACCGAACCCCGCGAGTTCTATACCCGCAAGCTAGGCGACGATCTGTTCGCCGCCGGCGTCATCCTGCCGCTGTCGCCCGTCGCACCGAAGGCCACCGAGAAGCTGGACGTGCCGCTTTACGTCGGCCCGCAGGAGCAGGACAAGCTCACCAAGCTCGCCCCCGGCCTCGACCGCGTGGTCGACTATGGCTGGCTGACGGTGATCGCCGAGCCACTGTTCTGGGTGCTCGAACTGATGCACAAGTTCCTCGGCAACTGGGGCTGGTCGATCATCGGCCTCACCGTACTGCTGAAGCTGATCTTCTTCCCGCTTTCCGCCGCGTCCTACAAGTCGATGGCGAAGATGCGCCTGCTGACGCCCAAGCTGACCAAGCTGAAGGAAACCTACGGCGACGACCGCCAGCGCCTCAACCAGGAGATGATGGAGCTGTACAAGCGGGAGAAGGTGAACCCGCTCGGCGGCTGCCTGCCGATCCTGGTGCAGATTCCTGTGTTCATCGCGCTCTACTGGGTGCTGCTGGGTTCCGTCGAGATGCGCCAGGCGCCGTGGCTCGGCTGGATCATGGACCTGTCTGCCAAGGATCCCTACTACATCATGCCGCTCATCATGGGCGCGACGATGTTGATCCAGACCCGGCTGAATCCGACGCCGCCGGACCCCATCCAGGCGAAGATCATGTGGATCATGCCGATCGTGTTCACCGGCATGTTCTTCATGTTCCCGGCCGGCCTGGTGCTCTACTGGACGGTGAACAATCTGCTGTCGATCGCCCAGCAGTGGCAGATCAACCGGATGATCGAGGCCAGTGGCCTCAAGAAGTAGCAGCGCCTCCGACACGATCGCAGCGATCGCCACGGCGCCCGGCCGTGGCGGCATCGGCGTAGTCCGGGTCTCGGGAAGCGGACTTCTCGACATGGCGCAGCGCCTCGCTGGCGTAGCGCCGGCACCGCGCCAAGCGCAACTCGCCACTTTTCGCGACGCCGACGGCGCGGCGATCGACCAGGGCATCCTGCTTTACTTTCCCGCACCGCATTCCTTCACGGGCGAGGATGTGCTCGAGCTGCAGGGTCACGGCGGACCCGTGGTGATGCAGCTTCTGCTCGCGCGCTGCCTGGAGCTCGACGCGCGCCTGGCGGAACCCGGCGAATTCACGCGGCGAGCCTTCCTCAACGACAAAATCGACTTGGCCCAGGCGGAAGGTGTTGCCGATCTCATCGAAGCGGCCACCGCGCAGGCGGCGCGTGCCGCCATGCGGTCCCTGGCAGGAGAATTCTCCCGCGAGGTTCACGCCTTGACCGAAGGGCTGTCCGAGTTGCGCATGCTGGTCGAGGCGACGCTGGATTTCCCGGATGAGGAAATCGATCCGATCCGCGATACCGACATGGTGCCGCGCCTCACCCGTCTGCGCGAGGCGCTGGCGCGACTGCGCGGGCGGGCACGCGAAGGCAGCGTGCTGCGCAGGGGACTCACCGTGGTGCTCGCCGGACTGCCCAATGTCGGCAAGTCCTCGCTGCTCAACTGCCTGCTCGGCGAAGCGCGCGCGATCGTCACCGATATTCCCGGCACCACGCGCGACGCGCTGCGCGAGACCATAGAGGTCGATGGCATTCCGCTGCATGTGATCGACACCGCCGGGCTGCGCGAGTCGCCGGATCCGGTCGAACGGCTCGGCATCGAGCGTACCTGGCAGGAAATCGAGCGCGCCGACGTCGTGCTGCAGATCGTCGATGCGCGTTCCGGCGTGACGCCCGCGGATCATGCCATCGACGTCCAGCTGCCGCCCGGGGTGGCGCGCATCGTCGTCGAGAACAAGTGCGACCTTGCCCAGCGTCCCGCCGGACGCAGCGAAGCGGGGGAGGGCGGGCGCCGGCGCGTCCATCTCGCGCTGTCGGCGAAAACCGGGGAGGGCGTCGAGTTGCTGCGCGAGGAGTTGCGGCACGTCGCCGGCTGGCATGGACACGGCGAGGACGCCATCCTGGCGCGCGAGCGCCACCTGCAGGCGCTGGCGGCAGCCGCGCAGCACCTGGAGACCGCGGCGGCGAGCCTGGTCCAACTGGAGATCTGCGCCGAGGAACTGCGCCTGGCCCAGGAACAGCTCTCGGCGATCACCGGCGAATTCACCGCCGACGACCTGCTCGGCATGATCTTCTCGCGCTTCTGCATCGGCAAATAGGCGCATGGACGCCCTGGCATCCGGCTGGGAGTTCGCTGCACTGATGCTGGCCGCCTTCGGCGCCGGGCTGGTCGACGCGGTGGCCGGCGGCGGGGGCCTGATCCAGGTGCCCGCCTTGTTCTCGGCACTGCCGGGCGAACTGCCGGCCACGATCTTCGGCACCAACAAGGGGTCGTCGGTGTTCGGCACTGCCAACGCGGCCTGGCGCTACGCGAGGCGCATCGC
>DASVZI010000094.1:0-10996 GCA_036391735.1 Rhodocyclaceae bacterium
CCTTCACCTCCGGCTGCACCGTCGAGGCCCACCTGTTCGCCGAAGCCATGCCGAAATTCCAGCAGCTCGGCGCGAAAGTGATCGGCGTTTCCAGCGACGATATCGCGACGCTCGACAGGTTCTCCGTCAGCGAATGCCAGAGCAAATTCCCCGTCGCCAGCGACGCCGACCACAAGATCATGAAGGCCTACGACGCGGTGTTCCTCTGGAAGACGAACTACGCCAGCCGCACGTCCTACCTGGTCACGCCCGACGGCAAGATCGCCTACACCTACACCGCCCTGAGCCCCGACAAGCACGTCGCCAACCTGCTGGCGGCGATCCAGGAATGGAAGGCCAAGGGCGCCGCTGCTACTCGCCCAGCGCCTTGAGGAAGTCGAGGCGCGCGGCGTCGAGCGCCGGCTGGTCCTGCACCGGCACCAGCGCGGCGCAGCGCGCGTGGTAAGCCGCGAAGGCGGCGAGGACATCGGCGCGTGGGAGCGTTTCGCTGCGCGCCGCCTTCGGCGCGGCGGCTGAATCGAGCGGCTTCAACACCGCGTACTTCGGGATCATGCGCTGCTGGCCGGCGGCGTTCGTGGCGAACATCGGGCCGGTCTTCTCGTATTCCTCGCCTTCGTATTCGAAGCGGGCGCCGTGGGGAAGTTGGTGGATCTTCATACGCCGCATGGTAGCAAGCCGGCGCCGTCGGCTGCTCCGGAAAAGCGCCCGGATAAGGCGGACATCTCTTCAAACCGAGAATTGCTTCACCGACTGGCGCATGCGATCGACCAGGCGATCCAGTTCCCCGACCAGAGATTCAGTTTGTCCCACCACCGCGACGTTCTGCTCCGTCATCCCGGCGACTTTCTCCACGTTCTGTGCCAGTTCGGTCATGGCATTTCTCTGCTCGGCCGATGCATTCGAGATGTCGCTGACCATCCGACCCGTGCTCTGCATCTGCTCGTTGATGCTCAGAAGAACGCGCTCGGCCTCCTGCACGAACTGCACGCCTTCCTTGACTTGCACCACCCCGGCGCGCATGCCGGTCACGGCAGCTTGGGTGTCGCCCTGGATCGCGGCGATCATCCCGCCGATCTCCTCCGTCGCACCCGCCGTTCGTTCCGCAAGCTTCCTGACCTCGTCGGCAACGACCGCAAAGCCCCGCCCCGTGTCTCCTGCGCGAGCCGCCTCGATGGCGGCGTTGAGCGCCAGCAGGTTGGTTTGGTCGGCGATTTCCTTGATGACGCCGACGATCCGGCTGATTTCCGTCGACCGCTCGCCCAAGGTTTCCACTTGCGTCGCAGATGCACCGACGGTTTCTGCTAGGGCCAGGATGGTGGCAGTCGCCTTCGCCGACAATTCGGCGCCTTCCTGGGCGACGGCACCAGCCTTCTCTGCCGCCTGATGGGTATCGCCGGCATGAGCGGCGACCTCGGTGATTGAAACCGTCACCTCCTCCACGGCGGCGGCGGCCGCGGCGGTGGCCTCGCTCTGGGTCATCGCCGAAGCGTTCACCGTTTCGACGCCTCGCCCGACGGCGGTCGACGCCTTGTCCACCTGGGACGCCATGTCGGCCATTCCCTGGATCGTCGCCTGCACCGACGATACGAACCGATCGGCGCGGCTCGCAATGGCGCCGACAAGATCGCGGCGTCGCACCCTGAACCGTGACCGGATGTCGCCCGACGTCAGCAGCGAGTCCAGCCAATCGGCAATCTTCCGCAGATCGCCATTGACGCGCACCGAGAAGAACAGCAGGAAATAGAGTCCGTAGGCGATGCCGAAAAGGGAGATTCCCGCGTGCACGCTCTTGAGCGGCGGCGAATCGATCCAGCCATCGAAGAGCGAAAGCACGCTCTCGGCAATGACCGCGATCCCGACGATCATCATCTGGGTCTGCAAGGAGAGCAGCGAATCCAGCCACGCCGGACGCCGCGCAACGACCTCGCCGTGTTCGACGGACAGGGAACGATCACCGTTGCGGATGCGACGATAGGCGTCATCGGCAGCCGCCACTTCCTCTCGGGTCGGCCGGGAACGCACGGACTGGTAGCCCACTATCCGCCCGTTCTCGCGTACCGGCGAGACGTTTGCAACCACCCAGTAGTAGCCGCCGTCCTTGCGCCGATTCTTGACGAGGCCGCGCCAGGGACGCCCAGCCTTCAAGTCGGCCCACAGATCGGCAAAGGCTTCGGGCGGCATCTCCGGGTGGCGGACGATGTTGTGCGCCTGCCCGATCATCTCTTCGCGCTCGAATGCGCTGACCGTGGCGAAGGCCTCGTTGGCCTCGACGATCACGCCTTTGAGATCGGTGCGCGAATAGATGAATTCGCCCTCGGGCAGGAGGGTTTCAACGGTCGTGACCGGTTGATTGATTTTCACGGCGCCTCCAAGGTTGAGGCAGTGCGGTTGTTCGATCGAACGAAGTGGTGCCTTCATCCTAGTAACAATCGGCGATGCGTGCCTATGGACGACTGAATTAAATCGGCGCCATCGCGGGCTCGCCGCAGTGATGCAGCAGTTCCTCCCGTGCCGCGTCCCGCAGGCGGATCGCAGCGGCAAACTGCGTCGGGCTGTCGGTCGGCGGATGGATCGGCGCGCCGATGGTCAGGACCATCGGGCCGCGTCGGGGGAACCACTGACCGTCGCGCAGCCAGGCCCGGCTGCCGCGGATCGCCACGGGAACCACCGGCAGGTTGGCCTGGACGGCGACGCTGAATGCGCCCAGCCGGAACGGTCGCAAGCCTTCCTCGCGCGTGAAGGTGCCCTCCGGAAAGAATGCCAGCGAACGCCCCCGCTTCGCTGCATCCGCAAGCCGCTGGGCACCGACGACGCTTTGCTGGCCGGCAAGGCGCGCGACGAATTCCACGCCGAGTCGCCGCAGAAACGTCCCGGCGATGAACTGCGCATTCAATTCGCCCTTGGCGACGAAGCCGAAATGCCGCGGCAACGCCGCTACGAGCAGAATGCCATCGACATAGCTGGCGTGATTGGCGACCAGTATGCAGGGACAGTCGCGGGACGGCAGGTTTTCGAGTCCCCGCACCTCCAGCGGATTGCCGCAAAGCGCCAGGAACAACCGCGCCGCCGTTCGACTGACGGTCCAGGCTGACTCGGGTCCCGGACTGATGACGGCGAGCAGCCAGGAAACAGGCGCCAACAGCCAGAACAGGCACCACACCCACGCCGCGTACAGGACGTCGCCGGCGATGCTCGAACGGCGGCGCAAGCCGAGCCAGACCATCGTCGCGAGCAGGCGCGCGAACTGCCGCCACACGGCCCGCTCGCGCACGTCGATCGCCCCCCGCGCGTAGAGCTCGCGGCAAGCCGAACGCCGAAGCTTGCCGCTCGACGTCTTGAGCACGGTATGCGGCGCCGCCAGGACGATGTCGTCGGGCGCCTCGCCGAGCATGTCCACCGCGACCCGGCGCATCTCGGCGACCAGCGCGCCACGCGCCCGCTCGTCGGTCTCCCGCGTTTCCGCCAGGACCACCAGACGCTCCGTGCCCGAGCGCGGATCGGGGCTGCCGAACACCGCCACGCATCCCTTGCGCACGCCGGGCAGGCTGCCCAATGCCAGCTCGAGCTCGTGCGGATAGATGTTGCGGCCGCCGCGGATCACGATGTCCTTGACGCGGCCGGTGATATAGACCTGGCCTTCGGCGACGTAGGCGAGGTCGCCGCTATCGAGCCAGTCGCCGTGGAACAGGCGCCTCGTCGCCTCGGGATTGCGGTAGTAGCCGCCGGTCGCCGAGGGGCCCTTGAACTCCAGCCGGCCTTCGACACGCTCGCCCACCTCACGCCCGGTCGCGTCGACGACGCGCACCTCGTGGCCGGGCAGCGGCCGGCCGCAGCAGACGAAGACCAGCGCATGCCGATCCTCGAGCGTACCCGGCGGCGCCGGCTGCGCGCGCCGGCTGCTGCTTAACACCCGGCGATCGATCCGGTCCGTTCTCGGCGGCTGCCCCAGCGGCGGCACGAGCAGGCCGACGGTCGCCTCGGCCAGGCCGTAGACCGGCGCCAAGGCTTCCGGCCTCAGCCCATACGGGGCAAGACGCGCCGCGAAGCGGGCCAGCGTCTCCGGGCTGACCGGCTCGGCCCCGTTGGCCATCAGCCGAACGCTGCTTAGATCGAGTCCCTCGAGTTGCTCATCGGTGAGCCGCTTGAGACAAAGCTCGTAGGCGAAGTTGGGCGCGGCGGTCAGCGTGCCGCGATAGCGGTGAATCGCCTGGAGCCAGCGTTCCGGCCGCGCCAGGAAGGCCAGCGGCGACATCACCACGAACGGGTTGCCGAAATACAGGCTGGCCAGCCAGCCGCTGATCAGGCCCATGTCGTGATAGAGCGGCAGCCAACTGACGAAGACGTCGCTCGCGTCGATCCGGACCGCCTCGCCGATCGCGCGGATGTTGGCCAGCAGATTGGCGTGCGTCAGCACCACGCCCTTGGGATTCCCGGTGCTGCCCGAGGTGTACTGGATGAACGCGACGTCGGATGGAAGCGCAGGCTTCGGTGCGAGCGCCGGATCGCCGCCGCATCCGGCGCGGTCCGATTGCGCGAGAAGGGTCTCGACGGTCACCACGCGATGCAGGCTCGGCGCGCTGACCTTCAGCAACCGCGCCGCAGTCATGGCCTCGGGCACGGTAATCAGCAGCCCCGCTTCCGCATTGGCGAGGATGCCGGCATGCCGGCGCACGTGCTCCTCGATCTGCGACGGCCTGGCCGGCGGGTAGATGGGGACAGGAATGCCGCCAGCGAGGAGGATGCCAAGGTAGGAGAAGAAGTAATCGGCCGAGGTCGGCAGCATGATGGCGACGGTCTCGCGCGCAGCGAGGCCGGCCGCTTTCAGGCCGTGCGCCACGCGCAGCGAATCGGCGCACAGGCGGGCGTAGTCGATGCGCTCCTCGGAGGCTTCGCCCATCAGCACGATCTGGACACGGTCGCCGTGCTCGCGCACGTGCCAGTCCAATGCATCGATCAGCGTCGCCGCCCCGGCGGGCCGGCTGGTGCTGCCGCCTTGGACAATGGGCGATGGCAGGCGGTCCGCGACACCGAGAAAGTCGACTCCCTTCCCCGGCTGCGCCGCTTCGATGGCCGACAACAGGTCGCGCGGCCTTTCCGCAGTTTGCAGCGCGTTCTCCGGAAGCAGTTTGCCGAATGCGCGCTCGGCGCGTGCCAGGAGTTCGACCCGCGTCAGGCTGTCGAAGCCCAGGTCACGCTCGAGCAGGCTGTCGAGCGTGACTTCGACGCCGTCGGCTTCCAGGTGCCCGCGAACTTCCGAGCGAAGCTCACGCACGAGATCCAGCAGGCGACTCGCTCGCGCTTGCCGAGTGTTTCCCGCGTCCGACTGCATCCCATTTCCTTTGCAAGAAATCGGGTGACACTTTGGCCTTGTTTAGTCCACGGGGGCGCCATTTCCAAATGATGGCTCGCCCGATTATCTATGTCGTATGGACAACAATGCAGCGTGGCGGGGACTTGAATTGGGTTGGGCGTTGTCCGACGGCAGCAAGCGCGACAAGATGACTTCCACCGGAGGCGATGCGAGCGACATGGCGCGACTGCGACGCGAAATGGAAGTCCATGTCGCCGAATGCGATCAGCAGAATTTCGAAGGGCGAGGTCGGCGGCCCGCTATCCCGCATCGCAGCAGACGTAGTAATGCGCGGCGGGGCAACAAAGAAAAAGGGTTTCCGGCAATCGCTCGGAAACCCTTGGTATTACTGGTCGGGGCGGCGGGATTCGAACTCGCGACCCCTTGCACCCCATGCAAGTGCGCTACCAGGCTGCGCTACGCCCCGACTGAGCGGCGGATTATAGCAGCGTTGTACGCTGCTGTGCTTCAGGCGCGCAGGAAATCGATGATGCTGGCGAGTTCGGCGCGCAGCGCGAGCGGGGTGAGGGCCAGTTGCTCGGCTGGCATCTCGCGCACTTCGACCTTGTTGCTCGGCGTTTCGTCGAGGCGGTTGCGGGCACCGCTGATGGTGAAGCCTTCGCGGTAGAGCAGCTCGCGGATGCGGCGGACCAGCAGCACTTCGTGGTGCTGGTAGTAGCGGCGGTTGCCGCGGCGCTTGACCGGCTTGAGCTGGGTGAATTCCTGCTCCCAGTAGCGCAGCACGTGCGGCTTGACGCCGCACAACTCGCTCACTTCGCCGATGGTGAAGTAGCGCTTGGCCGGGATCGGCGGCAGGTCGTCCTTGGGACTACTCGGCAAATTGTGCGTGTGCGTCGCCATTGATCTTCAGGTTCTCGACGGTGCTCTTGAGCTTCTGGCTGGCGTGGAAGGTCACGACGCGGCGCGCGGTGATGGGGATCTCTTCGCCGGTCTTGGGGTTGCGGCCGGGGCGCTGCGGCTTGTCGCGCAGCTGGAAGTTGCCGAAGCCGGAAAGCTTGACGCTGTCGCCGCTTTCGAGCGAGGTGCGCACTTCTTCGAAGAACGCTTCCACCATGTCTTTTGCTTCGCGCTTGTTGAGTCCGACCTTCTCGAACAGCAGGTCGGCCAGCTCCGCCTTTGTCAGCGTCATTCTTACTCCCCGATCCTCAATTCCTCAGCCCGGCGCCAAAACGGTTCTTCGCGGTTTCGATCAGCTGGGCCACTGCAACTTCGACTTCGGCGTCAGCCAGGGTCCGCTCAGTATCTTGCATAACTACCCGGAACGCAAGGCTTTTTTGCCCGTCGGGCAGGCCCTTGCCCTGGAACACGTCGAACAGTTCGACCTTGCGCACGATGGCCGGCGCAGTCTCGCGGAAGGCGTCGAGCAGCGGCTGCAGCGGCTGGTCCTGGGCGACCACGAGGGCGATGTCGCGCACCACCGAGGGGAGGCGCGAGACCTCTTCGTACTTCGGCATGGCGGCGACCAGCAGCGGGTCGAGATGCACTTCGAAGACGACCGGCGCGGTGCCGAGATCGTACTTCTGCACCCACTGCGGATGCAGTTCGCCGATCACGCCGACGACTTCGCCGTCGAGCGAGACGGCCGCGGCGCGGCCCGGATGCAGGGCGGGATGCTGAGTCGGCGCGAAGCGCAGCTGGCGCGGCGCGAAGATGGCTTCGAGATCGGCCTTGACGTCGTAGAAATCGACCTTGCGCGAAGCCGCGCCCCACTGCTCGGGCAGCGCGGTGCCGGCGGCGATGGCGGCCAAGCGCAGCGGCTGGCGGAAGCCGGGCACGCCGCCGGTGACGGCGGCGTCGCGCAGGAAGCAGCGGCCGACTTCGAAGGCGCGCACGCGCTCGGTCTGGCGCTTGCGGTTGGCGGCGACGGTGCCGACCAGGCCGCTGATGAGCGTCGTGCGCATCACGCCCATCTGGCTGGCGATCGGGTTGGCGAGCACGATCGGGCTCGCGTTGCCGGCGAAGTCCGCCTCCCAGGCAGCTTCGACGAAACTGTAGTTGACCACCTCGTGGTAGCCGCGCTCGGCGACCAGGCGGCGCACCTGCATCGCGGTGCGGCGCGTCTCGGCGTTCGGCATCATTGCCAGCCGGCCTTGCGGCGGCAGGGAGGGCACGTTGTCGTAGCCGTGCAGCCGCGCGATCTCCTCGATCAGGTCTTCCTCGATCTCGATGTCGAAGCGGTGCGAGGGCGGCGTGACGACGAACTCGTCGCCGTTGCGCGTGAAGGCGAAGTGCAGCCCGCCGATCAGCTTCTCGACCTGGTCGGCGGCGAGCGGAATGCCGATGACGCGCGCTGCGCGCGTCGTGCGCAGGCGCACCGGGGCGCGCTTGGGCAACTGCTCGGCCTCGACCGCCTCGACCACCGGGCCGGGCCGGCCGCCGCAAATGTCGATGATGAGCTGGGTGGCGCGCTCGATGGCCTTGCGCTGCAGTTCGAAGTCCACGCCGCGCTCGTAGCGGTAGGAGGCGTCGCTGGAGAAGCCCAGCGCGCGTGCCTTGCCGGCGATGGCGACGGGCGCGAAGAAGGCGCTCTCGAGGAAGAGATCCTTCGTTTCGTCGGCAATGCCCGAATGCTCGCCGCCCATGATGCCGGCCAGCGCCAGCGGCTTCGCCTCGTCGGCGATCAGCGCGGTGTCGGACGTCGGGGTGACGGTCTGCTCGTTCAACAGCAGCAGTTGCTCGCCGGCCTTGGGCCAGCGCACATGGATGGCCCCGGCGAGTTCGGCGTCGTCGAAGGCGTGCAGCGGCTGGCCGAGTTCGAGCATCACGTAGTTGGTGACGTCGACCAGCGCGGAAATCGAGCGCACACCGCAGCGCTCTATGCGCTGCTTGATCCAGTCCGGCGTCGGCGCCTTGGCGTTCACGCCGCGCACGATGCGCCCGCAGTAGCGCGGGCAGGCGGCGGGCGCGTCGAGCACCACGGCGCGCGTCTCGTCGTGCACGGGCGCAACGGCGGCGACCTCGGGCAGCGCCAGCGGCGCGCCGGTCAGCGCGGCGACTTCGCGCGCGATGCCGGTGAGCGACAGGCAGTCGGCGCGGTTCGGCGTGAGCTTGAGGGTGATCAGCGTGTCGTCGAGGTTCAGGTACTGGCGCACGTCCTGGCCGATCGGCGCATCCTCATTTGGGTGGATGGGCAGCGGCAGCAGGCCGCCGTGGTCCTCGGAAAGGCCCAGTTCGCGCGCCGAGCACAGCATGCCGAAGCTCTCGATGCCGCGCACCTTGGCCTTCTTGATCTCCAGGCCGGGCAGCTTGGCGCCGACCAGCGCGCAGGGCACCACCATGTCGGCCGCGACGTTGGGTGCGCCGCAGACGATCTGCAGCACGCCGTTGGCGGCGCCCGTGTCGACCTTGCAGAGCTTGAGCTTGTCGGCGTCGGGATGCTTCTCGACGGAGAGCACGCGCGCCACGACGATGTTCGAGAAGGCCGGCGCCACCGCCTTGGTCTCCTCGACTTCGAGGCCCGCCATGGTCAGCAGGTGGCAAAGCTCCTCGGTTGAGAGCGGCGGGTTGACGAGGGCGCGCAGCCAGGATTCGGGGAATTGCATGGCTTATTGAAACTGGGAAAGGAAGCGCAGGTCGCCGTCGAAGAACAGGCGCAGATCGTTGATGCCGTAGCGCAGCATGGTCAAGCGATCCGGGCCCATGCCGAAGGCGAAGCCGGTGTACTTCTCGGGATCGATGCCGCCGAAGCGCAGCACGTTGGGATGGACCATGCCGCAGCCGGCGATCTCCAGCCAGCGGCCCTCGAGTGCGCCGCTCATGAAGGCGACGTCGATCTCGGCCGACGGCTCCGTGAACGGGAAGAAGGACGGGCGGAAGCGCACCTTGAGGTCGTCGGTCTCGAAGAAGCGGCGCAGGAAATCGGCGACCACGCCCTTCAAGTCGGCGAAGCTGACGTTCTGGCCGACCCACAGGCCTTCGACCTGGTGGAACATCGGCGAATGGGTGGCGTCGGAATCGACGCGATAGACGCGGCCCGGCGCGATCACGCGGATCTCGGGCATCGGATCGAGATGCTTGTGCTTGGCGACGTGCGCCAGCATATGGCGCACCTGCACGGGACTGGTGTGCGTGCGCAGCAGCACGTCCTCCTGCACCTTGCCCGCTTCGTCGAGCAGGTAGAAGGTGTCGTGCATCGAGCGCGCCGGGTGGTTTTCCGGCGTGTTCAGCGCGGTGAAGTTGTGCCAGTCGGTCTCGATCTCGGGACCGTCGGCGACTTCGAAGCCGATCGAACGGAACAGCTGTTCGATGCGCTCGAGGCTGCGGATCACCGGATGCAGCGTGCCGCGCTCCGAGCCGCGGCCGGGCAGCGTGACGTCGAGCGCCTCGGCGGCGAGCTGCGCTTCGAGCTGCGCGCGGCGCAGTTCGTCGCGGCGCAGGTTCAGCGCGGCTTCGATCTTTTCCTTGGCGGCATTGATGGCGGCGCCGGCGCTCTTGCGCTCTTCCGGCGGCAGCTTGCCCAGCCCCTTCAGCAGGCCGGTCAGCGAGCCTTCCTTGCCGAGGTAGCGGGCCTTCGCCTCTTCGAGCTTCGCCGGTTCGGTGGCGAGGGCGAATTCGGATGCGGCGGTCGCGACGAGTTGTTCTAGGTTTTCCATGTTCAAAGGAAAAAAAGGGAGGCCGCGGCCTCCCTTTTCTTCACAAGCTTGCTTTAGGCGCCGAGGCTGGCCTTGGCCTGGTTCGCGAGCGCGGCGAATGCCGGCTTGTCGAACACCGCCAGGTCGGCGAGCACCTTGCGATCCACCTCGATGGAGGCCTTCTTGAGGCCGTTCATCAGGGTGCTGTACTTCATGCCCAGCTCACGGGCCGCCGCGTTGATACGGGCGATCCAGAGGGCACGGAACTGGCGCTTGCGCTGGCGACGGTCGCGGTACTGGTACTGCCCCGCCTTCATCACCGCTTCTTTGGCGATCCGCCAGACGGTCGACCGGCGGCCGCGGTAACCCTTGGCCTGATCGAGAACTTTCTTGTGGCGCGCGCGCGCCGTTACACCGCGTTTGACTCTCGGCATGGCGTCGGCTCCTTATGCGTTGGGAAGCATCGCGCGCACGGACTTGACGTCGGACGCATGGATGTCCTGGACGCCGCGCAGCTGGCGCTTGCTCTTGGTGGTTTTCTTGGTGAGGATGTGGCGCTTGAACGCACACGAGCGCTTGATGCTGCCGCTGCCGCGCACTTTGAAGCGCTTGGCGGCCCCGCTCTTGGTCTTCATCTTCGGCATCGAAGATTCTCCTTATGACACGGCGCCAGGTGTTCCCCGCCTCGGGGACGCTTGATGACCCGCTCCGCTTGTTTCGCCTGCCCCGTTGCCGGTGCGGGCGGAATTCCTTAGTGTGGCTTTGGTTGCTTCTTGGTCGGCGCGATCACCATGATCAGCTGCCGGCCTTCCATCTTCGGAAACTGCTCGACTTGCCCGATGTCCTCCAGGTCGGCCTTGATGCGCTCCAGCATGCGCATGCCGAACTCCTGGTGGGCCATCTCGCGGCCGCGGAAACGCAGCGTGATCTTCGCCTTGTCTCCCTCTTGCAGGAACTTCACCAGGTTGCGCATCTTGATCTGGTAGTCGTTGTCGTCGGTGCCCGGACGGAACTTGACTTCCTTGACCTGGATCTGCTTCTGCTTGAGCTTCGC
>DASVZI010000095.1:0-30950 GCA_036391735.1 Rhodocyclaceae bacterium
CGCTCCGTGTCCTCCGGCGGACAAGAGCGATAAGGCGTCCGCCTCCTCCTTTACCTGCGCGCAGCAGGGCACCCCATCTGCCCGTTGGAGCGCAGTAGCCGCTCGTGGAAACGGCCACCTCTAGCCGAGGGTGGCGGGGGATCGTCGACGCGTAGGTAAAGGAGGAGGCCCGGGCCTCTGTCTCATCCGGGCCGGGGGACACGAAGCGGCGACGATCCCCCGTCGCCCTCGGCGGGTCGCCAGCCGGCTGCCGCATCGGAACGGCGCCACCACAAAGTAACACTCGGCGGTTACTAACCACCAGCTTGATACCTCACATGCTGCGGCGGTACTGCCCGCCCACTTCGTAGAGCGCCCCCGCGATCTGCCCCAGCGAGCAGTACCGCACGGCGTCGAACAGCACCTCGAAGACATTGCGATTCTCGATCACCGCCTGCTTGAGCCTGCCGAGCCAAACCGGCGCCTCCGCACTGTTCCTCGCCTGGAAGTCGCGCAACCGCTTCAACTGCGACTGCTTCTCCTCCTCGGTCGAGCGCGCCAGCTCGATCTCGGTGGCGAGTCCCGAGCCGTGCGGATTCAGGAAGGTGTTTATGCCGACGATCGGATGCGAGCCGTCGTGCTTCTTGTGCTCGTAGTAGAGCGACTCCTCCTGGATCTTGCCGCGCTGGTAGCCGGTTTCCATCGCCCCCAGCACGCCGCCGCGAGAAGCGATGGCTTCGAACTCCTTGAGCACGGCCTCCTCGACGAGGTCGGTGAGTTCATCGATGATGAAGGCGCCCTGGTTCGGATTCTCGTTCTTCGCCACGCCCCACTCGCGGTTGATGATGAGCTGGATCGCCATGGCGCGGCGCACGCTCTCCTCGGTCGGCGTGGTGATCGCCTCGTCGTAGGCGTTGGTATGCAGGCTGTTGCAGTTGTCGTAGATGGCGATCAACGCCTGCAGCGTGGTGCGGATGTCGTTGAAGTCGATCTCCTGCGCGTGCAGGCTGCGGCCCGAAGTCTGGATGTGGTACTTGAGCTTCTGGCTGCGCTCGTTGGCGCCGTAGCGGTTCTTCATCGCCACCGCCCAGATGCGGCGGGCGACGCGGCCGATCACCGAGTACTCGGGGTCCATGCCGTTGCTGAAGAAGAAGCTCAGGTTCGGCGCGAAATCGTCGATGTGCATGCCGCGCGCAAGGTACGACTCCACATAGGTGAAGCCGTTCGCCATGGTGAAGGCGAGCTGCGAGATCGGGTTCGCGCCCGCCTCGGCGATGTGGTAGCCGGAGATCGACACCGAGTAGAAGTTCTTGACGCCGTGATGGACGAAGTACTCCTGGATGTCGCCCATCATCTTCAGCGCGAATTCGGTCGAGAAGATGCAGGTGTTCTGGCCCTGGTCCTCCTTGAGGATGTCGGCCTGAACCGTGCCGCGCACGGTGGACAGCACCCACTCCTTGATCTTCTCCCACTCGTCCTCGGTCGGCTCGCGGCCGTTGTCGGCCTTGAACTTCGCGACCTGCTGGTCGATGGCGGTGTTGAAGAAGTTGGCCAGCATGATCGGCGCCGGACCGTTGATGGTCATCGACACCGAGGTGGTCGGATCGCACAGGTCGAAGCCGTCGTAGAGCACCTTGAGGTCGTCGAGCGTGGCGATGGAAACGCCCGAGTTGCCGATCTTGCCGTAGATATCGGGGCGCTCGTCGGGATCGCAGCCATACAGCGTCACGGAGTCGAAGGCCGTCGACAGGCGCTTGGCCGGCATGCCTTCGGACACCTTCTTGAAGCGGCGGTTGGTGCGGAAGGCATCGCCCTCGCCGGCGAACATCCGCGTCGGGTCTTCGTTCTCGCGCTTGAAGGCGAACACGCCGGCGGTGTAGGGGAAGGAGCCGGGCACGTTCTCGCGCATCAGGAAGCGCAGCAGCTCGCCCTCGTCCTCGAAGCGCGGCAGCACGACCTTGCGGATCTTGGTGCCGGAGAGCGACTCGCTGACCAGCTTGGTGCGGATCTCCTTGTCGCGGATCTTCACCACGTACTCGTCGCCGGCGTAGGCCTTTTTCATGTCGGGCCACATCGCCAGCAGCTTCTTCGCGTGCGGCGTGAGCTGGCCGTCCTTCCAGGCGATCAGCTCGTCGAAGTCGGCGGTTGCAGCCTTGCCGCAGCCTTCGAACAGCGCCTTCGCGGTCTTGAGCGACTGGCGCTCGCGAGCGATGGTCGCCTGCTCCGCCGTCTGCTTGTGATAGCTGCGCACGGTGTCGGCGATCTCGGCCAGGTAGCGCACGCGCTCGGCCGGCACCACGGCGCGCTGCGGCGACGAGTGCCGGACGCTCACCCGCGGCAGCTTGCCGGGCTTGAGTTCGAGGCCGTGCGCGGCGAGCACCGGCGTCATCGCCTGGTACAGCGCGGTGACGCCGTCGTCGTTGAAGCGCGCCGCCTGGGTGCCGAACACCGGCATGTCCTCGGCCTTCTCGGAAAAGCGGTCGCGGTTGCGCTGGTATTGCTTCCTCACGTCGCGCAGCGCGTCCTCCGCGCCCTTGCGGTCGAACTTGTTGATGGCGACGAAGTCGGCGAAGTCGAGCATGTCGATCTTTTCCAGCTGCGATGCGGCGCCGAACTCGGGCGTCATTACGTACATCGAGGTGTCGACGAAGGGCACGATGGCAGCGTCGCCCTGGCCGATGCCGGAGGTCTCGATCACCACCAGGTCGAAGCCGGCGACTTTGCAGGCGGCGATGACTTCCGGCAGCGCGGCGGAGACCTCGCTGCCGGTGTCGCGCGTCGCCAGCGAGCGCATAAAGATGTTCGGATGCTCGATGGCGTTCATGCGGATGCGGTCGCCGAGCAGCGCGCCGCCGGTGCGCTTGCGCGAGGGGTCGATGGAAACGATGGCGATCTTGAGCGCATCGTCCTGGTCGAGGCGGAAGCGGCGGATCAGTTCGTCGGTCAGCGAGGACTTGCCGGCGCCGCCGGTTCCCGTGATGCCCAGCGTCGGCACCTTGCATTTGGCGGCCTTGTCGAGCAGCGCCTTCTTCGAGGCCTCGGGCCAGGCGCCGTTCTCCAGCGCCGTGATGATGCGCGCCAGCGCGCGGCGGTCGCCCGTTTCGAGCGCCTTGGTGTCCTGCGGCGCGAGCGGCGAGAGATCGCGGTCGGCCTGCGCCACCATGTCGTTGATCATGCCCTGCAGGCCCATCTTCTGGCCATCCTCGACCGAGTAGATGTGGGCGACGCCGTAGTCGTGCAGCTCGGCGATCTCGTGCGGCACGATGACGCCGCCGCCACCGCCGAAGACCTGGATGTTCTCGCCGCCGCGGCTCTTCAGCAGGTCGAGCATGTACTTGAAATACTCGACGTGGCCACCCTGGTAGGACGATACCGCGATGCCCTGCACGTCCTCCTGCAGCGCGGCGTTGACGATCTCCTCGACCGAACGGTTGTGGCCGAGGTGGATGACTTCGGCACCGGAGCCCTGCAGGATGCGGCGCATGATGTTGATCGAGGCGTCATGGCCGTCGAACAGCGAGGCGGCGGTGACGAAGCGCACCTTGTTCTTGGGCTTGTAGGGGCCGAGCTTGGCGGCGACGGCGAGATCGGTCATGGGCTGAGACTCCGAAGATCGGTGGATTGCGGAAATCTTAGAACCGGCCGCCCCGACCGGGATAGCACAAGCTGACGCGAATTATGCAAAATTTGCCATAATTGCCTCATGAAACGGCAAGCGGCGGGCTCCCACTCCTCGGTCGCCATCGGCTTCGTGAGCGGCATTGTTTCTGGCTTGCCGCGGGCCGGCGTGAATCCGTCCGGCCTCCTCGAGCGTGCAGGAATTGCCACCTCCTTGCTCGGAGATGCCGGCGCCCGAGTTCCCGTGGCGCGCTATGCGGCGCTCTACCGGCTCATCAACGAGCGCCTCGACGACGAGGGCTTCGGGCTGTTCTCGCGTCCCTTGCGCCGCGGCGCCTTCGAGTTTCTCTGCCGTGGCGCATTGTCGGCGCCGACGCTGGAAGCTGCGCTGGAGCGCGTCTGCCGCTTCCTGCGCGTGGTGCTCGAGGATCTGGAGGTGGAAGTCCTGCGCACGCGCGACACCGCGGTGATCGTCATCGAGCAGGAACAGCCGCTGCCCGTCGGCGAGGCGGGCCGGGTATTCGCCTTCGAATGGCTGCTGCGCATGATCCACGGGGTCGCTGCCTGGCTGGTGGCCCGGCCCCTGGCGCTCGCGGAGGTCGCCTTCCCTTATCCGCCGCCCCCGCATGCGGCCGAGTACGAACTGGTATTCGCTCCCCGCTGCACCTTCGATGCCCATCGCCTGGAGGCGCGCTTTCCCGCCGCGGCGCTCGATCTCCCGGTGCGGCGCGACGAGGCGGCGCTGACCGCCTTCCTCGCCGACGCGCCCGCCAGCATCACCACGCTCTACCGGCGCGACCGGGCACTCTCGCTGCGCGTGCGGGACGCCTTGCGCGCCGCGTTGCCCGAGGCGCGGTCGCTGCAGCAGGTCGCCAGCGCGCTCTTTCTCTCGCCACGCACCCTGCATCGACGGCTGGAGGAAGAGGGCACCAGCCTGCGCGCCATCCGCGAAACGCTGCGCCGCGACCTCGCCTGCGAGTGGCTGGCGAAGACGCAGCGGCCGATCGGCCGCATCGCCGCCGACCTCGGCTTCGCGCAGCCGTCGGCGTTCTATCGCGCGTTCGCGGGATGGACGGGCATTGCGCCGCGGGAGTTTCGGACGAAGTCCCGGTAGCGGCAGCGCGACGCGCGCAGGCCAGGGACATCGCCCCGGCCTGCGCGCGTCGTCGCGGCAGCCTAATGGTGCCGGCGCGTGTCCTTCACATCCTCCTTCAGGTCGCCGTAGTCGCGCTGTATCTTGCCCTCGGCCTCGTTCTTCATTCCCTTGACCTGCTGCTCCGTGCTGCCGGTCAGCTCACCGGATTTCTTCTGCACCTTTCCAGCCAGGTGTTTCGCCGTGCCCTTCACTTGGTCCTTGTTCATCTCCAATGCTCCATAGCTCGTTGCGAGATTGCATCGCCCGTCCAGCCGGACGGGTCTGGTGATGACCGTCACGCCCCCACCGGGTTCAATACGGAATGCGCCATTCGGTGCCGCTTCGCGGCCGGTGCACCACCATGATTCGCCATTCGGGGGCACACAATCCAGGGCGTGAGGATGGCTGCGTCCACCGAAACCCAAGGCAACACATGGCGAAAGAGGACCTGATCGAAATGGCCGGCACCGTGACGGAAGTCCTTCCGGACTCGCGCTATCGCGTCACGCTGGATAACGGACATCGCCTGGTCGCGTACTGTGCCGGCCGGATGCGCCAACATCGCATCCGCATCATCGCCGGCGACCGGGTCTCCCTGCAGGTCTCTCCCTACGATCTCAGCAAGGGACGCATCACCTATCGCCAGAGCGAGCCTTACTCGCCGGCGGCCGCGCCGCGAAGACGCTGAACGGTCCCCCCTCGGATGGACCATCCCGCTGCAACCAGGCCCGTTGCCACGTTGTCTCTACGGGGGGCCGATCGGTTCGGCGTCCGTCGGTGTCGCGACGGCAAGCGGCACAAACAAGGAGAAACGCAATGTCGCTGGGTGCGATAGTGCTGCTGATCGTCGTCCTGCTGCTGATCGGGGCGATCCCGACGTGGCCCTACAGCCGCGGCTGGGGCTATGGTCCGAGCAGCGGGCTGGGGCTGATACTCATCATATTGCTGGTGCTGTTGCTGCTGGGGCGCATATAGGCGCTTCGGCGCGGCTCCTTGAGCGGGGCCCAAGTCGCGCTACGGCGGGGCCGCAGCAATTCATTTGTTGCATTCGGGCCGATCATCAGGGATAGTAGCGGCCGCGACGTTCAAGTAGTGCTGCAGCTGTTCGGCTACGACCGCATCCCCTGCGGTTTGTCCTTTCATCTCCCCTGCCGTCTTGAGTTTCGCCCCATTGCCAGGGGCACATCCCCTTTGCTCTCCCCGGGAGCAAGCGGGCTGCCGACTTTCGTTCCCAGAACCGAACCATATGCCGCCGGCCGGGCAGCGCCGGCCAGGACCCGCTATTCCAAGTGACCAGGAGCACCCCATGAAGAACGCCATCCAGCGAACCGAACTCAAGACCTTCTACTACACCCCCGTGCATTGCCCCTTTTGCGGCAAGCGCGTCATGGGCGGCGACCCGGTGGACGAGACGCGCATCACCGCCTGTCCCCATACCCTGTTCATCGCCCACGACGCGGCTTTCGAATACCGCTCGGAACGTTTCGACAAGAATCTCGAACTCGAGGGATTGAGCGAAACGGAAGTCGAAGCGCGATGGTTTGGAGAGGAAGGCGGAATCGACGGCTTGACGAACAAGGTCACGCTGGCCGACGCCATCAAGGTTGCCGCCTACGAACCGGAGCCGTCGGCCTACGGGTCGTACTACGGGTTCGCACCGACCGAATGACGCGTGCCTTGGTGTCCAGGAACAGCCTGGGTGTATCCTGAAGCCTTCCAAGCGAACGAAAGCGAACCAGAACCATGATCGTGCGCCGTCGAACCTGGCTTTATCGGCTTGCTGGACAACGTTTCGTTCATAGCATCTCTTTCAAGACGCCCCGAACGGCGTCTCAAGTCAAGGAGGTGCTGCGCCAATCGATGGGCGTCCCGGAAGAACTTTGGGGACGCAGCGCCAGCGACCTGCGCGAATCCCAGTAGTCTTTCCGGAGCACCGGACAGCGCCGTAGATCAACCCGCGAGGGCCTCGTGCGCCGCATCGGCGAGGCTGCCGACGTCTTCGTCGCTCAGGCCGAAATGAGCGAGCACCGGACCGCGGAAGCGGTCCCATTCGGCGCCGCCGTCGCGCACCGCCTGGTCGAGGATATGCTCGGCGAGGTGGATGATGCCGACGAAGTCCCGGACGCGGCCGTCGAGGCTCGCATCGTGGAAGACCTCGATGTCGTGATGCCAGAGCACGGCGCGGCAAAAGCTGTCCGGCAGCTGCCAGGAGCGGGTCAGGTAGTAGCCGACCACGCCGTGGTGGGTGCCCACCTCGGCTTGCTCGATCTCGTAGAAGCCCTGCGCCGAGTCGGCATTGGCGCGCGCCAGGGCCGCCTCGTAGCGCGGAAAGCGGCGCATCAGCACCGGTATGCCGCAGTCGTGGAACAGGCCGAAGGTGTAGGCCTCGTCGGCGGGGATGCCGCGCAGCCGGCGGGCGAAGGTGGCGCACATCAATGCGGTCTTCTCCGCCGTATCCCAGAAGCGCGCGTGGCTGGCAGCTGCGCCCCCGCTGAGCGAATGACGGATCGCGAGGCCCGTTGCGATGCCCGCCACCTGGCGCATGCCGAGAAAATCGATGGCCTGCGGCACCGAGCTCAGCTTGCGCGCCAGCCCGAAGGCCGGCGAATTCACGGTCTTCAGCATGGCGGCGGCCAAGGCGACATCGGCCGATATCTTGCGCGCTACCCGGGTCAGGTTCGGCTCGTCCCGGCTCATTTCCTCGAATAGGACGGCGACGATCTCTGGACGTGGCGGGAGGGCGAGGTTGCGGACGAATTCCTGATCCAGCGTGCCTTCCATGATGCAAGCTCCTAAATTCGCGTGTTCGCGGCGAAGGGCTCCGTTTTTACCGTTCGAAGGCGGCGCTGTAAATCCCACCAAGGTAGTAGGGGCGCCGTCTCAGCCCTCCAAACCCCGCTTCAGCCGCCATTCCTTGACGAGCGCATAGATCGCGGGGATCACCGCCAGCGTCAGGATGGTCGAGGAGATCATGCCGCCCACCATCGGCGCGGCGATGCGGCTCATGACCTCGGAGCCGGTGCCGCGGCTCCACATGATCGGCAACAGGCCGGCCATGATGGCGACGACGGTCATCATCTTCGGTCGCACCCGCTCGACGGCGCCTTCCATCACGGCCGCATAGAGGTCCGCAGGCGTCGCACCGCCTCCCTCGGCGCGCCTCCGCGCCTTGATCTCCTCCCAAGCCGCATCGAGGTAGATCAGCATCACCACGCCGGTCTCCGCCGCCACGCCGGCCAGCGCGATGAAGCCGACCGCGACGGCCACCGACAGGTTGTAGCCGAGCACCCACATCAGCCAGACGCCGCCGACCAGCGCGAAGGGCACCGACAGCATGACGATCAGCGTCTCGGTCAGGCGCCTGAAGTTGAGGTAGAGCAGCAGGAAGATGGTCAGCAGCGTCACTGGGATGACGATCTTCATTTTCGCGATCGCGCGCTCCATGTACTCGAACTGTCCGCTCCAGGTCACGTAGTAGCCGGGCGGGAACTTGACCTGCTCGTTCACGGCGCGGCGCGCGTCGGCCACGTATGAGCCGATGTCGCGGTCGCGGATGTCCACGTAGATGTAGGCCGACAGCAGTGCATTCTCGGTACGGATGGCCGGGGCGCCCTTGGCGATCTCGACCCGCGCGACCTGGCCCAGCGGCACCATGCCCGGCGCCTTGCCCATCTCGCCCATCGTCGGCACCAGCACCTCGCGCGCGATCTTCTGCGGGTCGTCGCGCAGTTCGCGCGGATAGCGGACGATGACGCCGAAGCGCTCTCGGCCCTCGACGGTGGTGGTCACCATCTCGCCGCCGAGCGCCTGCCCCACCACGTTCTGCAGGTCGCCGACGTTGATGCCGTAGCGCGCCAGCTGCTCGCGCTCCGGCGTGATGTTGAGATAGTAGCCGCCGGTAATGCGCTCGGCGAAGGCGCTGGTGGTACCCGGCACCTGCTTGACCACCGCTTCGATCTGCTTGGCAAGCCGCTCCATCTCGTCGAGGTCCTTGCCGAACACCTTGATGCCGATCGGCGTGCGGATGCCCGTCGACAGCATGTCGATGCGCGCCTTGATCGGCATGGTCCAGGCGTTCGATACGCCGGGGATCTGCAGCGCCTTGTCCATCTCGGCGATCAGCTTGTCGACGTCCATGCCCGCACGCCATTCGCTCTCCGGCTTGAGGTTGATGACCGTCTCGAACATCTCCAGCGGCGCCGGGTCGGTCGCGGTATTGGCGCGGCCCGCCTTGCCGTAGACGGAGGCGACCTCGGGAAAGCTCCTGATGATCTTGTTCTGCGTCTGCAGCAGCTCGGCCGCCTTGGTCACCGACATACCGGGCAGCGACGAGGGCATGTAGAACAGCGTGCCCTCGTTGAGCGTCGGCATGAACTCGCTGCCCAGGCGCGTGGCCGGCAGCACCGATACCGCGAGCACCAGCAGCGCCGCGGCGATGGTCGCCTTCTTCCAACGCATCACGGCGGCGATGATCGGTCGATAGGCGGTGATGAGCGCGCGGTTGACCGGGTTCCTCTCCTCGGAGGGAATCCTGCCGCGGATGAAAAGCATCATCAGCACCGGCACCAGCGTCACGGAAAGCAAGGCCGCCCCGGCCATGGCGAAGGTCTTGGTGTAGGCAAGCGGCGCGAACAGCCGGCCTTCCTGCGCTTCGAGGGTGAACACCGGCAGGAAGGAGACGGTGATGATGAGCAGCGAGAAGAACAGCGCGGGTCCCACCTCCTTACACGCCGCAATCATCGCCTCTGCGCGCGACTCGTCCGGTTGCAGCCGCTCGAGATGCTTGTGCGCGTTCTCGATCATCACGATCGCCGCGTCCACCATCGCGCCGATGGCGATGGCGATGCCGCCCAGGCTCATGAGGTTGGAGTTCATGCCCAGCAGGCGCATGGCGATGAAGGAGATCAGCACGCCGACCGGCAGCATGACGATGGCCACCAGCGCGGAGCGCACGTGCAGTAGGAACACCACGCAGACGGCGGCGACGATCAGGCTTTCCTCGGTCAGCGTGTGCCTCAGCGTATCGATGGCGCGGTGGATCAGTTCCGATCGATCGTAGACGGTTTCGATGGAGACGCCTTCCGGCAGCCCCGGCGCGATCTCGGCGATCTTGTCCTTGATGTTGCCGATCACCTCCAGCGCGTTCTGGCCGTAGCGCGCCATGGCGATGCCCGACACCACCTCGCCTTCGCCGTTGAGCTCCGCCAGGCCGCGGCGCTCGTCGCCGGTCAGCTCGACGCGCGCGACATCGGCGACGCGCACGGGGGTGCCGCCCTGCGACTTGAGCACCAGGTTCTCGATGTCTGCGCGGCCCCGCAGGTAGCCGCGGCCGCGCACCATGTACTCGGTCTCGGCCATCTCGATGGTGCGGCCGCCGACGTCGCGGTTGGAGTCCCGGATGGTCTGCGCCACTTTGTCGAGCGGGATGCCGTAGGCGCGCAGCTTCACCGGGTCGACCGCCACCTGGTACTGCTGGACGAAGCCGCCGACGCTCGCCACTTCGGCGACGCCGCGCGCCTTCGCCAGCTGGTAACGCAGGTACCAGTCCTGCAGCGTACGCAGTTCGGCGAGCGTCCTGTCCTTGGCCAGCACGGCATACTGGTAGACCCAGCCGACGCCCGTTGCGTCCGGGCCCAGCGTCGGCGTCACGCCCGCCGGCAGCCGGCCCGCGGCGGCATTCAGGTATTCGAGCACCCGCGAGCGCGCCCAGTAGATGTCGGTGCCTTCGTCGAAGATCACGTAGACGAAGGACGCGCCGAAGAAGGAGAAGCCGCGCACCACGTGCGACTTCGGCACCGAGAGCATGGCCGTCGACAGCGGATAGGTGACCTGGTCCTCGACCACCTGCGGTGCCTGGCCCGGGTACTCGGTGTAGACGATGACCTGGACGTCGGAGAGATCCGGCAGCGCGTCGAGCGGCGTCTTCAGCACGGCATAGACGCCGCCGATGACGACGAAGACGGTCGCCAGCAGCACCAGGAAGCGGTTGCGCGCCGACCAGTCGATGAGGGCGTTGAGCATGGAGGCGAGCCCCTCAGTGGCCGGCGTGGCCCGCGGGTCCGAGGGGCGCCGGATCGAGCCTGACGATCACCCATTCGCCGGGGCCGCGCTCGACGAAGCTGAAGGCGACGGGGTCGCCGGGCTTCAGCTTGCCGACCAGCGCGGCGTTCGCCAGCGCGAAGTCCATGGTCATGCCCGGCCACTTGAGGTCGGCGATCGGCTCATGCGTGATGGTGACCGTGCCGGCTTTCGCGTCAATCGCGTCTAGCTTGCCGACGCCTTCATGCCCGACGCTCTTCGCCTGCTGCGGCGCCGGCTTGGCATCCCCGGACCCGAGCGCGCCGACGGCCGCCTTGAGGTTGCTCTCGGCGTCGATCAGGAAGTTGGCGGCGACCACCACGGGCTCGCCCTCCTTGACGCCCTCGGTCACCTCGACGTAGTCGTCGCCGCGCGCGCCGAGCTTCACCTCGCGCGGCTCGAAGCGGCCTTCGCCGATCTTGACCAGGACGGTGCGGCGCGTGCCGCTGTCGATCACGGCAGAGACCGGCACGGTCACGACCTCGCCCCTGGCCGCCGTCGGCACCTCCACTTGCGCGTACATGGCGGGCTTGAGCAGGCCGCCCGGATTCGGCAGCTCGACGCGCACCGGCACGGTCCGCGTTTCCGCGTTGAGCGTCGGGTAGACGTAGCCGACGGTGCCGGTGAAAGTCTTGTCGGGGTAGGCGTCGACGCGCACCAGCACCTTGGCGCCCGCCTTCACCTGGCCGATGTCGCTCTCATACACGTCCGCGACAATCCACACCGCGGAAAGGTCGGCAATCTGGTACAGCGCATCGCCCGGCTGGAAGCGCATGCCCGGCAACGCCTTCTTCTCCGTGACGACGCCGCCGGCCGGCGAGCGGAAGGTCAGCGTGCGGCGGGCGTCGCCCGACTGCGCCAGCGCCTTGACCTGCGCCGGCGAGATGTCCCAGTTGGCGAGGCGCGCCAGCGCGGCATCCGCCAGCTTCTGCATCGAGGCCTGCGTTTCGGATGACGCATCCTTGGCCGACGCCGCCGCTTGCGCGGCGATCGCATACTCGCGCTGCGCCGAGACGAGATCGGGGCTATACACCTCGAACAGCGGCTGGCCCTTGGCCACCGGCTGGCCCGTGACGTTGACGTGCAGCCGCTCGACCCAGCCTTCGAACTTCGGCGCCACGGTGAAGACGCGGCGCTCGTCGACCTCGACGCGCCCCACCGCGCGGATGCGGCGATCGACGGCCCGCAGCTGCGCCGCCTCGGTGCGCACGCCGAGCTTCTGCACCTTCTCGCTTGAAATCCTGATCGCATTGCCGGCATCCGGCTCGGCCTCCTCGCCTTCATAGACCGGCACGTAATCCATCCCCATCGGGTCTTTCTTCGGCGTCGGCGAGGTGTCGGGGAGGCCCATGGGATTGCGGTAATAGAGGAGCTTGCGCGCCTTCTGCTGGCCGCCGCCGTCCGCGCCCGTCGGCGCCGGCGCGCCGCCGTCGCCGTGGCGTCCCATCCAGTAGCCGCCGCCTCCCGCCAGCGCCAGGGCGACGACCGCCGCGGCGATTCCCGCTGCCTTGCTCATAGATCTTCCCCGATCAGTCGTTCGATGTCAGCGAGCCGCGCCTGCTGGTCGGCCTGCGCCCGGATGACGTTCTGCCTGGCGACGCGGATCTGGCGCTGCGCGTCGAGCAGCGTCGCGAAATCCACCTTGCCGTTCTCGTAGGCGGCAAGCGCGGCGTCGAAGGTGAGACGCGCCTGCGGCAGCAGGCTGTCCTGCGACAACGCCGCGATGCGGCCGGCCGATTCGATCGCCGCGAGGTTCTCGGACAGCGCGGACAGCAGCTGGTTGGCCGACGCCTCCTTGCGCGCGCGCGCCGCGTCGACATTGCGCTCGGCCTCGCGTTCCTGGCTGCGGCGCGACTCCTGCTGCAGCGGGATGTTGAACTCGACCATCAACCCCCAGTCGTTGACCCGCGTGCGCGTCTGCGTCGGCGCTACGCCGACGGTGAAGTCGGGCCAGCGGTTGCGGTACGCGAGGTCGCGGTTCTTCTCGGCAGCGCGTATGCCGGCGTCCGCCGCGAACAGTTGCGGGTTCTGCTTCTCCAGCCGCTCGGCCAGCGCCGTGTAGTCGAGCCTCGCGGCATCCGGGATCGGCCGCAGGCGCTGCGGCACGGCGAGAGGCGCATCGGCCCTGCGCGCCAGCAGCGCATTGAGGCGCGACATCGCGTGATGATGCTCGGTCTCCATCGCGACCAGCTCGGAGCGCAGCGAGGTGCGTTCCACCTGTGCACGGATGGCGTCCTGCTGCGGCACCAGCCCGTTGGCGTAGCGGTTGCGCGAAATCTCCTCGATGCGGCCGATGAGATCGATCACCTCGCGGTTGAGGTCGATCAGGCGCGAAAGGGCGAAGTACTGCGCATAGGTCGTCTTGATGCCCGCCGCGATATCGTTCCAGGCGACGCCGCTGCGCCCTTGCGCGGCATCGGCCTCCGCCTGCGCTGCATCGCGCTTGAGGTCGCGCTTGCCCCAGAATGGCAGCGGCTGCAGCAGGGTGTATTTGGTGCTGCCGACGCGTCCCGGCAGCACGTTGGGGCTGGCGTCCGTGCCGTAGTTGGTGACGTCCATCAGCTCGGTGCGCAGGATCGGATCGGCCAGCGCGCCGGCCGGCTGGACCCGTTCCGCCGCGGCGGCGGCCTCGGCGCGCACGGCCGTGTAGTCAGGGTTGTGCTCGCGCGCATAGGCGAGCAGTTCGTCGACGTTGGAACCCAGCGGTGCGCCGGCGAAGGCCGGTGCGGCGAGCAACAGCGCGGCGGCCAGCGCCGCCGCCTTCCAGGACTTCGCATTCGCCATGGCGATCCCCCGTCCCTGCGTATCCTCAGTGCGCCGGTTCGTAGCGCACCACCATCACGTTGCCATCGACGTAGTCGGCGACGAAACGGATGTGGTCGCCTTCCTTGATCTGCTTCAGCCAGGCTTTGTCCTTGACGCGGAAAGCCATGGTCATGGCGGGCATGCCGAGGTTGTCGAGCGGGCCGTGGGCCAGCGTCAGCTTGCCGCCGGCAGCGTCGACCTTCTTGACGGTGGCGTTGACCCACGCGGGCTGGGCGGCCGGTTGCGCGGCAGTTTCCATGGCCATGCCGTGGTGGTGCTCGTGTTCGTCGGCGGCCATGGCGGCGGCGGGAAGGACGAGAGCTGCGGAAAGGGCGATCCAGGCGGTCAGTTTCATGAGAGGCTCCTTCAAAGATTCGATCGGACGGCGCCAGTCTGAGCCGGCGGGTCCGACGCGAACCTGACCGGCACATTACATTTCCGTAATGTTCGGCGCGCGATCCGGGGCGACCCAACGCTCGCGGCCTACAATGGCGGGCTATGAAGCTGCTGATCGTCGAAGACGAAGCCAAGACCGGCGATTACCTGAGGCAAGGCCTGGGCGAAGCCGGCTTTTCGGTCGATCTCGCGCGCGACGGCGAGGATGGCCTGCACTTGGCGCTGACCGGCGAATACGACCTGGTGGTGCTCGATGTGATGCTGCCCCGGCTCGACGGCTGGAGCGTGCTGCAGGCGATGCGCCGCGCCGGCAAGGACGGCCCGGTGCTGTTCCTGACCGCGCGAGACAACGTCGAGGACCGCGTCAAGGGCCTCGAGCTCGGCGCCGACGACTACCTGGTCAAGCCGTTCGCCTTCTCCGAACTGCTGGCGCGCGTGCGCACCCTGCTGCGGCGCGGCGGCAAGGCGAAGGAAGCCGACACGCTGCGCGCCGCCGATCTCGAGCTCGACCTGCTGCGCCGGCGCGTCGTGCGCGCGGGCAAGCGCATCGACCTCACCGCCAAGGAGTTCGGCCTGCTCGAACTGCTGATGCGGCGCCAGGGCGAGGTACTGCCGCGATCGCTGATCGCCTCCCAGGTGTGGGACATGAACTTCGACAGCGACACCAACGTCATCGACGTCGCCGTGCGGCGGCTGCGCGCCAAGGTCGACGACGATTTCGAGCCGCACCTGATCCGCACCGTGCGCGGCATGGGATACGTGCTGGAAGCGCCGGACGCCGCATGAGCAAGCCGGCGAGGCGGCCCTCGATCACCTTCCGGCTCGCTGCGCTGTTCGTCGTCGCGGCGGCGGCGGTCCTGCTCGGCTTCGGCGTCTTCATCATGCGCGCCACCGACGCGCACTTCGCCGAAATGGACCTGCACGACCTGCGCGCCAAGCTGGAACTGACCCGCCACGAACTGGCCAAGGTGCATGCGCCGTCCGACCTGCCCAACCTGGCGGAACAGCTCGACGACGTGCTGGTCGGTCAGGATGGCTCTTCGATCGCCGTGCTCGGCCCCCAGGCCGAGACGATCTTCGCCACGCGCGGCGCCGCCTTTCCGGCGCCGCTGTTGCAGCAACGGGCGCTGGGCGCCGATCGGCCGCTGGTGTGGGACGCTGACGGTCGCCGCTATCGCGGCATTGCAGCCACGGTGCCGTTCGGCAGCGCCGCGATGCCCCCGGCCGGCGTCGCCATCGCGCTCGACATCTCGCATCATCGCGACTTTCTCGCCGCCTTCGAACGCACGCTCTGGCTTTCGGTGGCCGGCGGCATCGTGCTGATGGCGGTGCTCGGCTGGTGGATCGCGCGGCGCGGCATCCGTCCGGTCAAGGAGATGGCCGGCGTGGTCAATCGCATCACCGCCCAGCGGCTGCACGAGCGCGTTCCCGCCGACACGGCTCCCATCGAGCTCGCCGGCCTGGCGCAGTCGTTCAACGACCTGCTGGTGCGGCTGGAGGATTCCTTCACGCGCCTGTCGGACTTCTCGTCCGACATCGCCCACGAACTGCGGACGCCGGTCAACACCTTGATGACGCAGGCGCAGGTAGCGCTATCGAAGGAGCGCTCGGCCGCCGAGTACCGCGAGGTGCTGCACTCCTGCCTCGAGGAGTACGAGCGGCTGGCGCACATGATCTCCGACATGCTGTTCCTCGCCAAGGCGGACAACGGCCTGGTGGTTCCCAATGCCGAGACGCTCGACCTGGGCGACGAGGCGCGGCGCGTCGCCGAATTCTTCGAAGCCTACGCCGAAAGCGCCGGGGTGCGCCTGCGCGCCGAGGGAAGCGGCGAAGTCGCCGGCGACCGCCTGATGCTCCAGCGCGCGATAGGCAACCTGGTGTCCAACGCCATCGCGCATGCGCCGTCCGACGGAGAAGTGGCCATTACCGTGGCCGGCGACGCCGACCATGTGCTCTTGCAGGTGGCGAACGCCGGCGCGGCGCTCGCCGATCCGGAAAGGGTCTTCGAACGCTTCTATCGGGAAGATCCCGCGCGAGCGCGTGAAGGCGGCGAGGGCACCGGGCTCGGTCTGGCGATCACCCGCTCCATCGTCGTCGCCCATGGCGGAAGCATTTCGGCGCGCTCGGCGCAGGGGCGGACGGTCTTCGAGGTGGTGCTGCCCCGGCCCGGCCGATGACGAGCGCGGCCCTTCCCTTGTTGAAACGACGTGGGCTGGCCATCGACGCGGCCAGCACCGAACGCTGGATCACGGCGCTGCCGGCGATCAGGCAGTTGGAGGGCGTGCGGTCCGCGGCGCTGGCCGGCGACATGCTGACGATCGAGTACGACCCGCGGCGCACCGGTCTGGCGCGGATCGAGGCATGGGCTGAAGCGCACGGGCTGCGGCTGCGGTCCGGAGCGTTGCGGCGCCTGCAGCGGGCGCTCTGGAAGTTCACCGAGCGCAACGAGCAGGAGAACGCCGCGCATCCGGCCGGCGGCGCTTGCTGCAACCGCCCGCCGCCCGGCAGCGCCTGAGGAGGACGGGAGCGGGAGGACACCGGTGTCGCTCCCGCGGTTTTCAGCCCGGCTTCCTGATTACTGCTCGTCCTCGCGGATCTTGTACTGCGAAGCGAGCTTCTGCTGGACGTTGGGCGGAACCTGCGCGTGGCGCGCGAACTCGATGGTGTAGCTGCCCTGACCGCCGGTGAGCGACTTCAGGCGCGAGGCGTAGCCGTCGATCTCGGCGAGCGGCACTTCGCCGGCGATGGCCATGCTGCCGTGGCCGCGCGGCGTGGTGCCGGTGACGTGGCCCCGGCGGCTCGACAGGTCGCCGGCGAGATCGCCCATGTTGCCTTCGGGCGCAATCACCTCGATGTTCACGATCGGCTCGAGCACGATCGGCGCTGCCGCCTGGATCGCCTCGATGGTGGCCTTGCGGCCCGCCGTGGTGAAGGCGACTTCCTTGCCGTCCACCGGGTGCGTCTTGCCGTCGTAGACGATCACGCGGACGTCTTCGACCGGATAGCCGGCGACGACGCCGTCGTCGAGCGCCTGGCGCACCCCCTTCTCCACCGCCGGCATGAAGACGCCCGGGATGACGCCGCCCTTCACCGAGTCGACGAACTCGAAGCCGGCGCCGCGCGGCAGCGGCTCCACCTTGAGGTACACCTCGCCGAACTGGCCGGCGCCGCCGCTTTGCTTCTTGTGGCGGCAGTGGCCTTCGGCCGGCGACGTGATGGTCTCGCGATAGGGAATGCGCGGCGGCTTGGTGTCGAGCTCCATCTTGAACTGGCTCGACATCTTCTCCAGCTTGTAGCGCAGGTGCATCTCGCCGAGCCCGCGGATCACGGTCTCGTGAGTGGTCGGATGGCGTTCCATGCGGAAGCAGGGGTCCTCGAGCTCGAGCTTGTGGAGGATGTCGAACAGGCGCTGCTCGTCGCCCTTCTTCTTGGTCTCGACCGCGAGCCCCTGCATCGGCTTCGGGAATTCGAGCGGCTTGAGGTGGATGTGGTCCTCGTCGTGCGAATCGTGCAGCACGGCGTCGAACTCGATCTCCTCGACCTTGGCGATGGCGCCGAGGTCGCCGGGCAGCAGCTCGTCGACCTCGACGTAGTCCTTGCCCTGCAGCTGGTAGAGATGGCCGGCCTTGAAGGGACGCTTGCCGTCGCCGACGAACAGCTGCGAGTCCTTGCGGATGGTGCCCTGGTGGACGCGGAAGATGCCGACCTTGCCCATATAGGGATCCGCGACCATCTTGAAGACGTGCGCCAGAACGTGCTGCTTCGGATCGGGAGCACGCGCGAATGCTTCGGCGTCGGGCCCCGGCGCACCGCGATAGAACGGCGGAGGATTGCCTTCCGCCGGGTTCGGCGCCAGCTTCGCGAGCACGTGCAGCAGTTCGCCGATGCCGGCGCCCGTCTTTGCGGAAACGAACAGGATCGGAATCAGGTGGCCGTCGCGCAGCGCCTTCTCGAAGGCCGCATGCAATTCATCGGGCGTCGGGTCCTTGCCGTCCTCGAGGTAGCGCGCCATCAGGTCCTCGTCTTCCTCGACCAGCTGGTCGATGAGGTCGCGATGGGCATGCTCGACGGTATCGAGATCGGCGTCGCCCTTGTCGTGCTCGAGGACCTCGACGACGTCGGCGCCGCCGTGCGCCGGCAGGTCGAGGAACATGCATTCCTTGCCGAAGCGCGCGCGGATGTCGGCAACCAGGCCGGCGAGATCGACGTTCTCGGCGTCGATCTTGTTGATGACGATCATGCGGCACAGGCCGCGGTCCTTGGCCCACTTCATCATGCGCTCGGTCATCAGCTCGACGCCGGTCTGGGCATTGACCACGATCAAGGCAGTGTCGACCCCGGCCAGCGACGATATGGCCTGGCCGGCGAAATCGGGGTATCCCGGGGTGTCGATCAGGTGGACGTGCATGTCCTCCCAGGCGAAATTGACGAGTGCCGAATTGAGCGAGTGGCCCGCCGTCTTCTCTTGCGCGTCGAAGTCGCAGACGGTGTTCCCCTTTTCCACGCTGCCTTTCGACTGGATGGCGCCGGCCTTGTGCAGCAAGGTTTCCGCGAGCGTGGTCTTGCCGGAACCGCCATGCCCGACCAGGGCGACGGCACGAATGGCGGAGGTCTCGTACTTCGGCATCTCATTCCCCTTTTTGTTGGTCGATCCGCCCCGGCTGCCCCGGGCGTTCCGCGGGCGATGCCGAAAACGGACGGATCGATTCTACCCCCGCGGCGACATGTCGATTAAGGAGCCTATGGCGCCGATCAGAAGGTTTGCTCATGGCCGCGCTGGTTCCTGGGGCATATTGCGGCCTCGGGACGACCGTCGCAAATTTGACTAAAGCGATATGTGGAAATTACGCGACATGAAGATATGGATGCGGCTGGTGGCGGGTATTTCCGCCATCCTGGTGATCGCCGCGGGCGGCCTGGTGGCGTGGACGACGATCAAGCAGCGCGACACGGCCATCCAGCAGGCCAAGGACTTCTCGATGAGCGTGCACCGCATGACGCTTTCGAGCCTGACCGGCATGATGATCACCGGCACCATCGCGCAGCGCGCGGTCTATCTGGACCAGGTGCGCCAATCGGAGGAGATTCGCGGGCTGCAGGTGATCCGCGGCGAACCGGTGATAAAGCAGTTCGGCGCCGGTGAGCCGGGGGAAGCCGACGCCGACCCGATCGAGCGCGGCGTGATGGAGTCGAAGCAGCCGCGCTTCGAGGTGATTCCGGACGCCGGCGGCGAAAGCCTGCGCGCGGTGATTCCCGTCATCGCGCAATCGAACTACCTGGGCAAGAACTGCTTGACCTGCCATCTCGTCCCGGAAGGCACCGCCCTGGGCGTCGTCAGCATGCGCATTTCGCTCGACAAGCTCAACGCGGCGATGCGCGAGTTCCGGCTGATGACCATGCTCGGCGCGCTGGGCCTGATCCTGCCGGTGATCGTCTTCGTCTACTTCTCGATCCGCGCGTCCGTCACGCGGCCGCTCGACGACGTGCGCGATCATCTGCGCGACATCGCCGAGGGCGAGGGCGACCTGACGCGCCGTCTCGAGGTGAAGGGACGCGACGAAATCGGCGAGGTGGCGCTGGCGTTCAACGCCTTCATGGAGAAGCTGCAGGCGGTGATCGGCGAAGTGAAGTCGAGCGCCGCCCAGGTGGCCCACACCATCAACGAACTGGCCGCCGTCTCCGAGCGCGTCGCCGGCAACTCGCAACAGGCCAGCCAGGACGCCTATGCGATGGCGGCGCAGGTCGAGATCCTCACTTTCACGCTGGATGGCCTGGCCAGCGAGGCGGAAGGCGTCCAGCGCACGTCCGCCGAGTCGAACGAGCGCTCGACGCAGGGAGGGCAGATCATCCATGCCGCCGGCGCCGAGATGGAGCGCGTGGCGACGGCGGTCAACGAGTCCTCGCGCATCATCCAGGCGCTCGGCGCGCAATCCGACCAGATTTCGCAGATCGTCAACGTGATCCGCGAGATTGCCGACCAGACCAACCTGCTGGCGCTCAATGCAGCGATCGAGGCGGCGCGCGCCGGCGAGCAGGGGCGCGGATTCGCGGTGGTGGCCGACGAGGTGCGCAAGCTCGCCGAGCGCACCAGCGATTCGACGCAGGAAATCACGGCCATGATCGAGAAGATCCAGGGCGGCACCCGCGCCGCGATCCAGAGCATGGAGGCCGGCGTCAGCCGCGTCGCCGCCGGCGCGGAACTGGCGCAACAGGCCGGCGTGGCGATCAACGAGATCACCGGGCGCGTCGGCGAGGTGGTGGCCGCGGTGAACCAGATCTCATCCTCGCTGAAGGATCAGGCTCTCGCCAACGGGGAAAACGCGCACAAGGTCGAGAACATCGCGCGGCTGTCCGACGAAAACAGCTCGTCGTTCCACGAAACCGCGAAAACGGTGCAATATATCGATGAGCTTGCCCGCAACCTGGGTAGTCTTGTCGGCCGCTTCAATACTTAACAACAGGGGGATCCATGAATTTCGACGACGCCATCGCGGCGCACATCAAGTGGAAAGTGCGCCTGACGCAGTTCATCGACGGCACCAGCAGCGAAAAGCTTCAGAGCGCCGCCGTCTGCAAGGACAATCTCTGCGACCTGGGCAAGTGGATCTATGGCGACGGCGTCAAGTACAAGACCCTCCCGCACTACCAGGACCTGGTCAAGAAACACGCCAACTTCCACGTCTGCGCCGCGGACGTCGTGAAGAAGGTCGAAGCCAACGACAAGCCGGGCGCCCGCTCGGCGCTCGGTGGTCCCTTCGCTGCGGCATCCAAGGAAACCGTCACCGCGATCATGGAACTCAAGCGGGAAGCGGCCAAGGGCTGACCGCCGACCCGTTCCGAGGTCCTGCCTGCGCTGGGCGCTGGAAAGCCGCCGCTCAGCGCTGCTGTTGCGGTTGTTCCTGGTTCTGGCTGCCCGGCTGAGGCTGGCTGCCGCTCGGATTGGTGTTGCCCGGATTGCCGGTCTGGTTGTCGCCCGTCGAGGGGCTGGTAGCGCCGCCGGACGACGAGGGCGGCGAGGTGGAGGGGCTCGCGGGCCCCGTATAGCCCTGCTTCGGCGCCTGGTTCGTGTCCTGGCTGCTCGCGCTCTTGTCCTGCCCGCCCCGCTGGCAGGCGACCAGACCGCTACCGATGATCGCCGCGGTCAGCAGCGCCCACGTTTTCCTGTTGATGGCCATGACGAAATCCTCCATGGAAAGGCTCAGTCCCTTTCCGCAAGGCGCATGCCAGGCAGGCACGAGGCTACGCTGCCGCTCGGCAAGGCACGGCAGCCGAAGCGCCGCCCTCGGCGGTGAAAGCCTTACCGGCCGCCCGTAAGGCTTACCGGCGCATCCTCGGCGGGCGACACGACAGCCACCGCGGCCCCCCGTGCGGCCACCGTCTGCACCGGCGCGGCGGGATGCGGCTGCAGCAGGCGGCGCAGGCGGAAGGCGGCCTCGAAGCAACTGACTTGCGATGGCGTGTCGTCGCGCACGGCCATCAGCTTCTGCAGCCACGCCGAGGTGTCGTGGCTCGGCCACTTGGCAGCCAGCCGATGCCGCATGTTCATGATGGCCTCGGCGAAGCCGCGCCACTGGTCAGGAGCGGCGCGCTGAAGGTAGACGACGGAGGCGATGTCCGCCAGCGCCTCGCCCCAGGTCTCCACCGCGCCGCTCTTCACGACGCCCAGGTAGGCCTTCAGCGTCATCCCGCCGCGGTCGAGGTCCGCGGGCAGCACCTTGTCGAAATGGCCGCGAAGGTAAGCCTCGCGCTGCTCGATGCAGTGCGTTGCCTCGTGCACGGCGATGGCGCTCAGCCACAGCGGGAGTTCCTTTGCGGTGACCTCGTCGAAGAACTGGACCAGCCCCGCCTCGGGCGCCGGGTTGTAGTAGATCTGGCAGATGCCGGTGGAAAGGTTGAGGCCCGCGGCCATCAGCGGCAGGCGGACGCCTGCCTGGCGGGCGTCCTCCATCTGGAGCGTGAGTCCGTCGGCCTGGGTGAGGCCCGCCGCGACGCCGATGGCGCTGCGCAGTTCCTCGGCGGTGGGGTAAGGCGCGGCGACGGCGCTCGCGGTCGCAAGCAGTGCAAGCGCGGCAAGCGCGCAACGAACGATCAAAGACATTGGAGCCCCTCCCGGCGGCGAATCCCAAATCAAGAGAGAGAGTCCGGCTCCGTTCCGCACTCGCTGCTGCGGCGTGCTGCGCCGCTCAAGGTCCAACTGTACCTCATCTAAACGTTGAATACCGGTAAACGGGTATTCTGCCGTGTCCCGTCGTCGGCTAATTTAGCCCCCAACGCAGCGCGGGGAATACGTCTCCCGGACCTCGAGCCACCCTTCGCTTCCTGCTTGCCGCCGCGCCGCCATGCGGCCCGGCTCGGCATCATTGGGAGGAACCATGGGAAGATCGGCCAAGCCGACCGGAGGATCGAAGAATCCCGCCTCGCGCCCGCGCGCGCGGCGACGCGATATTGCGCCCGCGGAAGCGCTGCGCAGCCAGGCGGAACACCGCCTGGCCGAGCGCCCGACGCTGACGCTGGTGGACGGGCAGACCGACGCGCAGCAGCTGATCCATGAACTCCAGATCCACCAGATCGAACTCGAGCTGCAGAACGAGGCGCTGATCGAGACCCGTTCGGCCGCGGAGAATGCCGCGCAGCGGCTCACGCTGGCGCTGGACGCTGCCCAGGCCGGGCTATGGGAATGGGATCTCGATGCGCAGACCGTTACGCTTTCCCCGCGCAGTCGGGACATCCTCGGCATAGGCGCGTCGCGCGAGGCCTGGCGCCTTTCCGATCTGCTGTCGCTGGTCCACCCCGACGACCTGCCTGCACTGAAGGCTGTCCAGCGCGGCCGGCTGCGTGCGGGTGCGAAGGAGGAGCCGATCGAGTTCCGCGTGCAGCGGCCGAACGGCGAGATGGCCTGGCTGCACATCAGCGGACGCGTAGCGGCCCGGCACGCGGGAGGAACGCCATCGCAGGTCGTCGGCACCATCAACGATGTGACGGCGCGCAAGCAGGCCGAAGATCAGCTGCGCATCGCGGCCGTGGCCTTCCAGTCCGGCGACGCGATGATCGTCACGGACGCGCGGGGCGTGATCCTCCAGGTCAACGGGGCCTTCAGCGAGGTGACCGGGTACAGCGCGGCCGAAGCGGTGGGCCGGACGCCGGCCATGATGAAGTCCGGTCGCCACGGCCCCGACTTCTATCGCACGCTGTGGGAAGCGGTAACGCGAGAAGGCCATTGGGAAGGCGAGATCTGGAACCGGCGCAAGGACGGCGCGATCTTCGCCGAGTGGCTGTCGATCTCCGGCGTGCGCGATCGCAGCGGCAGGATCAGCCATTATGTCGGCACCTTCTCCGACATCAGCGATCCGCGCGAAAAGGAGCGCAAGATCGTCGAGCTGGCTTTCTACGACGCGCTCACCGGCCTGCCGAACCGACGGCTGTTCATGGACCGCCTGTGGCAGGCCGTGGCGGCGAGCGGACGCAGTTCGAGCTTCGGCGCGGTGCTGCTGCTCGATCTCGATCACTTCAAGATGCTCAACGACACCCGCGGGCACAACGCCGGCGACGAGCTGCTGAGCCAGATGGCGCGGCGCATCATTGCGGCCCTGCGCGAGAGCGACACCGCGGCCCGCCTGGGCGGGGACGAGTTCGTGGTGCTGCTCGAGGGTCTGGGCGAGGACGAGTTGCCGGCGGCCAACGCCGCCGAGGCGATCGCCGAGAAGCTGCGCACCGCAATCAGCAAGCCCCTGGCGCTTGGCGAAAAGGAATACCGCATCACCCCGAGCATCGGCATCACGCTGTTCCGCGAACAGCGCGACGATGTCGATGCGCTGCTCCGCCAGGCCGACCTTGCCCTCTATCAGGCGAAGGCAGCGGGGCGCAACGCCATCCGCTTCTTCAGCCCGGAGATGCAGGCGGCGGTCCATGCACGGGCGGAGATGGATGCCGGCCTGCGCCGAGCGCTGGAAGAAAAGCAGTTCGAGCTCCACTACCAGCCCAAGGTCGAATTGCACCGCGGCTGCGTCGTCGGCGCCGAGGCCTTGATCCGCTGGAACGACGGCACCGGCCGCCTGGTCCCGCCGGACGCCTTCATTCCGCTGGCCGAGGAAACAGGCCTGATCGTGCCGATCGGCGAATGGGTGATCGAGGAAGCCTGTCGCCAGATGGCGGCATGGCGCAGCGCCCGCTTGCCGGCGATCCGCGTCGCCGTGAACGTCTCGGCGCGGCAGTTCCAGCAGGAGAACCTCGCACAGGTCATCGCCCGGGCACTGCGCGACAATGCCCTCCCGCCGCAATCACTGGAACTCGAGCTGACGGAGAGCGCCGTGATGGGCAATCCCGAAAGGACCGCCGAGATGCTCGAGGCGCTCAAGGCGATCGGCGTGCGTATTTCGCTCGACGATTTCGGCACCGGCTATTCGAGCCTCGGCCAGCTCAAGCGCTTCCCCATCGACAGCCTCAAGATCGACCGATCCTTCGTTCAGGACATCACGACCGACCCGGACGATGCCGCCATCGCCGCGATGATCATCGGGCTGGCCCACAGCCTCAAGCAGACGGTCGTGGCCGAGGGCGTGGAGACCGAGGCGCAGCTGAAATTCCTCCAGCAACAGCATTGCGACGAGATGCAGGGCTATTTCTTCAGCCGCCCGCTGCCAGCCGGCAAGTTCACCGCGCTGCTTCGCAACCACCGGCGCATGGAACAACCCGAGAGCTACGCGCGCTCTGCCTGAGGACCGCCCAGCAGTTCGACGACTTCCGCGGCGTCCGGCGATGTCGCGCGCAAGGCGGCATCGAGCGGCGAACCATGCCTGGGCGAGGACATGGTGATGTTGGCACCGCTGCGGATCAGCAGCTTGGCAAGATCGAACATGCCTCCCGAGATCGCCAGCAACAGGGGGGTGTTGCCGAGCGGGTCGCGCACGTTCATGTCCGCCCCCTTGGCGATGAGCGCCTCGGCGATCACCCGGTAGCCGAGCGTGGTCTTGCCGCACGCAACCAGCAACGGCGTAAGGCCGATGCGGTTGCGAAGATTGACGTCCGCGCCCGCCTCCAGAACGATCTTGGCGACAACGGTGTGGCCGCGCTTCAGGGCCGCCGTGATCAGGGGGTCGTCGCCGTCGGCCAGCGGCAGGTTCAACTGGGCGCGCGCGAAGAGATCGACGAGCTCCTGGTTGCCCGCGCGGAAGGCCGCCAGGAAGGCCGCCGCATTCAGTGCGATACCGCGCATCTCCAATTGGCGGACGGCGTCCTCCTTCCGCTCGGCCGCGCGAAACGTCATGATGTCGTGGTACTCGCGCAGCCTGACGATGTCCTGGACGACTTCCGCCGGAAATCCCCTGCGGCCGCCGCGCTTGTCGATGAGCAGATCGGAGAAGTAGTCGTGGATGAGCGGCGTCTCCCACAATTCGTCGATGCGGCAAAGGATGCGATCGAACGCCGCCTCGAGGTGTGCGGGGTACTCCCTGCCCATGCCCTCGAACTTGGGATGTTTCATGGCCGCAAGAATACCCGGACCCGGACATGGCGACGATACCCTGATTCCGGTAGCGCCGGCCCGCCTCCGCGGGACAAAGCTCCCGTCCGGTCGGGCGAGTCGTCCGATGGCGGCAACGGCGCGCCCCGGTACATTCCGGCCCATCATCCAAACGAAGAGACCGATCATGCACCCCGAAGTGGAAGCCGCCGCACAGGGACTCATCTCGCTGAGCTACTGGTCGCCGTCCGCGAGCAACTTCCTGTCGTTGATCGTGATGGCGCTGGGACTCGACATGCGCATCCGCGCGGATGCCATCAAGGTACTGCGCCTGATTTCGAGCAGCCCGGCCGAGGAACTGCTCGACGTCCTAGAGACGTCGGGGTGCGGCGGCTACCGCGAACTGCGCGGCGAAGCCTTCGCCGACCTGCGCCGGCGCGCCACCACGCTGGCCAGGACCTGCCTCGACTTCTCGCTGGATCGCGGGATGAAGCCGGTCGCCAAAGACATGCGGCGCCTGCCGGATCGGCGCGTCAACCTGCTGCCCTACGACGGTCCGGAACGACGGCACATCGCCGACCGCAGGCGCTCCCGTTAGCCTGCGCCGCAAGCAGCTCGCGCTATTCCACGGTCACCGACTTCGCCAGGTTGCGCGGCTTGTCGACATCGGTGCCCTTGACCAGCGCTGCGTGGTAGGCGAGCAGCTGCAGCGGCACGACGTGCAGCACCGGCGAGAGCGCACCGTAGTGTTCGGGCAGGCGCAGGATATGGATGCCCTCGCTCTCGTGGACCTCGGAGTCGGCGTCGGCGAAGACGTAGAGCTCGCCGCCGCGCGCTCGCACCTCCTGGAGGTTCGACTTGAGCTTTTCCAGCAGCGCGTCGTTCGGCGCCACGGCGATGACCGGCATGTCGCGATCCACCAGCGCGAGCGGGCCGTGCTTGAGCTCACCGGCCGGATAGGCCTCGGCGTGGATGTAGGAGATTTCCTTGAGCTTGAGGGCGCCCTCGAGCGCGATCGGATAGTGATGCCCGCGCCCCAGGAACAGGGCGTGCTGCTTGGCGGCGAAGCCCTGCGCCCAGCGCTCGATCTGCGGCTCCAGCGCCAGCACCTTCTGAACCGCCACGGGCAGATGGCGCAGCGCCGTCAGGTGGTTGCCTTCCTGCGCCTCGTCGAGGCGCCCGCGCAGCTTGGCGAGCACCAGCGTCAGCAGGAACAGCGCGGCCAGCTGCGTAGTGAAGGCCTTGGTCGAGGCGACGCCGATCTCGGGACCGGCGCGGGTGATGAAGCGCAGCTTGGATTCGCGCACGATGGCGGATTCCGGCACGTTGCAGATGGCGAGCGTCAGCGGCTGGCCGAGCTCGCGCGCATAGCGCAGCGCCGCCAGCGTATCCGCGGTTTCGCCCGACTGCGAAATGGCAACGACCAGCTGGTTCGGCCGCGGCACGGAATCGCGATAGCGATACTCGCTGGCGATCTCCACGGTGCAGGGAATACCCGCAAGCGATTCGAGCCAGTAGCGCGCGACCAGTCCCGAATGGTAGCTGGTGCCGCAAGCCAGGATCAGGACGGAATCGACGCCACGCATCGCCTCGTCCGCCTCGGCGCCGAACAGGCCGGGCTGGATGCTCTTTGCCGCACCGGCCATCTCGAGGGTATTGGACAGCGCATCGGGCTGCTCGAAGATCTCCTTCTGCATGTAATGGCGGAAGCGCCCCAGTTCGACCGCGTCGGCGGAGAGCTGCGACAGGGCCACCGGGCGCTCCACCCGGGCACCGCTGGCCCGCACCACGCGCCAGGCGTCTGCCGTGATCTCGGCGATGTCGCCGTTTTCGAGGTAGACCATGCGGCGCGTCACCTGGAGCAGTGCCGAGGCGTCGGACGCGGCATAGTTGCCTTGATCGCCGATGCCGAGCAGCAGCGGCGCTCCTTCGCGGGCGACGATCACGCGGCCGGGATCGGCCTCTCGCACCACCGCGATGGCGTAGGCGCCCTTCAGGCGGCGAACGGTGGTGCACACTGCCGTCAGCAGGTCGGGCTCGGTCTTCAGCGTGTTCTCGATCAGGTGCGCGATGACCTCGGTGTCGGTATCGGAGACGAACTCGTAGCCAAGGCCCGTCAGTTCTGCGCGCAACTCGGCGAAGTTCTCGATGATGCCGTTATGCACGACGGCGAGTCCGCCGTTGGAAATGTGCGGGTGTGCGTTGCGCTCGCAGGGCGCGCCGTGCGTCGCCCAGCGGGTATGGGCGATGCCGGCTGCCGCGGCCAGCGCGGCGTGCTTTGCCTGCGCCTCGAGTTCGGCGACGCGGCCCACGCTGCGCAGCCGAGCCAGCTTGCCGTCGGTGACGACGGCGAGGCCGGCAGAGTCGTAGCCGCGGTACTCGAGCTTCTTGAGGCCCTCGATGAGGACGGTGACGATGTTCCTGCCGTTGCCCGGCTTCTCGGCGCCGGCGACGATTCCGCACATTTCGCTAATCCTTCTTCGGCTTCTGGGAACGTTTCCATCCGGGAACCGTCAGCTGCTTGGCCCGCGATATTGTCAGCTGGTCCGGCGGCGCGTCGCGCGTCAAGGTCGTGCCGGCACCCAGCGTGGCGCCGCGGCCGACCGTCACGGGGGCGACCAGCTGCGTATCGGAGCCGATGAAGACGTCGTCCTCGATGACCGTGCGATGCTTGTTGGCGCCGTCGTAGTTGCAGGTGATGGTGCCGGCGCCGACATTGACGCGCTGGCCGACGGTGGCGTCGCCGATGTAGGCGAGGTGATTGGCCTTCGACCGATCGGCGATGCTGCTGTTCTTCACCTCGACGAAGTTGCCGATGTGCACGTCGCGGCCGAGCTTGGCGCCGGGACGCAGGCGGGCGTAGGGGCCGATCAGGTTGTCGGCGCCTGCTTCCGCGTCTTCCAGATGGCAAAAGGCGTGGAGGCGCGTGCCGGGGCCGACGCTGACGTCGCGCAGCACGCAGTGGGGGCCGACGCTGACGCCGTCGGCGAGTTCGACTCGTCCTTCGAAAACGCAGCCGACGTCGATGCTGACGTCCCGGCCGCAAACAAGCTCGCCGCGCACGTCGATGCGCGCTGGGTCGGCAAGGGTGACGCCCTGGTCGAGCAGGCGCTCGGCGACGTTGCGCTGATGGACGCGCTCGAGTTCGGCCAGCTGACGCTTGCTGTTGACGCCCTGGACTTCCCACTCCGCGCCCGGTTGCGACGACGTCACGGCAAGTCCCTCGCCCACCGCCAGTGCAACGATGTCGGTCAGGTAGTACTCGCCCTGCGCGTTGCGATTGCCGAGGCTCGGCAGCCAGCGGGCCAGTGCTGCGGTCGGTGCCACCAGGATGCCGGTGTTGACCTCGTCGATAGCGCGCTCGGCGTCGTCGGCGTCCTTCTCCTCGACGATGCGGCGGATGCTCCCGTCGATGCGCACGATACGGCCGTAGCCGTGGGGATCGGCGAGACGCACGGTCAGCAGCGCCAAGGCGTCGCCGGCTGCCGAGGCGACCAGGTCGCTCAAGGTCTCGAGGCGGGTGAGCGGCACGTCACCGTAGAGCACCAGGGTCGGCCGCGCGGGATCGAGCAGGGGCAGCGCCTGGAGCACCGCGTGGCCGGTGCCGAGCTGCGGGTCCTGCTTCGCCCATTGCAGATCGGGCGCCGCCAGCGCCTCGCGCACGCGCTCGCCGCCGTGGCCGTAGACCACCACGATACGCTGGGGATGCAGGGCGCGCGCGGTGTCGATGACGTGGGCCAGCATGGCCTTGCCGGCGATCGGGTGCAGCACCTTGGGCAGGTCGGAGCGCATGCGCTTGCCCTGGCCTGCTGCGAGGATGACGATGTTCATGGCATTGGACGTGTCGCGGAAGCCCGGATTCTACAGCCTCCGCAAAGCAAAACGCCGGTGCGGGCACCGGCGTTTTGCGGGAAGGCTCACGATCCGATCAGCGCGGCAGCGTGGTGCTGCCCATGAGGAACTCGTCGACGGCGCGTGCGCATTGCCGCCCCTCGCGGATGGCCCAAACCACCAGCGACTGGCCGCGGCGCACGTCGCCGGCGGCGAACACCTTGGCGACGCTGGTGGCGTAGCTGTTCTTGCCGTCGGTGCTCGCGCTGGCGTTGCCGCGGTTGTCGCGCGCCACGCCGAAGGCGTCGAGCATGCTGGCGACCGGGTTGGTGAAGCCCATGGCAAGGAAGACGTAGTCGGCCTTGACGTCGAACTCGGAGCCCGGGACTTCGCTCATCTTGCCGTCCTTCCAATCAAGGCGCACGGCCTTGAGCGACTTGACCTTGCCCTTCTCGCCGGCGAAAGCCTTGGTGGCGATCGACCAATCACGCTCGCAGCCTTCCTCATGAGAAGAGGAGGTCCGCATCTTGGTCGGCCAGTAAGGCCAAACCAGCGGCTTGTTCTCCTGCTCGGGCGGGCGCGGCAGCAGTTCGAACTGGGTGACCGATGCGGCGCCTTGGCGATTCGAGGTGCCGACGCAGTCCGAACCGGTGTCGCCGCCGCCGATCACCACGACGTGCTTGCCGCGCACGTCGATCGGGTTCTTGCGGCCGCCGGCGACTTCCTTGTTCTGCGGGATCAGGAACTCCAGCGCGTAATGCACGCCGTCGAGCTCGCGGCCGGGAATCGGCAGGTCGCGCGGCGTCTCGGAACCGCCCGCGAGCACCACGGCGTCGTATTCCTTCATCAGCTTGGCGGGGGCGACAACCTTGGTGGCGTCGTTGGCGACGCCCTTGGGCGCGTCCTTGCCAACCAGCGTCTTGGTCACGAACTTGACGCCTTCGGCCTCGAGCTGGGCCATGCGCCAGTCGATCAAGCGCTTGTCGAGCTTGAAGTCGGGGATGCCGTAGCGCAACAGGCCGCCGATGCGGTCGTTCTTCTCGAACACCGTGACGTCGTGGCCGGCGCGCGCCAATTGCTGGGCAGCGGCGAGGCCCGCGGGGCCGGAGCCGACGACCGCGACCTTCTTGCCGGTCTTGGCGGCGGCCGGCTGCGGCAGCACCCAGCCGTTCTCGCCGGCCTTGTCGATGATCGCGCGCTCGATGGACTTGATGCCGACCGGGTCGGCATTGATGCCCAGCGTGCAGGCGGCTTCGCACGGCGCCGGGCAGATCCGGCTCGTCATCTCCGGGAAGTTGTTCGTCGAGTGCAGCACGTCGATGGCCTCGCGCCACTTGCCCTTGTAGACCAGGTCGTTCCAGTCCGGGATGATGTTGTTGACCGGGCAGCCGTTGTTGCAGAACGGGATGCCGCAATCCATGCAGCGCGCGCCCTGCGTCTTGGCCTGGGCGTCGCTCAGGTGCTCGACGAACTCATGGTAGTGCTTGAGTCGCGCCTCCTTCGGCTCGTAGCTTTCGGATTGGCGCTCGAATTCGAGAAAGCCGGTGGGCTTGCCCATTTACGCAGCCTCCTTCAGTTGCCCAGCCGCGATCTCTTTCAGCGCACGGCGATATTCATTGGGGAAGACCTTGACGAACTTGGCGCGGTAGG
>DASVZI010000096.1:0-12951 GCA_036391735.1 Rhodocyclaceae bacterium
GCATCAAACCAAAGAAAGCGGGGCGATTCAGAAAGGGCACAAACACGACATGCTTGCCGAAATCCAGTCCCGCCCGCTGGAATGCAGTTTGCAAGCGGGACTTGAGTATTCCTACCAGCACCTTCTTGCCCGCTTCGGCGAAGAACACCAGTTGGCATTCCGGCACGCGTCGCGCGATCTCGATGAGAACGGCGTCATGCTCCGGAGCGTACTTGAACGGCGCGCCGGGACAGAGCAGGATCGGGCTGTCTGGCTTCAGGCCGATCGCCTTCAGATCGATCGCCGACGACTGTAGGTTCGACGGCGAAACGAAGACCCCCAGGTTGGGAAGCCTTACGAGTTTCTCCGTGTAGTTCTCGTCGGCCGCTGCATCCTCGAAGCATTCCCCCGACAGGAAGTAGTCGATTGTCGGCAAACCCGATGTTTCTGGGTGTCCCCAGGCGACAGCCTGTATCGGCGCCAGACGCAGGTTGGCGAGCTTCGCAGTCATGGTCGTCATGCCGATTTCCGGAAATATCAGCACTTCGATCCGTTGCGCCAGGATTGCCTCGACCCACTCGGCCAGCGATTGCCTTCCTTCGACGACTTCCCGAGCCGACGCCCGCGCAATATCCATTTCGCTGATCGGCCCCGAATCGAGCGCGAAAACGCAAACGTCGAAACGACGCCGATCCAGCTGCTGCAACCATCCCCTCGTGATGGGCTGCCACACGGATTGGTTCGACAAGTGCGTGACGATGCCGATCCTGATCGGTCCATCGGGCGCCAACCGCGAGGCATGGAATTTGTCGATGTCCGGCCAATGATCCATCAGCCGCTTGCATAAGCAGCCGTAACGCTCCAGCACGGCCTTGTTCGACACTTCCTGATACGCCAGATAGAACGGCTGTGCGCTGCCAACCGCAAGATATCCGCGCCCGATTCTGTCAGGATGGAACCATCGGTCCAGCGCTTCAAGCTCCGCAAGGAACTCCTCTCGCACGACATCCGCATCTCGGCGCTCGGACGAAACAACCGGGATACTGGACATGGCGAGCACCCAGCGGGCTTCGACGTCGTCTGGGTCCAGTTCGAGCGCCTTTCGCAGCGCAGAAGACGCCTCGTCAAACTTGCCTTGCTGATGCAAGGCGTTGGCCAGCAAGCTGTATGCCTCTGCATTCTCTGGCGCCAATCTCGTCGCGCGCTCGAAAGACGCTTCGGCCGGTTCAAGATCACCGCGGCGCAGCGCTACGACGCCGAGATTGAGGTGGGCGTTGGCGAGAGCGGGATTCAGTTGAATCGCATGAGACAAGACGGCTTCCGCTTCTTCGAACCGCCCCCGCTCCTTGAAGACGAAGCCGAGATTGTTCAGCGCCTCCGCATAGTCCGGTTCAAGGCGTATCGCCTCGCTATAACAAGACATCGCGGCGTCGAGTTCGCCGCGCGCAAGGCATTCGTTGCCCTGCTGCTTTAGCGCAACGGCAGCATCATAGAATCTGTCGGGGCGGGATTGCGCCGCAAAAACGCTCCTCAAAAAATTCAGCAGCAAGTTAGCAACCCTGGAAAGCCATCAACCGACCGCCACCCGATACGCCAAGGCCTTCGATTCGTCCACCCCATCCCTCTGCCGCGGATCGAGAAACTTCTCCGCGTACTTTAGATAGACTTTCTCCCGCACGAACACCTCGAACAGATCCGGATCGATGTGGCCGCCGGCGGCGAACTTGCCCATGATGTCCATCGCCTGCGAAAGCTTCATGCCCGGCTTGTAGGGGCGATCGCGCGCTGTCAGGGCCTCGAAGATGTCGGCGATGCCCATGATGCGCGCCTGCACCGACATCTGGTCGCGCGTCAGGCCCTTGGGATAGCCCTTGCCGTCCATGCGCTCGTGGTGGCCGCCCGCGTATTCGGGCACATGCGTCAAGTGCCTGGGCCACGGCAGTCTCTCGAGCATCTTGATCGTCGCAACGATATGGTGGTTGATGATCTCGCGCTCCTGCTGCGTCAGCGTGCCTGCGCGGATAGTGAGGTTCTCGATCTCGTCGGCGCTTAGAAAGTCGCACTCGACGCCAGCGGGGTTGCGCCATCTGCGCAGGTGGCCAATGTCGCGGATGCGCTGCTGGTCGGCTTCGGACATGAACTCGCCGCCGGTATTGGCGCGGCGCACGAATTCGCTGTCATCGTCGAGCTTCCAGATCTGGGCTTTTAGGCTAGCGCGGATGTTGGCCTCGGCGGCCTCGTCCTTGCATTCGCGCAGTTCAAGCATGCGCCTCAGCGCCTCGATCTCGGCGTCGCGCTTGGCGACTTCGAACCGGGTATCGATGAGATGCACGCGGTCGAAGATCGTCTGCAGCTTGGTGGCCTTGTCCACGACGTGCACGGGCGTGGTTACCTTGCCGCAGTCGTGCAGCAGGCCGGCGATCTTCAATTCGTAGCGGTCCTTGTCCGTCATGTGGAAGTCGGCCAGTGGTCCGCTGGCCGTCGCATTGACGGCCTCCGCGATGAGCATGGTGAGTTCCGGCACGCGCTGGCAATGGCCGCCGGTGTACGGGGACTTCTCGTCGATCGCCAGGTTGATGAGGTTGATGAACGACTCGAACAGGTTCTCCAGCTGGGAGATCAGGATGCGGTTGGTCAGCGCCACGGCCGCCTGCGACGCCAGGGATTCCGCCAGGCTCTGGTCGGCCTGCGAGAACGGCACCACCTCGCCGGTAGCGGGATCGCGCGCATTGAGCAGCTGCAGCACGCCGATGATTTCGTTCTCATGATTCTTCATCGGCACGGTAAGGAAGGACTTCGAGCGATAGCCCGTATGCGCGTCGAACTTGCGTGTGCCGCTGAAATCGAAGCCAGCCTCCTCGTAGGCGTCGACGATGTTCACCGTCTCGTCGTGGATCGCGGCGTAGACCGCGACCATCGCGTTGTTCGGCTCGCCGCGCTCGTTGACGAGCGGCAGGTTGGGGAAGTTCACCGGTGTGCCGCTGGTTCCGCCCATGCGGATGCCGAGCGAATCGGTGCGCACGATCTCGAACCGCAGCTCGCGGCCGTCCTCTGTCTTGCGGTAGAGCGTGCCGCCGTCGGCGCGCGTGATGCTCTTGGCGGCCTCGAGGATGTTCTCCAGCAACCGCTCGATGTTGCGCTCATGCGAGAGCGCCGCGCCGATGACGTTGAGCTGTTCGAGGCGGAGGAACAGGTCAGCTTGTGTGTCCATCTTGCACTTCTCCAGCGAGTTCCGGCGAAGGGCCGTCCCGAGCCGGAACGCCACGCGGCGGAGCCGCAAATGCTACGACGCCAGTTCCCCGCGTCCCCTGCCCGCGAGCGCAGCGAGCCAGCGGGCTCCCCTCCGCGAGGAGGAGCCGGGGGTGGCGGGCGTTCCTACTTGATGCAGACGGATCTGACCTGCTTCATGTCGGTGATCCCCTGCAGCACCTTTTCCATGCCGTCCATCTTCAGCGTCAGCATGCCGTCCTCGAGCGCCTGCGCCAGCAGCTCGGCGACGCGCGCATGCTCCTGAATCAGCTTCTTGATGGGGTCGGTGCCGACCATCAGCTCGTGCAGACCGACGCGGCCCTTGTAGCCCGTATTGCTGCAGGCGTCGCAGCCCTTCGGCCGGTAGAGCGTGAACTTGCCGTCCTTGGCGTAGTCGCGGTAGAGCCGCTGGCGCACTGCCTCCGTGGCGCCTTTCGGGTCCTGCTTGAAGGGGCCGGTATGGACGAGTTCAGAACAGTACTCGCTGATGAAGTGCTCGGCCTCGGCCGCATCGGGCGTATAGGCCTCCTTGCACTTGCATAGCCGCTTGGCCAGGCGCTGGGCGAGGATGCCGAGCAGCGCGTCGGCGAAGTTGAAGGGGTCCATGCCCATGTCGAGCAGGCGGATGATCGATTCCGGCGCGCTGTTGGTGTGCAAGGTGGCGAACACCAGGTGGCCGGTGAGCGAGGCCTCGATGCCGATGCCCGTCGTCTCGGCGTCGCGCATTTCGCCGACCATGATGATGTCCGGATCGGCCCGCAGGAAGGCCCGCATGATGGTCGCGAAATCGAGGCCGGCCTTCTTGTTGATCTGCACCTGGCGCAGACCCTTCTGGGTGATTTCGACCGGGTCCTCGGCGGTCCAGATCTTGGTATCCGGCGTGTTGAGGAACTTCAGCACCGAGTGCAGCGTGGTGGTCTTGCCGGAGCCCGTCGGGCCGCAAACGAAGAACAGGCCGTAGGGCTTCGAGACGCAGGCCTTGAGCTTCTCCAGGTTGTTGGGCAGCACGCCGAGGTTCTCGAGCGGGATCGGCTCGCCGGCCGCGAGGATACGCATCACGATGTCCTCGACGCCTCCCGCCGAGGGGATGGTGGCGACGCGCAGCTCGATGTCTAGCGGGCCGAACTTCTTGAACTTGATCTTGCCGTCCTGCGGCTTGCGCTTCTCGGAAATGTCGAGGTCGCACATGATCTTGATGCGCGCCGCGATGGCGTTGCGGAAGCTGGCCGGGATGTCGATGTACCGCTGCAGCGAGCCGTCCTTGCGGAAGCGGATCTGCACCTTGTCCTTGCCCATGCCGGGCTCGATGTGGATGTCGGACGTGCCCTGCTGGTAGGCGTCGATGATGATCTTGTTGACCAGCTTGACGAGCTCGTTGTCGGCCGCCGCCGATACCTCGTCGCCGGCGTCGACCGCCTCCTCGCCCTCATCCATGCCGGACAGCAGATCGCCCACCGAGGTGTCGTCCGTGAAGCCGGCGCTGCCGAACAGCTGGTCGACGGTCTGCCTGAATTCGCGTCCCGTGGTGACGCGATAGGCCGGCTTGCTGCGCGGGAAGACGTTGTTGACGATGCGCGAGCTGCGCACCTGCTCGGGGTCCGTGCAAAGCACGATGAGCCCTTCGCCGGTCTCCTCGATGGGTAGCCAGAGGTTCTGCTCGACGTAGTCGCGCTTGAGGTTCTTGAGCAGGTCGATCGGCTTGATGCGCTCGGCCTTGTAGGGCTCGTAAGGCACGCCGAAGTACTTCGACAGGGCGGCGCCGAGCACCGGCACCTTGACCTGGAACTCGGTGATGAGCACTTCCTCGACGTCGAGGTTCTTGCGCCGCGCCGACTTTGCCGCCAACTCCAGCTCCTGGGCCGCGATGACCAGATCCGCGACCAGGTGGTCGTACTTCGACTTGATGACGTGCGCCGGCCGGTTGCGCTGGGTGAAGGCGATGGCCAGCGTCTCGCAGAGGCCCTTGAGGCCCTCCTCCGCGACCGCCGCGAACGGCACGCCGGCCTTGTTGTTGATGATCTGCACCACCCCCAGCAGTTCGCCGGTCGGCTGGTCGACGATGGGACCGACCAGCATCTGCTTGGTGCGATAGCCGGTGCGCTTGTCGACCTCCTTGAGGAAGCGCAGCTGGCCGTTGATGCTGAGGAGCTCCGCCTCGTCGTACACGTCCTTGACGTTGACGATGGTCTTAGACAGCGCGACGTGGCCGGCGATGCTCTGGTCGGCGATCGGCAAGCGCAGGTCCTTGAACGAGTTCAGCCCCGTCTTGACCTTGGAGACGATGGAGGCCTTGTCGTCGCCGACGGCGTAGATCGTCAGGCGATCGGCATTGAACAGCGCGCAGACGTCCTGCGACAGTTCCAACATGATTTCGTCGATGTTGGAGGTCGCATGGATCTTGTTGGTGACGGTCTGGAGATTCTTGAAGAACGCCAGCCGGCTCCCGACGTCCGAGAGGCCACCCGCGTCCTGCGGCGTCGACAGCACCGCGCTCATGCTGTTCCTTTCTCGGCCGCCAGCGCCTTCAAGCCGCCGTCGAGCAGGCTGGCGCGGTAGCCCTTCTGGGAGAGGAGGAAGGCTGCGGCCGAGCTGCGCCGGCCACTTTGACAGTACACAATATACTCCTTGGCTGGATCCAGCATTGCCATGGCGCCTCGCAGTTCGTTGAGCGGGACGTTGATGGCGCCCGGCAGGCCGTCGACCCGGTATTCGACGGGGAAGCGCGGATCGACATAGACGGCTCCGGCTGCCACCTTGGCGGCCGCTTCCGCCGGAGAAACGCGCTTCAGCAGCGGCTCTCGCAGCAGGGCGACGAAGTCCGCCTTGCCCAGGCGCAGGAGCAGCCCGTCGGTCTTCATCGTGACAGTGGCATTGCGCTCGCCATCGGCCACCAAGGCCTCTTCGCCGAAAGCGTCGCCGCTCTTGAGCTGCGCGACCTCGACCGTCACGCCGCCGATGTCGCGCGTCACGACGCCACGGCCTTGGTCGATGACGTAGTAGTAGTCGCCCGGCTCGCCTTGGCGCACTACGGCTTCCCCGCGCCGTACCGGGACGCGCTCGAAGCGCCGCAGCAGAGCATCGATGTGCGCCGCCGGCAGGCCGGCGAAGGCGCCATCGACGAAGTTTTGCGCGGCGAAAACGCCCGAGCGGGTGTGCCAATCCGTGTCGTCGCCTTCGGCGCCGGCGGTCTCCGCCGGGATGGCGAGCTGGTCCCAGGTGACGAAGATGTCGAGCGCGTCCTCATTGAAGCGCAACAGCTCGACGTCGGTGATGGCCTTCGACGAACGCGGCGTGCGTCCGCCCGAGACGAGCGGATAGAGCGCATCACCGGTGCCGCCGATATAGAGCATGCTGCTGCCGTCCGGCTGATCGATCTTCAATTCGCCCTTGACGAGATACGCGACCTGGTCGCGCCAGTCCTTCAGGGCGAAGGGATTGAGATGGCGCGGTACTCTTTCATGGTTGCACAGCGGCACCAGACTGCGCAGGCTCGTCCGGCCGAGGCCGGCGAGCGGCTGCAGGCGGGAAAGCGTGTCGAGGAGAGCGGCGTCGGTCGTCATGGCGTCGTCAGAACTCGAAGACCTGGTTGTTCTGCAGCATGCGCGGCTTGAGCTCGCCGATGCAGTCCTCGATCTCCTGCATGGTCAGCTCGACCTGCCCCGGCTTCAGATGGGTGATGAAAATTTCCGCGCTGCGCTGCAGGCCGGCCAGCTCCTCCTTCAGCATGTCGGGGCAGAGGTGCTTGGACGCGGTCGCCAGGCGCCGCTCGCGGTTCGAGAAGGCTGTCTCGACGATCAGGGTGCGCAGGTTGGCGATGCTATTGACGGCGGACCAGAGCGCCGGACAGGGGCCGGTATCGCCGGAAAACACCAGGCTCGCCTTGCCGGAATCGAGCTGGTACGCATTTGCCGGCACGGTATGCAGCGCCGGCAGCGGCACGATGCGGCGCTTGCCGAGCAGCACCGGCTTGCCCGTGGACAGCGTGGCGAAGCGCAGGCAGGGCTGCTGCTGCGACGGAATCTCGGTGAAATCCGGCCACACCGCCCAGTTGAAGACGTGGCTGCGCAGGATCTCGATGGCGCCCTCGCCGGCATGCACCGTGATGGGCTGACTGCGCATGTCGCTGACGGTATCGACCAGCAGCGGCAGGCAGGCGATGTGATCGAGATGGGTGTGCGTGAGGAAGACGTGGTCGATCTGCGCCAGTTCGGCGATCGACAGGTCGGCCACGCCGGTGCCGGCGTCTATCAGGATGTCGTTGTCGACCAGCAGCGAAGTGGTGCGCAGGTGGCGCCCACCGATGCCGCCGCTGCAGCCTAGGACTCGTACTTTCACGCGCGCCTCACTTGGTGTCGAACTTCCAGGAGCCGTCCCAGTCGGCGCCCGGAGGGTCCTTGCGGTAATGCGCGACGCGCTCCTGGTAGACCTCGTAGAGCTTGTGCGGATACATGCGCGAAAGGTTGAGCAGCATCAGCTCGGCCTGGTCCCAGTCCTGCGCGCGGTACGCCTGCAGCGCCTGGTGCCAGAGCTTGTTCTCCTCGAGCGCTTCCTTGGGCACCTGCCCCTTGGCGCCCAGGGGCTCGTAGATGCCCACCGGCTTGTCCTTGCCCTTGACCTTCACCAGGTCCAGTTCGCGCAGCACGAAGTCGTCCTTCACCTGGGCGCGCGTCCCCTCGCCGACTATGATGCCGACGCCGTACTGCTTGGTGATGCCCTCCAGGCGCGAGCCGAGGTTCACCGCGTCGCCCATCACCGTGTAGGCCTTGCGCACCGGCGAGCCCATGTCGCCCACCGTCATGGTGCCGGTGTTGACGCCGACGCCGATCTTCAGATCGGGCCAGCCCTTGGCGTGCAGTTCCTTGTTGAGCTCGACCAGTGCGGCCTGCATCTCGAGCGCCGTCGTCACGGCTTGCCTGGCGTGCTCCGGATCCTCGACCGGCGCGCCCCAGAACGCCATGATGGCGTCGCCGATGTACTTGTCCAGCGTGCCGCGATGGCCGCGGATCACCTTCGTCATCGCGCCCAGGTAGAGGTTCATCAGGGTCGCCAGCTGATCCGGCTGCAAGCCCTCGGAAATCGTCGTAAAACCGCGCACGTCGGAGAACAGCACGGTGAGCTCCGCCTTGCGCCCCTCCATGCTGTAGCTCTCGGGATTCTTCGCCATCTCGTCAACGAGTTCCGGCGGCACGTACTGGCCGAACAGCTCGGTGAATTGCCGCTTGGAGCGGGACTCGACGAAATAGCCCCACGACATGTTCATCGCGTAGAGCAGGCCGATCAGGATCAGCGTGCCCGCTAGCGGCAGCACCGTGTTCGCCTGGTACCAGAAGCCGAGGTTGACCGCGAGGGCCATGGTCAGCACGACGAGGGTCGCGAAGGTCGCGCGCAGCGGCGACAGCAACGGCAGCACGAATACCAGCGTACCGCCAAACAGCAGCACCAGCAGGAAGTCGGCGCCCAATACGTAGGCCGGCTTGTACTTGAGGCTATCGTCGAGGAAGCCGGCCAGCAGGTTGGCGTGGATTTCGACGCCGGGATAGTTCTCGGCCACCGGCGTGGCGCGCAAGTCCATCAGCCCCGGCGCCGTGGTCCCCATCAGCACGATCTTGCCGGCAAGTTCCTCGGGCTTGACGCGATCGGCCAGCACGTCCGCTGCCGAGATGTAGCGGAAGCTGCCTTGCGGGCCGCGATAGGGCACCAGCGCGGCGACCTGGTCGTCGACGGGAATGGTGCGCGAGCCCTGCGCCGACTTAAGGCTCAGCCATTCAAGTCCGCCATAGTTCTTGCCGGCGTCGGCAAAACCCGGCTCCAGTTTCGGGGATCCGAGCAGCGCGCGGAACATGGCGAGCGACAGGGACTCGTAATAGGCGCCGTCGTACTCGGCCAGCATCGGAACGCGCCGCACGATGCCGTCGAAATCGACGATCGGATTGAAATGCCCGGCAGCCGCTGCGACCTTCTGGAACTGCGCCAGGTTGGCGCCATACGTGGTCCAGGTCGTGAACCCGATGTCGCGGTCGCCGAAGGTACCGGCCCGCAGTACCGGCGGCGGCAGCGCACCCGACGCCGTGCCCTTGCTGTCGCTCGAAAGGTAGTAGCCCAGCACCACCGGCCGGCCCTTCAGTGCCGCCGCGAAGCGCGCATCGTAGTCGAGCTCCGGACGCAGCTGCTCCACCGTCCTGAGGAACGCGCCGTTGTCGCGGAATTCCTTCTTCGCCAGGTTCTCGAGCGACTTCAGGCCGGAACTTTCGTCCGGTTCGGCAAACACGATATCGAAGCCCAGCAGGCGGATGCCGTCTCGCTCGAACAGCTTCTTCACGAGCGTCGCCATGCGTTCGCGCGACCACGGCCAGCGGCCGACCTCGGCCAGCGATTTCTCGTCGATGTCGAGGATGACGATGCGGTCGTCGACGTCGTGCGACAGCGACAACCGCACCTTGGCATCGTAGATGATGGCGTCGAGCCGGGTGATCAGGTCGACCGGATAGAACCTCGCGGCATGGCCGAGCAGTGCCGCGAGGATGACGATGCCGATCAGGAACCTGGGCAGATGCCGCTTCACCTTGCGCGTCCCCCGCGCTGTCTGGGCGAGGTTGTCATGGGGCGTCCGCCGCGGCTTACGCCTTGAAGAAGAATTCCATTTTGACGCCGGCCAGTTCGATGATGTCGTGGTCCTTCAGCGGATGCGGCTTGTTGGCCTCGAGCGTGACGCCGCTGACCACCGGGAAGTTCGCACCCTCGACATGGGTGATGAAATAGCCGTGCGGACGGCGCGCGATGACCGCCACCTGCACGCCGGGCTTGCCGAGCGTGGTCAGGGTCTTGGTCAGCTCGAGCTCCTTGCCCATGTTGGCGCCGCTGAGGATCTGGATCACCGCCGGCGGCAGCGCGGCGGCCGGTTGCGCCGCGGCGGGCGGCGGTGCAGCCGAGGTCGCCTTGAGGCCGACCTGGGTGTCGCCCACCGCCTTGTTCTCGATCTGCTCGGCCGTCTTGCGCGCGATGTCGGGACGCAGCACCATGGTCTTCTCGAAATCCGCCGGCCCGGCGGCCGGCGCCTGCTGCGGGACTTCGTTGACGTACTTCAGGCGATACTTGCCGAGTTCGATGACATCGCCGTTCTGCAGGAAATGCTTCTCGATGGCGTGGCCGTTCACGAAGGTCCCGTTGGTGCTGTGCAAGTCCTCGAGAAAGGAGTCGTTGAGCACCGTGACGACGACGGCGTGCTCGCCGGAGATCGCCAGGTTGTCGATCTGGATGTCGTTATGCGGCTTGCGCCCGATGGTCATCCGCTCCTTGGTGAGCGGGATTTCCTTGAGCACCATGCTCTCCATGCAGAGAATCAATTTCGCCATTTGTTTTCCTCAACGCGCCTTGAACCAGCCGAGGATGCGCCGCCACCATTGGCCCAAACCGCTACTGGGCGCAGGGAAGGCTTCCTTGACCTTCACAAGGATAACCGAAACATTGTCACGTCCGCCGTTGTCGTTCGCCATCTGCACCAACTGCATCGCGCAGAGTTCGAGATTGGCGCCGAAGGCCTGCAGCGCCATCGCGATCTCCTCGTCCTCCACCATGTCGTTGAGGCCGTCGGAGCACAGCAGGTAGATGTCGCCCGGCTGGACGTCGTGGTCGTGGATTTCCGGCTCGACGGCCGGGTCGATGCCCAGGGCGCGGGTCACCAGGTTCTTGTTCTGCGAATGCCGCGCCTGCTCGGGCGTCAGCATGCCGTTGTCGATCTGCTCCTGCAGCAGCGAATGGTCGCGGGTGATCGGCCCGAACTCTTCGCCGCGCAGGCGATACAGGCGCGAATCGCCGATATGGGCGACCGTCACCTTGTCGTCCTGGAACACGGCCATCACCAGCGTCGTGCCCATCCCGGAATACTGCGGCTGGCTCTGCGCCGCCTGGTAGATCGCGGAATTGGTGCGGGCAATTTCCGTCTCGAGCACCGCATGGACGTGGCGCTTTCCGCCACCCACCGGCGCCGAGGGCTCGCGCTCGGCGAACGCCTTGGTCAGTTCGCTGCCCAGCAGCGCAGTAGTCATGCCGCTGGCGACCTCGCCCGCGTTGTAGCCGCCCATGCCGTCCGCGAGGATGACGAAGCCGGCCACCGCGTTGGCCAGGACCGAGTCCTCGTTGTGCGACCGTACCAGACCCTTGTCCGTCAGGCTTGCAACTTCCAGTGCCTTGCTCAGATCCATCTACTTCCTTTCAGATCCCGATGTCGATGTCGGTGCTCGCCGCAGCCTTGCCGCCGCCGACCATGCCCAGGCAGGTACGCAGATCGGCCGCCATTTCGGCGCCGGTCTGGTAGCGCTGGTCGGCATCCTTGGTGAGTGCCTTGTCGACGATGGCAACCAGGCATTCCGGCAGATTCGGATCGACGCTGCGGATGTCCGGATGCGGCTCGTTGGCGATCTTGAACATCAGCTGGGCCATCGAGTCGCCCTCGAAGGGCAGCTTGCCGCAGGCCATCTGGTAGAGCGACACGCCTAGCGAGAACAGGTCCGAGCGGCCGTCGATCTTCTTGCCGGCCAGCTGCTCGGGCGACATGTAGGACGGCGTGCCGAGCACCATGCCGGTCTTGGTCTTCGACGAATCGGTAATGCGTGCGATGCCGAAATCGGTGACCTTGACCTGGTCGGAATCCGGCTCGTACATGACGTTGGCGGGCTTGATGTCGCGATGCACGACGTTGTTCTGGTGGGCATAGTCAAGCGCATCGGCGACACGGGCGAAGACGTCGATCACCTTGGGCAGCGGCAGCAGGTTGCCGGGCTTGGTGTAGGGCACCAGGTCCTTGCCCCTGAGGAACTCCATCGCGATGTAGGCAAGGTCGTGCTCCTCGCCGGCGTCGAAGATGGTGACGATGTTCTGATGGTTGAGCCGGCCGGCCGTTTCCGCCTCGCGGAAGAAACGGGACTTCACGTCGGCCAGTTCGTCCTCGTCGAACTCCTGCGACAGCGCCATCGTCTTGATGGCGACGATGCGGTTGATCTTCGGATCGCGGCCGAGGTAAACCACGCCCATGGCGCCCTTGCCGAGTTCCTTTTCGATCTGGTAGCGGCCGAGCATCGGCTTCTCGACGTTACCGCTGGCGTCGAGCAGGCTGGCGTTGCTGCGAGTTCCCCCGCCGCCGCCGAGCATGACGGTCTCGGACATCTGCTTGGCACGGTTGAGCCGCGTCTCGAGATCGCGGAACTTGGGATCGAAATCGGCCATGTAGCGGAACACCGATTCCGCCTTGTTGAACTGGCGCTTGCGCTCGAAGTCGAGGCCCAGGTTGTAGAGGTTCTCCATGACCGCCTGGTTGAGCGGGCACTTGCGGAACTTGTCGAAGGCCATGTCGAGCTGGCCCTGTCCCTGGAAGGCGAGGCCGAGCATGCGGTTCGACTCGGCGGAGTCCAGGTCCGACATCTCCTTGCCGCGCTCGGTGACGAGGAAGCGCTTGGTCGTCAGCAGCAGGTGGCCGACCAGCAGCAGCGTCGCGGGGATCATCAGCCGCAGCCAGATCAGTTGGGTGGTCATGAGGGCGAAGTGCGTCCCGACCAGCACCACCAGGATGGCGGCGGTAACCACCGCGGCCGTGCCGGCCTTGAGGCGCGGCAGCAACGCGACCAGGTAGGCGGCGACCAGCAGGAACACCGCCAGTTCGACCCAGATGCCCCAGGACGGCGCGACGAAGAAGTGCTCGGAAAGGACCGACGAGATGGTGTGCGCCAG
>DASVZI010000097.1:0-11326 GCA_036391735.1 Rhodocyclaceae bacterium
CGCGCCTGCAGGATCACCAGTTCGGTGAGCATGCGCTGGACCGTTTCCTCGCTCCAGCCCTTCTTGCCCGTGACGTAGGTGCGATAGTGCTCGATGTTGGTCCATTGCCGCTGCCCCGGGGTGTGGTCCATCAGGGACACCAGGCGCAGCCGCGGATGATCGATCAGCGGCTGGGCGAGATCCAGCACGTTCGAGACGGCGATCTCGCAGCGCAGGTGCAGCAGATGGTCGGCGCGCAGCAGCTCGCCGGCGGTGGCATAGTCGGTGAGATGCACCGATTCCTCGAGCGTCTCGGCACGCACGCCGTCGCCGGTGATGTCGCCGGCCGACAGCGCGTCCAGCACGGTGGTGATCCCTGCCGCCGCCACCTGGGCGTCGTGCGCGAGGATCGCCGGCAGCGTCGGCCAGCGCACCTTCGGCCGCGGCATCAGATTCTTCTCGAGGTTGTCGGTGTGCAATTCGACCAGACCGGGCAGCAGGTAGTCGCCTTCGAAGTCGACGGCGTCGGCCACGGCGGTCGCGGCGGCATCGATCGATTCGATCTTGCCGTCCTCGATGGCGATGCAGCCCTCGACGACTTCGTCGCTCAGGACGATGCGCGCGTTGCGGATGATCATCATGCGGCCTCCCGCATCGGTTCGACCGAGTAGTTGCGGGTGCCGACGGCCTCCCGCACTTCGGCGTCGTGGAAGATGCCGACCAGGGCGGCGCCGTTCTCGCGCGCGCGCACCATCAGATCGACCACCAGCCGGCGATTGGCCGCATCGAGCGACGCCGTGGGCTCGTCGAGCAGCAGCACCGGGTAGGAGACGATCAGGCTGCGGGCGATGTTCACCCGCTGCTGCTCGCCGCCCGAGAAGGTCGCCGGCGGCAGGTGCCACAGCCGCTCGGGCAGATTCATGCGGGCCAGCCATTCGCCCGCCTCGGCCCGCGCCTGGGCGGGATTCACGCCGCGCGCCAGCAGCGGCTCGGCGACGACGTCGAGCGCCGGGACGCGCGGAATGACGCGCAGGAACTGGCTGACGTAGCCGACGGTGCGGCGCCGCAGGTCGAGCACCGCCTGTGCCGAAGCGCTGCCGAGATCGACGAAATGCCCGTCGTGGCGGATCGCCACCGAGCCCGACTGGAGCCGGTAGTTGCCGTAGAGGGTGCGCAGCAGCGTGCTCTTGCCGGCACCCGACGGTCCGGCCAGCACCAGGCACTCGCCGGCGGCAACGTCGAAACTCACGTCGGCGAGCACCGGCAGCCGCACGCCGCCCTGCTGGTGGAGGATGAAGGTCTTGCCGAGGCCGCGCACCCGGATCATGGAGGCATTCTTCAAGGTCATGCTTGCAGCACCGAGGAAACGAGCAATTGGGTATAGGGATGCTGGGGATCGTCGAGCACCTGGTCGGTGAGGCCTTCCTCGACCGCGCGGCCGTCCTTCATGACGACCAGCCGGTGCGCCAGCAGGCGCGCGACGGCCAGGTCGTGGGTGACCAGCACGACGGCCAGGCCGAGTTCGCCCACCAATTGGCGCAGCAGGTCGAGCAGGCGCGCCTGGACGGAAACGTCGAGCGCCGCGGTGGGTTCGTCCATGAACACCAGTCGCGGCCGCGTCACCAGGTTGCGGGCGATCTGCAACCGCTGCTGCATGCCGCCGGAGAAGCTGGCCGGCGCGTCGTCGATGCGGTCGACCGCGATTTCGACGCGGCCCAGCCAGTCGAGCGCTGCAGCGCGGATGTCGCCGTAGTGGCGCGCTCCCTGCGCCATCAGCCGCTCGCCGACGTTGGCGCCGGCGCTCACCGCCATGCGCAGGCCGTCGCGCGCCTGCTGGTGCACGTAGCCCCAGTCGGTTCGCATCAGCAGGCGGCGGCGCGGCTCGGAGAGGGCGTAGAGGTCGAGCATCTCGCCGTCCCGGCTGCGGAATTCGACGCGCCCTTCGTCGGGAGCCATCTGGCCCGACAGCAGGCGCAGCAAGGTGGTCTTGCCGGAACCCGATTCGCCGACCAGGCCCAGCACCTCGCCGGGATGGAGTTCGAAGCCCACCTCGGCGACCGCGGCACGGCGGCCGAAGCGCTTGGTGAGTCCCGTTGCGAGCAGCAGCGGTTCGCTCATGGGCGCGCCTCCCTCGCCTGGGCGCGCTTCTGCGGCAGGCCGTCGCCCTGGTAACCGGCGTCGCGCCGGCTCGCGCAGTACTCGCTGTCGCTGCAGACGAACATGCGGCTGCCGGCGTCGTCGACGATCACCTCGTCGAGGAAGCTCTCGTGCGAGCCGCAGAGGGCGCAGGCGGAATCCCAGCGCTGCACCTCGAAGGGATGGTCGTCGAAGTCCAGGCTCTTGACGTCGGTGTAAGGCGGCACCGCGTAGATGCGCTTCTCGCGCCCAGCGCCGAACAGCTGCAGCGCAGGATTGCGATGCATCTTGGGATTGTCGAACTTCGGGATAGGCGAGGGACGCATGATGTAGCGGTGGTTGACGGTCACCGGGTAGTCGTAGGTGGTGGCGATGTGGCCGAAGCGCGCGATGTCCTCGTAGAGCTTGACGCGCATGGCGCCGTATTCGGCAAGCGCGTGCATGCGTCGGGTCTCGGTCTCGCGCGCCTCGAGCCAGCGCAGCGGCTCGGGGATCGGCACCTGGTAGACCAGGATCTGCCCCTCGCGCAGCGGGGTTTCGGGGATGCGGTGGCGCGTCTGGATGATGCTCGCCGCGGCGGTCCGCGTCGTCGTGGCGACCCCGGTGACGCGCGCGAAGAAGCGGCGGATGTTCACCGCGTTGGTAGTGTCGTCGGCGCCCTGGTCGATCACCTTGAGGGTGTCGTTGCGGCCGATGATCGAAGCCGTCACCTGGATGCCGCCGGTGCCCCAGCCGTAGGGCAGCGGCATCTCGCGGCTGCCGAAGGGTACCTGGTAGCCCGGGATCGCCACCGCCTTGAGGATCGCCCGGCGGATCATGCGCTTGGTCTGCTCGTCGAGGTAGCCGAAGTTGTAGCCGCTTGTCGTCATACCGCCTCCCTTTGGGTCGCCGGCGGATCGTCCGGCCGCGCCGCCTCGTATTCGGCGCGCAGCTTGCGCACCAGTTCCAGTTCCGACTGGAAGTCCACGTAGTGCGGCAGCTTCAGGTGCTGGACGAAGCCCGAGGCTTCGACGTTGTCGCTGTGATAGAGCACGAACTCGACATCCTGCGCCGGCGCCTCGATCGCCTCGCCCAGCTCGGCTGCCTGCATGGCGCGGTCGACCAGCGCCATCGACATCGCCTTGCGCTCGGCGTGCCCGAAGGACAAGCCGTAGCCGCGCGTGAATTGCGGCGGCACGCTGGCCGAGCCCTTGAACTGGTTGAACAGCTCGCATTCGGTGATCTCGATCTCGCCGAGCTCGATCGCGAAGCCCAGCTCCTCGGGCACGTATTCGACGGTCACACGGCCATGGCGGATCTCGCCGGCGAAGGGATGGTTGTTGCCGTAGCCGCGCTGCGTCGAGTAGCCGAGCCCGAGCAGGAAGCCTTCGTCGCCGCGCGCCAGATTCTGCAGTCGCAGGGTGCGCGGCGCGGGGAAGGACAGCGGTTCCCGCGTCAGGTCGGGCGGCGGCGCGTCGACCGCATCGGGTCGTTCGGCATCGAGCAGGCCTTCCTGGTCGAGGAACTCCGCGACGTGGGGCGCGGGCTGCGGCGGCGTGCCGGCGGCCTCGGACCGCTCTCGCTCGCGGCCCTCGGCGAGCAGCGTGAAGTCGAGCAGCCGCTGGGTGTAGTCGTAGGTGGCGCCCAGCACCTGCCCGCCCGGGATGTCCTTGAAGGTGGCGGAAATGCGCCGCTGCAGCTGCATCTGCGCCGTATCCAGCGGGCGGCTGGCGCCGAAGCGCGGCAGCGTGGTGCGATAGGCGCGCAGCAGGAAGACCGCCTCGATGAGATCGCCCGACGCCTGCTTGATGGCCAACGCGGCGAGATCGGGATCGTAGAGCGACCCCTCCGTCATGACGCGGGCGACCGCCAGGCGCATCTGCTCGCGGATCTGTGCGATCGAGAGCTCCGGCACCGCGACGTCGCCGCGGCGCGCGCGGTCGTTGAGCGCCTGTGAGTTGAGGATGGCGGCCTCGCCGCCTTTGACTGCTACGTACATGTCAGTGGCTCCACGGGGTTGGGCGCTTAGACCGTCGGCTTGCGACCGCCGAGGGCGACGGGGGAGTGCCGACGCTTCGTGTCCCCCGTCGGCCGCTGGCGCGTCCTCCTCCTCCTTTACCTACGCGTCGGCACTCCCCCGCCACCCGCGGCTTGATGGCTTCGCAGGAACGAGCCGCTACGGCGCTCCAGTGGGCCGGTGGGGTGCCCTGCTGCGCGCAGGTAAAGAAGGAGGCGGACGCCTTATCGCTCTTGTCCGCCGGGTGACACGGAGCGCAGCAGGGCACCCTGCCGGCCCGAGCACGTGCCCAACCGCAAATTGAAGCCATGCTCATCCCCTCACCCGCGCCAACGTCGTCCGCGGCAATCCCGCCACGCGGCTCGCATCGAAGAAGTAGCAGTCGACGCCGCAGGGAAAATCACCCTGCATGCGCTCGCGCTCCTGCCAGAATCCCGCCGGCAGCCCCTGCGGCGCGAATTCGCGCGACGCCTCGATGCCCGGGCCGGTCAGCGTGACCGGCTGGCCACCATCGAGGCTCGGCAGTTCGATCAGCAGCGTGGCGCCGCGATCCGGGTATTCCGCGCTGCCCCATGAAAAACGGTCGAGCGCCGGCATGGCCGCGGCGGCCCGGACCACGGCGAACTGCGCCTCGCCCGCCGCGGTCATCAGCGGGGCACCGCAATGGAAGCGGATCAGCGCTGCCAGGCGGCGGCCGGGATCGGCGTCGATCCAGACCGGGGTCTCGAAATCGGCCAGCGCCAGCAGCGCCGCGGCGAGCGAACGCGGTATGCCGGCGTCGAGATCCTCGAGGCCGCCGAAGGCGCCGTCGAGCGGCAGCGGGCGGCCCGGCATGGCGAGGGCGTCGAGCAGGACGCGAAAGACGGCGCCGGCATCGTGCACCGGCTCGGCGAAGCCGCGCGCCAGGTTGATGAGTTGGGCGCTCATGCGTTCTCTCCGCGCACCACGGTGAAGAACTCGACGCGCGTGGCGGCGGCCTCGCCCGCCCGGGCTGCCGCGCCTTCCGCGCGCTCGGCCTCCAGCGGAGCGATCCACTCGTTCCAGGCGTGCTCCAACTCGCCGCGCGCGGCCGCCTGCTGCAGCAGCGCGTCGACCAGCGCCGCGCGCTCGGCGTGCGCCGCATCGCGACCGGCGACGTAGGCATGGCCGACGGTGCCGTCCGGCAGCCGCAGGGCGCAGCGCGTCACTGCCATCTCGCCGAGGTTGAACTGCGCGCCGGTGCCGCCGGCGCGGCCGCGCACCATCACCAGCCCCGTCTCGGGGCGCCGCAGCCAGACATGCCCGTTGGCCGGTCGCGGCACGCGGCGTGCCAGGGCGGCGGTCGGCGCACTGGCAAGCACGCTCATCCAGCGTGCTCGGCGCGCGCCGCAGGAAGCAGTATCGGAAAGGGAAGCCGTCATGATGTCGTCGATGTTGTCTAGACAGCTAGAATTTTAGGAGGTATACTGCGGGCCATGGGTGAACCTTTTGTGACAGCCGCATGAGCGCGGCCCTCGACCGCAGCGGCGGCGTCGCGCTGTGGCGCCAGATCGAGTCCCGCCTCGAAGAGGCGATCGCCGGCGGCCGCTACGCCGCCGGCCGGCTGCCGTCGGCACAGCAGCTCGCCGACGAGTTCGGCGTGAATCGCCACACCGTGCGCCAGGCGCTGCAGGGCCTGCAAGAGCGCGGGCTGGTCCGCCTGGCGCGCGGCCGCGAGGCCAGCCTGCGCCACGCCGCCATCGAGTACAGCCTCGGCGAACGGCCGCGCTTCTCTCGCAACCTGGCGCAGCAGAACCTGGCCGGCCGCTTCCGGGTCATCGCAGCCGGGGAAGCGGCAGCGCCGCCCGAAGCTGCCAAGGCGCTGGGCGTTCGCGTCGGCAGCACGATCGAGCGCGTCGAAACGGTGGGGCTTGCCGACGACGTGCCGATCAGTGCCGCCGTTCATTACTTTCCCGCGCGTCTGGCCGGCATCGGCGAGGCCCTGCGCGGCACCGCATCGGTGACGCGCGCTCTGGCCCGGTTTGGCATCGACGACTACGTGCGCAAATGGACGCGCATCACCGCCGAACTGCCGGATACCGCCATCGCCGATCGCCTCGAGATGGGCGAGGCGCGCCCGATCCTGCTCGCCAAGGCGCTCAACGTCGATGCCGCCGGCCATCCGGTGCAGTACTCCGAGACCGCTTTCTGCGCCGAACGGGTGCAGCTGGTGGTCGGCGAGAATCAGCCGGCAAGCGCGAAGCGCTGACGCAGCGCGAACGGCTCGCCTGGAGCCGCCTGGACGAACAGGCAGACCGAGCGAACCGCGAGCGGCTCGCGCTCCAGCGGCGCGGTCAGCGGCGCCAGCAGCAGACGCGTCGCCAGTTGGCCGCGCGAGTCGAGGCGGTCCGTCAGCGTCAGGTGGAAGCGGTAGCGCTCGAGCACGTAGGGATAGCCCCAGCGTGCCAGCAGCTCGCGCTCCCGCTCGTCGAGCGGCGCCTCGAGCCGCCGAGCCAGTTCAGCCGCCGTCGGCGGCGCCCGGAAGCAGTCGAAGGAACGCAGGCAGCGCTCGGCCAGGCCGTCGAGCGAGGGCGACGGCTGCGCCGGGCGCAGCGCCAGGAAGCCGTCGAGCGCGTCCAGCCGCAGGCAGGGCCCCACGAACGGCGCCACGCGCCGGGCGAACGAATCCAGCGCGGAGACCAGGTCCCGGGTGGCGTAGCCGTCGGCGAGCCGGAAGGGCGCCTTCAGCGTGGCGTGGAAGCCGTAGTGAGGCGGCCCCTCGCCGGCCTCCGGCCTGGCCAGCCATGCCTCGCCGAAGCGCGCCAGCGCGCTGTCGTCCTCGGGCGCGAAATAGACGGCGTAGCGGGCATCCCCAGGCAAAGACACGTTCAATGCCAGCCGCGCGCGGAGTACGCCATGCGCCCGGCGACGAAGGTGGCGACCACCCGCGGCAGGGTCGGCTGTCGGTCGTCGACCAGCAGCACATCGGCGCGCCGCCCCGGCGCGATCTCGCCGCGGTCGTCGAAGCCGCCGGCGCGCGCCGGCCGCGCGGAGACCAGCCCCCAGGCCTCGCCGAGCGGCCGTATCCCGGCATCCGCAAGTCGAAAGGCGGCGTGCAGCATCGACGGATAGTAGTAGTCGGAGGTCAGCACGTCGACCAATCCGTGGCCGACCATCTCGGCGGCGTTCATCCCGCGCGCATGGCTGCCGCCGCGCACGACGTTGGGGGCGCCCATGATGACCGCGTTGCCCAGCACGCGGCCGGCCTCGGCGGTTTCGCGGTTGATCGGGAACTCGCACAGCGAGCAGCCGAGCTCGTGGTAATACTCGCGCACCAGCGGCGTTTCGTCGTCGTGCGAGGCCAGCGGCACGCCGTGGCGCCGCGCCGCCGCGGCCAGGCGCGCGTTGGCTGCGGGCACGTCGGCCGTGCGCCGGGCCGCCTTCTCCATCAGTTCGACGAAAGCATCGGTGCTGACGCGGGCGCGGTCGGCGTAGCTGCCGAGCTGACCGGCCGCGCGCTTGCGCTCGAACAGCGGCAGGTGATCGTTGAACGCCAGCAGACGGATGCGCCCTTGCGCCAGCCACGCCTCGATCTGCTCGACGGCATCGATGTTGTAGACCTCGTGGCGCAAGTGCACGTACGTGTCGCAAGCGAAGCTGCCGCGGACGCGCTCGAGGGCTGCGAAGAATTCCTGCGCCGCCTCGCGGCCGCGCAGTCCCGGCTCCCAGGACCACGTCAGGCCATGGAAGGCGGTGGTAATGCCGTTGGCCGCCATCTGGCGATCGGTCTCCAGCAAGGCGAGGTCGATGGGGAAGCCGACGCCGGGCCGCGGCATCAGTTGTCGCTCGAAGGCATCGCCATGCAGGTCGACGATGCCCGGCAGCAGCAGCAGGCCGTGGGCGTCCAGCGCCCTGCTCGCCGGCTCGTCGCCGACGCCGACGATGGTCTCGCCTTCGATCGCCACGTCGGCCGCGGCGAGGCTACCGTCGGGGTGGAGCACGCGCGCGTTGCGAATGACGAGGTCAGCGTTCATAGGCTTTGGCGAAGTCGACGGCGGACAGCCGGCGGAAGTCCGGCAAGGCTTCGGCCAACTGCTGATGGCTCCAGTCCCACCAGGCGATGCGCTGCAGCCGCGCAGCCGTGTCGTCGTCGACGCGATAGCGCAGGACGCGTGCCGGGACGCCGACGACGATGGCGTACGGCGGCACGTCCTTGGTGACCACGGCGCCGCTGCCGATCGCCGCGCCGGCGCCGATGCGTACCCCCGGCATGACGATGGCGCCGTGACCGATCCATACGTCGGGCCCGATGACGACGCGGTCGTCGGCGCGCCATTGGAAGATCTCGCGGTCGTCGTGGTCGGCCACGCCGTAGGAGGCCGAGCGGTAGGTGAAGTGATGCAGCGTGGCCCGCCACCACGGGTGATTGCTCGGGTTGATGCGCACGCCGGTGGCGATGTTGCAGAACTTGCCGACGTCGGCGTGGGCGATCTGGTTGTCGCCCATGGCGTAGGAATAGTCGGCAAAGACGCTGTCCGCCATGTAGCCGCGCGGGCCGAAATAGGTGTAGCGGCCGAAGTCGGAAGCGCGCACCACGGCAGTGGCGTCGATGTCGGGCGCTTCGGACATCGGTCGCCCGCCGAGCCAGGGATCGGCCGACTGGCCGCAGTCGATGCGTACGAGGGTCATCAGATGAAGATCTTGCGCATGCGCGCGGAAGCGAGGTCGATGAGGGTGACGGTCATCACGACGATGATCATCACCGCGCAGGTTTCGGCAAAGTAGAAGCCGCGGATGATTTCCCAGAGCACCACGCCGATGCCGCCCGCGCCCACCATGCCGACCACGGTGGCCGAGCGGACGTTGGATTCGAAGCGGTAGAGCGCGTAGCTGATCCACAGCGGGATCACCTGGGGAATGACGCCGTAGATGATCTCCTCGAACACGCCGGCGCCGGTGGCGCGAATGCCCTCGACCGGCCGCGGATCGATGGCCTCCACGGCCTCGGAGAACAGCTTCGCGAGGATGCCGGTGGTGTGCACGAACAGCGCCAGCACGCCGGCGAAGGGACCGAGGCCGACGGCGACGACGAACAGCATGGCGAAGACCATCTCGTTGATGGCGCGGAAGGCGTCCATGAGCCGGCGAATGGGCTGGCGCAGCCACCATGGTGCGATGTTCTCGGCACACAGCAAGCCGAAAGGCACGGCGAGCAGGACGGCGAGCGCGGTGCTGCAGACGGCGATCTGCAGCGTCACGATCATCTCCTCGACGTAGATCCGCCAGTCCTTGAAGTTGGGCGGGAAGAAATCGGCGGCGAAGCGCGCCATGTTGCCGCTGTCGTGGACCAGGGCCATCGGCCGGATGTCCGCCCCATGCCAGGACCAGGCGAGGACGGCCAGCAGCGCGCCCCAGGCGAGGAGCTTCGGCAGGGACTGTCGCGGCGGCGCCGCCAGCGTTTGGATGTCGGAAGTCATGTTGAGAGCGGGACGCCCGCCGTCGCGGCGGGCGTCCCGAGGGTGCTTGGGTTACTTGGCGGCGGTGGCCTTCTGCAGGTCGGCCAGCTTCTTGTCGATCTCGGCGAGCTTGATCTTCTTGTCGTCGGCCGGCAGGCCGGTATCGGCTTCGATCTTGGCGCGCGACTTGAACATTTCCAGCTGGCGGATGGGCAGCAGCTGGTCGTCGCTGGACGCGGCGAAGCCCGACCAGGTCAGCAGCTTCAGATTGGCGCGCTCGGCGTCGGAGCCCTTGCCGTAGGACAGGAAGAACTTGCGGATCTTGTCCTTGGCGTCGGCCGGCAGGTCCTTGCGCCACACCAGCGGGTCGGCCGGGATCAGCGGCGACTTCCAGACGATGCGGATGTCGCCCATGCGATCGGGCATGCGCGCCTTCAGCTTTTCCATGTCGACGGTGTTGTTGGTGGCGACGTCGACCTGCTTGTTGAGCACGGCCATGATGTTGGTCTCGTGGCTGGCGGCGACCACGTTCCTGAAGTGCGTCTTGGGGTCGATCTTGTTCTGCGCGAACACGTAGTAGCTCGGCACCAGGAAGCCGGAGGTGGAATTCGGGTCGCCGTTGCCGAAGCGGTACTTGCCCGGGCGCGACACCACGTCGTTGAGCGAAAAGATGTCGCTGTCCTTGTTGGTGATCAGCAGCGAGTAATAGCCGGAACTGCCGTCGGCGTTGATGACGTGGGCGAACACCTCGCCGTTCGAACGGTCGACCGCTTCCATCGCCGACTTGTTGCCGAAGTAGCCGATCTGCACCTTGTTGAAACGCATCGCCTCGATCACGCCGGCGTAGTCGGGCGCGAAGAAGGGCTGCACCTTGAGGCCGGTGGCCTTCTGCAGGTCGGCCAGCACCGGCGCCCATTGCTGCTTGAGCGCCTGCGAGTTCTCGGTGGAGATGATGCCGAAGCTGATCTCGGTGGTCTCGGCCTTGGCCGGATTGACCAGGGCGGCGGCCGACACGCAGAGCGCGGCGGCGAGGGCGATGACACGCATGAAGTTCTCCGAAGTAAGGAAAGTCGATCAGGCGGCCGCTTCCGCGAGCGCCCGTGGAACCGGGGGAGTGCCGATGAGGAAGTCGCGCAGGCTGGGCCCACCGCCCTCGAGCTCCGCAGCCTCGGCGCCGTAGAGCTCACAAAGCAGCGCATGCGTCAGCGCCGCGCTGGGTCCGTCGTAGACCACCTTGCCGTGGCGCAGCGCCACCGTGCGCGGGCAATAGCGGATCGCGAAGTCGACCTGGTGCAGCGAGACGACCACCGTGGTGCCGTCCTCGCGATTGATGCGGGCCAGGGTTTCCATGACGCGCCGCGACGACTCCGGATCGAGCGAGGCGATCGGCTCGTCGGCGAGGATGACGCGCGACTGCTGGACCAGCGCACGGGCGATGGCGGCACGCTGTTGCTGGCCGCCCGAAAGCGTCGAAGCGCGCTGCCAGGCGGTCTCGGCGATGCCCACGCGGGCCAGCGCCTCGGCGGCCAGGCGGCGATCGCCGCGCGTGAAGAGGCCGAGCAGGCTGCGCCACGGCGGCAGGCGGCCGAGCGCGCCGGTCAGCACGTTGACCATCACCGGCAGGCGGCCCACCAGGTTGAATTGCTGGAACACGAAGCCGAGATGCGCGCGTGCCTTGCGTACCCCGCGGCCGAGCCGGCCGTGCTTCTGGATGTCCGCGCCGTGCACAGCAATGCGGCCGCCGCCGGCGTCGCCCGTCACCAGGCCCGCAACATGCCGCAGCAGGGTCGACTTGCCGGAA
>DASVZI010000098.1:0-13733 GCA_036391735.1 Rhodocyclaceae bacterium
GGGAATCGTGCCGGCGCCGGAGGGCGGGATCATGGGCGTCTTCAGCCTCGCCACCGCGAAGCCCATCAAGCAGGCCGGCTTCGCGCCGCAGTTGGCCGGTCTCGAAAACAAGCGCCGCTACGCCGATTGGCAGTTCGTCTATCGGTCTCCGTCGGCCACGGATGCGCTCACCGCGGCCTCTTCCTCGACGATTGCGCGGGGGAGGTGAGGGCTTCTTAATGGACAGGAATGAAGGCGTACCTTACCGGGACTGTTTGACGCTTGCTGCTCATGACACCTCCATGGTTGCCGTAAATTTAAGGCGCCGAAGGGTCTAGCAAAGTCGGGGCGATTCACTCCCTACCGCCGAGGCATTCACGACAGTGGACGCGAACCCTCGCCAATGTTTCGTGGCTGAATTCGTCTGCTCTATAGCGCGCGCCCTGCTCTGGACAATGACTCCTCAGATACTCTTGAGCCGACTGCCTGTCTGCGGGCCATGTCTTTCGAACCGGTCGAGTAGTGCTTCTTGGGATCGGACTCCATGCAAAGATCTACGGCGCAATAGAGGGATTGGCCTTTCCAAGTCCTCTAAGAGTCGCAATAAGTTCATCAAGTCCTATTACGATATCGAGCTGCCGTTCTGTCAGCTCGAGTAAGTCATCGGTTCCGATGAAACGGAATCTGAAAGCCGCGGAGCTATCTTCCGACATTCCGAGGAACTCGTATGAATGAATGATGGGAATGGTCAGTTCGTCGTCGCCGAATGCAACACCAAAATAGATGCGACCCGGTATCAAATTCTCACGTTCCATTTTTCGATTCCTAAGGGGGAAGCATGCGAAGCCCGCCGGGAAATGCCGGAGCAATTACTGCAGGCGTTGAATTACGAGTTGACGTGCCGCTTGCATCATCCAAATCTGGATTCCCCGTTTCACTTGAGCCATTCGCATTCGAGGTGCCACCAATCAGGTTCTGAAGGAACTTCTTGAAAAGAGCTTTCTGATCAGGACAGCGGCTTTCCTCATCATTGCAGCTACAGATCACTTCTTCCTTAACTCCGTAAATCTTCTTTCCTTCGCCTGTTGCACCGGTAATTTGCAGAGACCGCCGGACAAAGCATGCATCAACGCCGCGATTTCCGCATTGAGCTCTGCACTCCCTCATCTCATTCACATCACATTTTCGCGATGATATCTTCTGAGTACCAGGAGCAGGCCGTCGCGCCAATCCGAGTGGATCTGAGCCACCTAATGGACTGGCCCCGACATAGCCGTAGATATTCTCGGCACTTCAGTCGTACCGGTGCTCGTTCCGTCGCAGTTGTATGGTTGTATTTATTGTGGGGTTATGCTTTCCACGAATTCTCGCAAGCGATCTACGGACTTCGGGTCATCCTCGGGCAGCGTTACTTGCATCAGGGAATGCTGCAACGGGTGGCTATTCAGGGCCAGGGTAATCAATTGCTCCAAGAACCCTGGATGCTTGACCAGCAGTTCTTCAATAGGGCCAGCACCGAGACAATTCATAATTGAACTGCTAGGCGCACGCTCAGCGATCTTTTGGAAAATCTTTATCGCCTGCCCGGGCTGGTCCGAGCTTAGCTCGAACAGTTCAATGAGAGCGGCCTCCTGCTCATCACCCAGCACTTTGCGATTTAGTTGGGCTTCTGTCGCTTCAATCCAATTAGTAGCTAAATCCATAACGTCCTCAATATCCTGGAGAGGAATTACGATCAGTGCCTGGGGCTGGGCAGGAAGTCTGAAGCCATTGATAGGCCTTAGCCGGTACAGGGCATCCCATCGCCTCCGCTTGTGCAACGAGTTTCGCCAACTGCCTCTGCTTTCCTTCGAATGCAGGCACGTGGGAGTCCCATTGGTTGTATCTGTTCCGACATTGATCCATATATCGCCTGTTCAGTTCTCGCATCACATCATGAATCTTCTTAACTATGTCCTCGCAACACGCATCGCCAGAACCCCTGCTGGACGATGACGACGATGAGGACGATGAACTACTCGACTGCATCGCACCGGTTAACGGGTCATCAGAAGGTTTCGCCGCGGGCTTGAACGGATTTGGTAGGGCTCCCGTTATCACGGCCGTGGCATAAACGCCTAGCCCCAATCCAATAGCTTGCGCTACCAGCAATCCTTCGGGGTCCGTGTAGCTGATGGGATTGCCCAGAACATAGCCGTAGGTATTGATGCCCCCACGCAGCCCTATCGGATCACTTTGACAGTAGCGTCCGGTGACGGGGTCGTAGCAATCGCGGAAGTAGTTGTAGAGAGATCGCCCCGCCATGGTCCTGTCGTAACAGGAGGCGGTTTCCCTAGACGCGATGCGGGTCTGCGGACAGGGAACGAAGGCACACCTCCAGGGGATCGGGCGCAAATTGCGTAGACGCGAGTTTCGCCGATCAACCGGGGCGATGCAAGTAGCATCTTCTTTAGCTGCGCCGCGCAGCGGCTAGAGGGTGGAGCTGGTACAGGCGGTCGTTCCGTCAAGGCCGCGCGCCAGCGCGCCCGGAGGGCTTGGCCTTGACGGCGCAGGGATAGATACGCTGGGCAGTGCGGTGCAAGCCGGCTCTACCGCTTGCACCGCATGCCGACTGCGCTTAGCGTTGCCAGCAGGAAGCGGCGGCCGGGGCGCTCACCGCCAAGGTGTCCGCGTCGTCGTCGTCCTCGTCGGCCGCCAGGGCAGCAAACAAGGCCGCACGCGCGTCCATCGGGCCGAGGTGAGGCGTGCCCTCATCCGCGCGGTTCTGATCGCGCCTGGCGCGCTCCAGGCGTGCCGGATGAGTGGCCGCGTGGATCTCCTTAAGCTTGCCGATGGAGACCTGGGTATAGATCTGCGTCGTCGATAGCTCCGAGTGCCCGAGCATCGCCTGGATGAAGCGGATGTCGGCGCCGTTCTCCAGCATGTGGGTCGCCATCGCGTGGCGGAAGGCATGACAGGAGCCGTGCGCGATGCCGGCGTGCCGCATGTGACGGCGCACCAGGTCGCCCAGGCGGTTCTTCTCGAAGGGCTCGCCGTAGTCGGTGAGGAAGAGCGCCAGCTCGTCGGAACGGGTGGCAAGCTGCGGCCGGACTTCCTCGACATAGCGCGCGATCCACGCGCAGGCCCGGCGGCCGATGGGGATCAGGCGATCCTTGGCGCCCTTGCCGTGGCGGACCATCACCGTGCCCTGGGCAAGATCGACGTCGTAGAGCGCAAGCCGCGTCAGCTCCAGGCGCCGCAGTCCCGTGCTGTAGAGCGTTTCCAGGATCGCGCGGTCGCGCAGGCCCCAGGCCGTGGCGATGTCGGGCTCGTTGAGCGCGGCCTCGACGTCCTGCACCGACAGCAGCACCTTGGGCAACTGCCGCGGCTGGCGCGGCAGCACGAGTTCCGAGGCCGGGTTGTAGAGGATGTGGTTCTCGCGCGCGAGCCACTTGAAGAAGGCGCGCAGCGGGTTGAGGATGCTCTGCTGCGTGGTGAGGGACAGCGGCGCGCCGTCGGCCTTGCGGTACAGGAACAGGTGCCGCTGGTAGCGCTCCAGCACGGCGCGGGTGATGTCGGCCGGGCGCACGATGCCGCGCTCGTCGCACCAGGCAATGAGCCGGGCAATCGAGCGGTCGCGCGTCTGCACCGTGGCCGCCGAGTAGCCGCGCGCCTGCGCCCATTCGAGGAAGGCCCGGCGGTAGCTGTGCAGCGGATTGGCGGCGGCCGGATCATGCCGGCGGTCCGCCTCGGGCTGGCGCGGCTTCTTGCGCCAGGCGCGCTTGTTGCGCTTCTCGGGTGCGAAGTGCCGGATGGGCATGTCAGGCGGCCAAGGGCGCGGCCTGCGGATACGACAGGGACTTGCGCGGCGACGAGCAGTGCATCGACGCATCGGTCGCGGGCGGTTCCGCGCCAACGCCCTCGCCGTGGGCCTCCGCAGCCGGTGCCATACCCCGCGACTTGGCCGCCACCGGGCCGTTACCGCCCCGCGACCGGCCCGCGACTTCGGGGGCTTCACCCCGCGACTTTTCCGTCGCAGCGGTAGCCGCCAGGGCCTCCAACGCGGCCACGTCGATGAGACCGGCCACCTGCGCGCGCGCTTCGTCGGCGACCTCGTAGGCCAGCTCATAGACGTACTTGCCGCCGGGGCCTTCGCGGTGGGCGAGCACGTATTCCAGATCGACGAGGCGCTCCAGATGCACGCGCAATTGCGTGTCGCCCCAGGCGATGGCCTCGCGCAGCGTGCGCCGGCTGAAGCGGAAGTCGGCGCGCTTCACTGCCAGGCGCTCCGTCTCGCCGGCCACGAAGCGGTCGACGAGCTTGAGGAGCCGCCGGGTCTGCGGCGGCAGCTCGTCGAGACTGCGGCCCAGCACGTCGTGGGCGATGCGGTTGGCCAGCGCGATGTCGGCCAGCGTCGCCTCGATGTACTCCACGACCTGCTCGCCGCGCCGATGGGTCTTGATGTCGCGCTGGTGCTGATGCAGGAAGGCGATGGCGTCGATCAGCGTGAGGTACTTCTCGTGGTCGCGGCGCAGGCGCGTGGTCTGATCGGGGAAGGTGAGGAACTGCGCATAGGGGTTCAGCACGTCCAGGGGCCGCAGCAGGCGCTGGGCGTTCTGGTGCAAGGCGACGACGGCCGCCTTCTCGCGCCGGGCGATGAGCCCTTCCAGCGTGCGCCGGTCGCGCTGCAACTGATGAATGGCGCGGGTCTGCTCGCGGCCCTCATCGACGGCCAGCACCAGGCAGCGGTTCATCAGCTCTTCGTCCAGGTCGCGCGCCGTCGTCGTAAAGAGCAAGGCCACCGGGCCTTCGACGCGGTACTGCTGCGTGATGAGGTTGCCGTTCTGCGGGTCCTTGCCGGTCGAGGCAATCGTCAATTCGCCCTCGGACTGCAAGAGCTTCAGCGCGTAGGAGGCGCGGCTCGCGCCTTCCTCCTCGACGATGGCGAGCACCTTGTGCTTGAGGTTCGTCTCACCCATGTAGAACAGGCTCTGTCCGGTCATGGCGCTGTACTTGACGCGATCCTCGTCGGGCACGAAGGCCAGCACGCCATCCATGAGGCTCGACTTGCCGGCGGCGCTGCTGCTCTGGATCACCACGCCCAGCGGCCGGTCGAGCTTGCGCGAGACGGCCGCCAGGTAGCCGACGAGCTTGTTCGTCTCTTCGCCGACCAGGCCGCAGGCTTTGAGGTCCGCCTGGATACGCGCCGGCAGGTCGGGCGACTTGAGCAGCGCCAGCGCCGCTTCGCGCTCGTCCTCGTCCATCTCGGGATGCAGCGGCGCCGCGGGTGTCAGCGCCTCCCGGATCGCCTCTTCCTGCAGGGCTTCCAGCTTCAAGAGCACGCGCCCAAGGTCGGCCTTGATGACGTCCTCCCGCTCCTGCAACTCGATGGCGGCCTGGGTGATGTAGCTCGCCCGCTGGCGCGCGGCGTAGAGGTCCAGGGTATCGACGTAGAACGCGTCCCCGCGCGACACCAGCAGATTGACCTTGAGCAGCTCGAAGCCGAGATTCTTCGACAGCCCGCGCACGCGGTAGCGGCGCTCGCCCAGCACGAGGAGGATTTCCGCGTCGGTGACGGTGCAGGCGACGTCGGCCGCCGGTCCCGGTGGGACGGGGCTCGCCGGCAACGGCTCAGCGGCTAAGGGTGGTGCGGCATCGGTCGCCGAGGCTGACGGGGCGGACGTTTCCGCGGCATCGGCCACCGCCGAAGGGGTGGCGGGTTTTGTGGGCGGAGCGCCGTTGCCCAGCCAGACCGCCTTGCGGATGACGAGCCCGAGGGACTTCGCGGCCGGCTGCACCTTGAGCGCGTAGCTGTTGGCGTCCATGTCCTTGGGGAACAGCAGGCGCCAGCAGTCGATGCCTTCCGCCATCAGGCGTTCCGCCACCTTGGCGGCGCCGCGCTCGCCGGCCTCGTCGCGGTCGAAGGCGATCAGCACGCGCTGGGTGCCGTGGCGCTTCATCGCCTCGACCATCTCGTCGGTGAAACCCTCGATGCCGTAGGCGCTGGTGACGTTGCGGTAGCCGGCGCACCAGAAGGTCAAGGCGTCGATCAGCGCTTCGCACAGGATGATTTCCTTCGAGGCAGCCAGGGCCTCGATGTTGAACACGCCCCGGCCGCGCGCCTCGTTCGCCGGCAGGTAAAGGTGCTTGGGCGTGCCGGCACGCAGGTTGTCCAGGAGCTTGCGGCCGTAGAGTTCGACCACGTTGCCGGCCTCGTCCAGGATCGGCACGACTAGGCTGCCGGCGAAGTGCTCGTGGCCGCTCTCGCGGTACAAGCCGACCTTCTGCAAGCGCGCGCGAATCTCGCCGCCGGCCTTGCGGTTCTTCTCGGGCAGGCGCAGGCCCAGCGTCCGGTCCGACACGCCCAAGCGGAAGCGCTCGATGGCTTCCACGTCGTCGATGCCCCGGCGCTTCAAGTAGGCCAGCGCTTCCGGGCTTTGCTTCAAGCGCTCGTGATAGTAGGCCACGGTATCCGAGAGCAGCCGGGCGTCGTCGGCATCGAAGCTCAACGGCGCCGCCAGGCTCCGCACCGTCGAGCGCTTCACCGGGCCGGATTCGGCGGCTAAAGCGGTAATGCCTTCGCGCAGCAGCTCGACGGCATGGCGGAAGGACACGCCGCGCGACTTGATGACCCAATCGATGGGACCGCCGCCGATGCCGCAGCCGAAGCAGTGCCAGAGGTTCTTCGCCGGGGTGACCACCAGGCTCGCCGTGTCGTCCTCGTGGAACGGGCAGCAGCCGACCAGATCCTTGCCCGCGCGCTTGAGTTCGATCCCCGCCGCCTCCACCAGGCGCTCGACGGAGACCACCTCCTTTAGCCGCTCGATTTCCGCTTCTGGGATGCGTGCCATACGGTTCTCCGGGGGTCGCCGATATACATGGGGTTGCTAAACATTTTGATGGACGGCACAATATACATGGTGTGTATAACTGTCAAGACCAGGGCTTCTATGATCGCCGCCACCTTCCTAGACTTGCGCCATCGCATGGGAACTGCATCGATGGGCAAACGCATTCAAACCGGGCAAGCGGAGAGCTTCGGGCAACGGCTGGCATTTCTGCGCAAGGCCGCCGGCTTCACGCAGGTGGAGCTGGCCGCGGAGCTGGGCATCTCGCAACGCATGGTGGCTTACTACGAGAGCCCCAATGCCACGCCGCCGTCGAATCTGCTGCCGAGCATCGCCACTGCCCTGGGCGTGTCGATTGACGAGCTGTTCGGACGCTCGACCAAGCGCCGCCTGGTCAAGCAGGAAGGCGACAGCCGCTTGCGGCGTCGCCTGCTGGCCATCGAGAAGCTGGACGTCGCCGAGAAGCGCCAGGTGCTCCAGTTGATCGATGCCTTCATCGAGCGGGGCCAGTTGAAGCGCAAGGCCCACGCCGCGCACCGATAGCAGAAGGGCCGCAAGCGCGGCCCTTCGTACTTCAGCAGCTACCCGCCTACGGCGGGTGGGCGGGGTTTTCTTCCCCTAACTACAGCTCCAACTGCACCGGCTCGCGCTCGGTCCGCACGTCGAGCGCCGCGCTCTTCTCGTCCTCGCGGGCCATCGCCTCGGGCAGCATCGCCTTGTCGTCGGTGTAGATCGTCACGTCCTCCCGCGCCCGGCTGATGGCCACGTAGTAGCTCGACTCGTTCGCCGTCGCGCTGTGCGTGTCCGCCTCGATCAACACCCGCTCCGCCGTCTGCCCTTGCGCGGCATGCACGGTCGAGCAGTAGCCATGGTCCAGGTGCAGCGGTCGGCTGGCGTCCAGCGTGATCTCCCCGCCGTCCGCCTTGACCAGCGTCACCGTCTGCCGTTCGGCATCGATGCCGGCCACCGTGGCCCGCTCGCCATTGACGAGGCCCCGTGCGTGGTCGTTGGCGGTAATGCGCACGGCATCGCCCACGGCCAGCTCGCGCGCCGTCTCCCGATAGGCGGTCAGGTTCGTCTGCACCGCCGGCCGCCACTCCACGCGCCGGCCGTCCTCCAGCGCCAGCATCACCCGGCCGGCGCCGCCTTCGACGACGCGCGCCAGGTCGCCGCGCGCGAGGCCCAGGGAGCCATAGCCCTTTTGCGCCTGCACCAGGTCGCCAGGCTGGTAGGCCAGCGAACTCCGGGCCTGCGCTTCCGTCAGGTCCTTGCGCTCCAGCGCCGACACCACGACACCCCGGCCGACCAGCCCCAGCTCCGTGCGCACGTGGCTGTTGATCGCCATGCGCGCGAGATGCGTGCCGGCGAGGATCAAGGTCTTGTCGCGCTCGCGGGTCGGCAGCATCGCGTAGTCCTTGGCGATGGCCAGGTGCCGGTCGCGGTGGTCCTCGATCTCGACGACGTGCTTGGACAGCACGCCCAGGGAACGCGCCGCCTCGCCCTTCGCCGCCAGTTCCACCGCGTGGCGCAGCTTGGCGTTGTTCTGCCGCTGGATCTCGCCCATCTCCACCCGCGCGATGCCGGCCGCCTGCAACTGCGCGAAGGGCCGGCCGGCCTCGACCGCCTTCAACTGCTGCACATCGCCGACCAGGACCACGCGCGCGCCGGCCGCTTCCGCCGTCGTCAGCACCTGGTGCATGTCGCGCGCCGACACCATGCCGGCCTCATCGACCACCAGGATGCTCTGGCGGTCGATGCCGGGGCGGTCGAGACGGACGAAGGCGGCGATGGTCCGGCTCTCGATGCCCGCCTTGCGCAGCTCGCGCGCCGCCGCGGCCGATGGCGCCAGGCCGACCATCTGATAGCCCCGCGCCTTCGCCAGCGCCTGGGCTTGCCGCAGCATGGTGGTCTTGCCCGTGCCCGCCGTGCCCTGGATCGCACTGACGCGCGCATCGGTGGACACCACCAGGGCAGCGGCGTCCCGCTGGCCGGCGTTGAGCGTCGTGCCCGCCAGAGCGCGCTCCGCCTCGGCCCTGGCCAGGATCGGCGCCACGACACCCCGGCCGCGCGCCTCGATGTCCAGCATCTCGCGCTCGCGCGCCTGGGCCTCGGGCGTCGTGTAGTGGAGACCTTCGCGGATCAGCGCGCCGCTGCGGCTCTGGCGCTCGATCTCGGCGCGGATCGCGGCCAGGTCCGTGTCGCCGGTGCCGCGCTCCAGGGCGGCACGGATCAACTCCGTCTCCCGCACCACGGCCTGGCGCTCGGTGGCGTGGATCACGGCGAAGGCCACGGCCGCGCGCGCCGCTTCGGCACGGGCATCCATCGCCAGCGTCGTCGGCGCCAGCGCCGGGGTGAAGTCGATGCCCAGGGCACGGCTCTTCTCCTGCCAGGCTTCGCGCAGGGCCGCGCGATCCACCGCGCCCTTGGCGTTGCGCGTGGCCAGGGTGGCGATCTCCTTTTCCCGGGCGGTGGCGTCCTCCCGCGTCTTGCCTGCCTTCGCCAGGGCCGTCTCGATGGCCTGGCTCCTGGTGCTGAAGGCCTCGATCTGCTTGTCGTCGAAGTGGGCCAGCTCGAAGCGGCCATCGACATGCGTCTGCCGCACCTCGTAGCCCAGCTTCTGCACTTCCAGCGCCAGCTCGGCGCGATACAGGGCGCCCATCAGCATCTTCTGGCGCAGCAGCTCGCCGGCCTCCAGCGCCCGCCATTCCCCATCGGGGCGCTGCGTGGCGTTGATGGCCACCGCGTGCGTGTGCAACTGCGGATCCGCCTCGCGCGAGAGGTCGTGGCGGAAGCTCGCCACCAGCAGGTTGCCGCTCCCCTCGATGCGCGTCGTGCCGTGCTCGGTGACGCGGTAGGCCGCCAGGCCCTCGGCGTAATCCAGCGCGCGCGCCACGGCCGCCTCGTGCGCTTCCACCAGCCGCGTGTCGCCGCCGATGAGGGTCTGCATGGATACGCTCTTGGGCGAGCTGAAGGTGAGATCGAGGCCAGCCCGCCGGCCCTCGGCGGCGTTGTGGATCTGGCTGCCGTCTGGCATTTTGCCGTCGAGCAGATCGCGGAAGGCCTGTCCTTCCACTTCACCGGAGAGCCCCAGCCGCCGCGCGCCGTCGCCCATCCACGCCGAGGGCGAACGGTCCTTGACGTAGTAGTCGTCCGCCTCGACGTAGTAGCTGCCGGCCGCCGCGCTGTTCTTGACGATGGCGATGCTCAGCATGATGGCGCCTCCTCGAAGGCGGCGAGCACCTGCGTGCGATCCACCGGAGCGAACTCGACCAGGCGCACCGGCATGTTGCCGGCCAGCGCCACGTAGGCCGTGAGGTCGGGCAACTGCGTCAGCTCGCTCGGCAGCACCAGCCGCTCGGTGTCCCGCTGCAGGTTGGCGCCGTGCGAGATGCCCTGCGCACTCCGCTGGGCGCTTCGCTGCACGCGCTCCACCTCCCGCTCGCCCAGCGCCTGCGACATCACCTGCGCGGTGTCCGGGTCGCTGCGTGCGAGCGACAGCACCACCAGGTTGCGGAAGCAGCAGCGCAGCACGATGGCCGCCTCGCGCCCGTAGTGGCGGTCGAGCTGCGAGGTGCTTTGCAGCCCGGCCAGGACGCACAGGCCGTGCTTGCGTCCGCGCGTGAGCGTCGCCTCCAGGGAGTTGAGTTGTCCCAAGGCGCCCAGCTCGTCGAGCAGCAGCCACAGCCGCCGTTCCCGCGCGGCCGGCAGCGAGAGGACGGCATTGCACACCAAATCCACCCAGCAGGCGATGAGCGGCAGCAATGCCGTCTGCATGTCCTCGCGCCAGGTAACGAACAGGTTGCCCGTGTCCTTCTCCAGCCAGTCGCGCACGCTGAAGTCGCCCGGCCGCAGGTACTGGTGCGGGTTCAGGTACGTGGCCAGGATGAACCGCGTGCTGGCGAGCGCCCGGCCGGCGTCCTTGTCGAACAAGCCCTGCACCGGCGTGCCGACCAGGAGCTTGGCCAGCTCCTCCGCCGGCGCCACCGTCAGGCGGTCGAGCAGCGCGGCCGTGCTGTTCTCTCCCTGGCGCATCAGCGCGCGCATGCCTTCGGCGGCGAGGATCTGCGTGTAGAAGTTCCACGCCGCATCCGCGCCTTGGCCGTCCGGGATCAGGCTCTTCGCCAGCCGGACGTAGTCGAAGTCGTGGCGGATCTCGTTGAAGATGGACCAGCCCGGGCTCCTCGCGTCGAAGGGGTTGAGCACCACGTCGCCCGGCCGACCGAAGCGGCTGAGGTGGTGGCCGCCGGGATCGACGACGATGGCGCGGTCGCCCCGGCCGACGATGATCTCCAGGGCCTCGTCCATCAGCGTCGTCTTGCCCACGCCGGTGGCGCCGCACAGGAGCGTGTGCAGGGGTTCGTTCTGTGGCGGCAGCTCAATGCCGCCCAGCGTGATGGGATCACGCCGGGCAGCTTGCTGCCTGCCCAGGAAACTGAGCAGGCCCATGGTCAGATCTCCTCGAGCCGGCTGCCGCGGTGGTGCGTCACGTCGCCGCGGCGCTGCCACCAGCGGCCCACGGCCAGGTACAGGATCGCGCTGTTGGCGACGCCGATCCAGACCACCGCCATGGCGACGACGCTGACGAACGTGTCGAAGGACAGCGGCCACGCTTCGGCCACAGCGCGGACCGCTTCCAGCAGGGACCAGTGCTTGAAGTGCATCCAGAACCACAGCCACAGCCCGATGGCCTGGGCCAGGCTGAGGCCGATGAACAGCAAGCTGCGGTTGATGATGACGCCGATGGCGTGGAGGATGGGGTCGCGGCTCATGACGGATTCCTTTGCGAATTGATGGCGGCGGTGATGCGCGCCGCGGCTTGGGGGTTGGCTTGGCTCGCCAGCAGGCGCACCAGTTGCAGCACCTCCACGAGGTCCGGCGTGGTGCCGGCCGGCGACGTCGCCGGGGCGCTCGCGTCTCCGGTTGGCAGGCTGGCGCGGAACGCCTCCAGGGTTTGCGCGACCGTCTGGCGCTCGGCGTCCCTGGCCAGGGCAGCGCGAACGTAGGCGGCCAGCGTCAGCCCTTCCTGGTCGGCACGGATGCTCAACGCGGCGTATTCGTCGAGCGGCACGGCGGTCTTGACGTAGCGGCGGCGGGTCATGCGAACCTCCGCACGATCAAGGCGTTGGCCGTTTTGTGGCCAAGTGCGCACAGCCCCTGTGGCCGCGACTTCTCGGCCTGGCACAGGGAGTTTTGGCCGACAGGCCCGCCAATCGAAGATTGCGCAGGTGTGTGGTCCCTATACTGGGCTGTGATGCCCAGCACGACAGCTACTAAGGTGGGGTTCAGCATCGCTGATCCTTTCATGCAGGTTGACCGGCGGCACGGGGTGAAGCGGGGACTTTTCGCTGACGGCCGCCGGGAAACGGATCAGCGCCGGAATGGGCTCCGGACACTCGTATAGGTAAAAATCTTGGAATCGCGCACGCAATGTGAGGTGGCCCGTTGGCGACCACAGTCGGCGCGCGATGGCGAAGGCGGACAGGCCGCCTCGGGGCCGACGCCAGGCCGAAGCCGGACGCGCGAGTCCCCAAGGCGGCGACGCCGCTTTGTCTCGTGAGAGAGGAGATCAGCAGGCGAAGCCGCGCCAACAGCAGACGCAACTTCCCTGTGCTTGCGCTGCACGACGTCAGGCGTCGGCGGCGCTTCTTGTAGGGCAGCACGCCGGGGCAGACTGCCTTGCTTTCCTGCCCCGGAGGGCTAGGAGACGGCGGGTTTCAAGAAACCCGTAAAGTCGGCCCTTGCGGGCCTATTTTTTCGATATGCGGCTCGGGCCGCTGGCCCCGAAGGGCTTCGTATGCGCGGCCAATCTACATCGACGCCGCGAGGGCCGCAAGGAATTTCGACCGGGCCGCGGCCACATTTTTAGCAGCCATGCGCCGCGAAGCACCGCCGTACAAGCGTTGGCGGTGACCACAGGCCATCGTTATGCTCCGAGATTCTTGTATCGCTCAAGCAGCCCTGTATCAACCCGCTGGACATCGATCTTGTCGATGAAATCAAACTCGTAGCGGCTGTCTTCTTCGCGCACGTTATCGGCGTCTTCAACGAGTTCCCGGAGGCCACGGTTAAGCACTTCGTAGTCATCCAGGATTAGCGCTATCCGTACTAGGTTCGTGGCGCAGTATCTGACTTGCCTGTCTTGTGCTTTTGCAAGTGCAATGGCCTTATCCGCTACCACCAATGCCTCATCCCGATGCTCCGATCCGACCATTGCGAGCGTAATCGCAAGGCCCGAATGAGCTGTCGGATCGCTAGGAAAGGCGAGAACACGCCTCCGCAAACAATCCAGGTACAGTGAATCGTTCCGTGACCTGGAGCACTCGCTAACGAGAAGGGAGTACAGCAGGGCACGGTCATCATCAGATGTCGCTTCCCCTAACCGCTTCTCGATGAGGCCGATGCTTGCGGGAACAGACCCAAACCGCGACTCAATTTGCTGGCTTCTTAGCAACGCCACTTCGGCGCGTAAGGCGCTGAATTCTTCACGAGTAATCATCGTTTGCCTCTCGGCGCAGACGGCGGAGCCCAACCATTCACGTCAGCATCACTCCATTGGGGCGGTGGGTTCGGTACCCCTCTACGGCACATATCGCCGCGAATACGAGCCCGCTCCATGCATCCGTTATACGACCAATGCCCCCAATATTTCCCGCACGCTTCTTCCTCTTGCTCCTGCTGCTCGTCGCAGGGGTCCTTCGTCGCTGGTGTGCAAAGCTCCTGGATCTTCTGAGCAATGCTCTTGATTGCCTTCTTCCCAGCCGGGCTTGACATGTAGATTGAGCCACCGACAACCAGCACACCAACTCCAACAACAACTGCTTGTGCCACTTGCCCAGTTGGGTCGCTATAACTCAGCGGATTCCCGCCGACGTAGCCGTAGGTATTGATGCCCCCACGCAGCCCTATCGGATCACTTTGACAGTAGCG
>DASVZI010000099.1:0-15805 GCA_036391735.1 Rhodocyclaceae bacterium
GAAGCGCTGCGGCAGGCCGACGACCACGCCGACCACCTCGACGTCGCGCCCCTCGTTGGCCTCCGGCAGCACATCGGCGAGGCGCTGGTCGGCGCGGTACGCTGCCCAGGAGAAGCCCAGCAGCGCGGCGCCGAGGATGGCGAAATAGCGCAGGCGGCGGGTGGCGAGCGGCAGTGCCACCAGCAGGGCGCCGAGCGCCGCCAGCAAGACCGCGACACCTGTCTCCGGCAACTCGGCTTGGCGCTGCAGCCAAGCAACGCCCAACGCAAATGCAACGATCGCCGGCCTCATGACCTTCGATTAGACCAGAGAAGGAAGCGGTCGGGGAGCAGAAACAAGAAGGCCCGGCAGGCAAGCCTGTCGGGCCGGGTTCGGTCGTCACCCGAGGGTGACTACCTTATTGCAGCAACGGCTCTCACCCCGGATAGCTACAATGACGGCATTCTATCCATGGTGGGTGGTGCCATGCAATCGGAAAGCGCGTCCTATACCGTCGGCCTCGATATCGGCATTGCATCGGTCGGCTGGAGTCTCCTCGGCGAAGATCACATCATCGACCTCGGCGTCCGCGCCTTCGACAAGGCCGAGACGGCAAAGGAAGGCGATTCGCTCAATCTTGTGCGGCGTTCCGCCCGGCTGACGCGGCGCCGCCTGCGTCGCCGAGCCTGCCTGATTGTAGCTATCCGGGGTGAGAGAGGGAGCTACAACTTCAGCAACGTTACGGTCGACCTGGGCTTCGATTGTAGCTATCCGGGGTGAGAGAGGGAGCTACAACGTTTGGATGGCCGCCTCCGTCCCGCCGTTCCCCGGTATGCCGCCCAGATGCTGCCGCTTTCCGCCTTTCACTGCCCTTCCGCTAGAATGGCGGCCCGATGAATTACGACGAAAACACCAGCGAAGTCTTCCGCCGCGCCCGGCTGTCGATCGGCGTCGCGCTGATCGGCTTCGGCGTCATCATGCTGGTGGGCATGGTCGGCTACAAGATGCTCGGCGATCCGTCGATCGCCTGGATCGACGCGCTCTACATGACCTTCCTGATGGTCGCCACCATCGGCTACGGCGGCGGGGTCGAGGTCTGGCACAAGCCCCACCTGGAAGTCTTCACCATGGCGATCGCCTTCTCGGGCGTGGCCGTGATGACCTATTTCTTTTCGAGCGTCACGGCCATCGTGCTGGCCAGCGACTTCGACAAATCGATGCGGAGAAGGCGCATGGAAAAAGCCATGAAGAAGGTTCGCAACCACTACATCGTCTGCGGCTTCGGCCGCGTCGGGCGCAACGTCGGCCAGGAACTGGAGAGCACCAACCGCCACTTCATCGCCATCGACGAAAAGATCGAACTGCTCGAGAGCCACGCCGAGAAGCACCACGGCATGCTCTACATCCACGGCGACGCCTCGGACGAGGACATCCTCACCGAAGCCAACATCGAGCATGCGCGCGGGGTATTCGCCGTCACCGGCGACGACAGCCGCAACCTGATGATCTCGCTCACGGCCAAGCAGATGGCGCCCAATCTGCGCGTGGTTGCCCGCTGCAACGACCTGCGCAACGTCGAGAAGATGAAGAAGGCCGGCGCCGACGCGATCGTCTCGCCCAACTTCACCGGCGGCATGCGCATCGCCTCGGCGATGATCCGTCCGCACGTGGTGTCCTTCCTCGACGAGATGCTGCGCTCCGAGCACCGGCTGCGCGTCGAGGAGGTGATCGTGCCGCACGACTTCGAGCCGCGCCTGCTCTCCACCCTGCGGCTGCGCAGCGCCAACTACGTGCTGCTCGCCGTGCGCACGCGCGGCGACTGGGTGTTCAACCCGCCGGCCGACGAGTTCATGCTGCAGCCGGGCTTCACCATCGTCGCCATGACGTCGCCGCACGGCCGCCAGGAACTCGAGGCCGCCCTGCTGCCGCAGGTGGACGAGGAGCCGCTGGAGTAGCGCCGCACCCCGGCGCGCGTTTCTACAGCCCCGCCTTCACCGCCTGCGCCCTCGCCTGCACGGCGTCGATGGCGGCGGCGATCGCCTGCAGCGTCTCGGCGAAGCTCCTCAGCTCGCCCCAGGCCTCCTCCTGCGTCGCCGGATCGGCAGCCGCCTTCTCCAGCCGCGCCTGCGCCTCGCGCAGCGCCTTCAGCACCGCGAGCGGCGGCTGGGCGCAGCGCTCGGCGTCGAAGTCGGCGGCGGCCCGGTTGGTGGCGGCCGCGGCCTCGACGATTGCCAGCCGGTCGGCGGGCTTCGTCGCCATCATGGCGGCGAAGCGCTCGTAGGGGAGCACCAGCAGCGCCTGCCGGCGGCGCATCCACATCTCGTAGAGGTCGGCATCGAGCCGCGGGTCGTCGAGCACGCCGTGCAACGTCGCGGCATTGGTTACGACGAACTTGCGGAAGGCCTCCTTGCGCGCCTGCTCGTCGATGGGCGCGGCGACGGCGACGCTGGCGGCCTTGACGGCCTCGACCAGGGCATTGAAGGCCTCGAACAGTGAACTGGCGGCCGCCAGCGACTTCAGTCCCTTCTCGGCGCGCGGCAGGCTCATGGCGCGCAGCTGCAGCACCTCGGCGCGGCAACGCTGCGCCTGCCCGTTCTCCGTGCCTGCCGGCTTGAAGGGCAGCGCGCCGCCGGCGCCGCGCAGGCGGCGTATGTTCTCCCACATTGCGGCGACGTTGCGGTCGGGCTGGCGGCCGATGTCGGCCAGCGCATCGCCATAGGCCGCGAGGTAGGCGAGCGCGTCGGCGTCGCGCTCGGTCTCGTCCAGTCCCAGGCACATGTAGCGTGCGAAGGACTCGGCGACGTTGCGCCGGTCGAGGTCGAGGTTCGGGTCCTTCGGATGATCGAGGTAGTCCTGCACGGCGAGCAGGCGGCGGGTGTTCGCCTGAACCTCGAGCTGCTGCCGGATCAGCTTCGCCGCCGACTCAACGCCTTTGCGGAAATCCGCGGTCGCTTCGGTGTAGCGGCTTGTCGGCACCAGGGGGTCGGCGGCGCAGGCCGAAAGCGGCAGCGCCAGCGCGAAGCACAGGGACAGCCATGAACACGAGTTCGGAATGCGCATCGAGATCTCCTCCGGTTCGTGCGCCGCAGCGCCAAATGCCGGAATGATAAACCAATGCTCCCAACATATGCCAATGGCACCATCCAGGCGGCGTACAATCGGCCGTCATGCCTTCCCTGACCCGCACCGAAGCGCAGCGGCGCGCCGACGAGATCCGGACCTTCCGCGACGAACTTGCGCGCCTGGAGGACGAGGGCGTGCTGCGGCTCACGGCCGAGCAGCGCCTGGCCGTCGCGACCCATCACGGCCGGCTGATGTGCGATTACGCGGCGGCCTTCGACATCGACCGCGACACCCGGGCCCAGCAGCTCTCGCTCGGCATGCGGGTGGCCTCCTTCCTCGGCGCACTGGCGTTGGCCGCCAGCATCTTCTTCCTCTTCTACCAGTTCTGGGGGGAGTTCGGCGAAACCGCGCAGGTGGCGATCCTGCTGGCGGCGTCGCTGGGCAGCCTGGGATTGACCGTCGCGATCCAGGGGCGCGACGCCTCGGGCTACTTCACCAAGCTGGCGGCCATGGTGGCCTTCGCCTGCTTCGTGCTCAACCTCGTCATGCTCGGGCAGATCTTCAACATCACGCCCACCGACAAGGCGCTGCTGCCCTGGGCGGCACTGGCCTTCCTGCTCGCCTATGCGTGCGACCTGCGGCTGCTGCTGGCGGCCGGCATCTGCTGCGTCATCGCCTACGTCTCGGCGCGCGTCGGCGAATGGGGCGGGCTCTACTGGCTCGACGCCGGCAGGCGGCCGGAGAACTATTTTCCCGTCGCGCTGCTGCTGTTCGGCACGCCGCTGGCGATCGCGCATCGCCGCTTCGCCGGCTTCGACCCCGTCTACCGCGTCTTCGGCCTGCTCTGCCTGCTGGTGCCCATGCTGGTGCTCAGCCATTGGGGCGACGGCAGCTACCTGGAGCTCGATCGCAAGCTGATCGAAGGCGGCTACCAGACCGCCGGCTTCGTCGCCAGCGGCCTCGTCATCTGGCTCGGCGCACGCCGGCACTGGAGCGACACCGTCAACACCGGCATCGCCTTCTTCGTGATCTTCCTCTACAGCAAGCTCTACGACTGGTGGTGGGAAATCATGCCGAAATGGCTGTTCTTCCTGGTGGTCGCACTGTCGGCCATCCTGATCCTGCTGGTGCTCAGGCGCCTGCGGGGACGCGGAGCCCTTGCATGATCTCCCGCCGCTTCACGCTCGCCGCCGGCGCCGCGCTGATCCTCGTCGCCAATGCCGTCGCCCTCGGCGGCGTCGCCTACAACCGCGCCGGCGAACCCGAGAGCCGCATCGTCCTGTCGCAGCGCGAACTCGCGCGTCCCTGGGGTTGGCGGGCGAACAAGGAAAACAGCGGCCTCGCGCTGCGGATCGACTGGCGCGTAAACGATCCCAACATGGAGAACCTCTTCGGCTACTACAGCGGCGGGTATGGCGGCATGCCGGGCTGGCTGGACGAGAAGCGCATGGCGGACCTTGGCTTCGACGTCGCGGCGATCAAAGCGGGGCCCAGTCGCCATGGCTGGCGGGCCGCCGACGCAGAGCGCGAAGTGCTGGTGGTGCTCGAACTGGCCGGCGCCGGCTGGCAGGAAGCGCTCGAGCGGGCACGCCGGCATCTCGCCGAGCAGGAGTCGCGGCGCGAGAAGAGTCCCGCCGACAAGGAGCTGATCGAAGCCGAGAAGCGCGCGCGGGAGAACCTCGCGCGCGAAGAGAACGACAACAGCCGCCTGTTCGCCGTGGACGTCGGCACGAATCTCGACGGGCTGCGCGCCCGGTATGCCGACCGCGGCCGCTACATGATCCTCAAGACCAAGCTGAGCCCCGCGCTTACGACCCGCAACAGACAGCCCGTCGTCACCGGCCACCTCGGTGCGCTCGCCGTCGCCGAAGTCAATGTTCCGCACGCCATGCGGGCGACGTTCGACGCCATCCCGGCCATGGAGGCCCGGCCGAATGCCAGGAAGCCGCCGTTCAGCGCGACGCTCGCCGTCGGACAGCGGCTGGAGCCCTGGCTGGAAGCGGTCGGCGCGCCTTAGGACGGCTCAGGCCAGCCTGCCGTCCACCAGGTGAAGGATGCGCCCCGCCCGCTCGGCGAGCCCCGGGTCGTGCGTAACGACGATCAATGCGGTGCCGACGTCGGCATTGAGTTCCAGCATCAGGTCGAAGACGCGATCCGCCGTCTGGCGGTCGAGGTTGCCGGTCGGCTCGTCGGCCAGCACGCAGGCCGGCTGCGTCACCAGGGCGCGCGCGATGGCCGCACGCTGGCGCTCGCCCCCGGAGAGCTCGCCGGGGCGGTGCGTCAGGCGCTGGCCGAGGCCCACTCGCGCGAGCATCGCCGCGGCGCGCTCCTCGGCCTCCGCTTTCGCCATGCGCCGGATCAGCAGCGGCATGGCGACGTTCTCCAGCGCGGAGAATTCCCCCAGCAGGTGATGGAACTGGTAGACGAAGCCGAGGCTTTCGTTGCGCAGGCGTCCGCGCTCGGCATCGTCGACGTCCGAGAGGTCGCGACCGAGCAGTTCGACCTCGCCTTCGCTCGGCCGGTCGAGGCCGCCGAGCAGATGCAGCAGCGTGCTCTTGCCCGAGCCGCTGGCGCCGACCACCGCGACGCGCTCGCGCTGCGCGACGTCGAGATCGATGCCGAGCAGCACCGGCACTTCGGCGTCGCCCTGGCGGAAGACCTTCTTGAGGCCGCGGCAGTGCAAGACCGGGTGTTCGCCGTTATTCATAGCGCAGCGCCTCCGCGGGATTGACGCGCGCGGCGCGCCACGACGGATAGAGCGTGGCGAGCAGCGTCAGCAGGAAGGAGACGCCGGAGATGATGCCGACGTCGCGCCACTGCAGGTCCGAGGGCAGCTCCGAGATGTAGTAGACATCCTTGGCGAGGAACTGGATGCCGAAGGCGTGCTCGATGGCCGGCACCACGACATCGACGTTGAGCGCCAGCAGCACGCCGCCGCCGACGCCGGCGAGCAGGCCGATCGTGCCGATGGCGGCACCCTGCACGATGAATATCTGCATGATGCTGCGCGGGCTGGCCCCCAGGGTGCGCAGGATGGCGATGTCGGCCTGCTTGTCGGTGACGGCCATCACCAGCGTCGACACGATGTTGAAGGCGGCGACGGCGACGATCAGCAGCAGGATCAGGAACATCATGTTCTTCTCGATGGCCACCGCGCGGAAGAAGTTGGCGTGGCTGCGCGTCCAGTCCGTCACGTAGGCGTCGGCGTCGAGCGTGGCGAGCAGCTGGCGCGCGATGCGCGGCGCCTCGAACAGGTCCTCGACCTTGAGACGCACGCCGGTGACCTTGTCGCCGAGCCGGTAAACCTTCTGCGCGTCCTCCATGTCGATCAGCGCGAGGCCGGAGTCGAACTCGAACATGCCGACCTCGAAGATGCCGACGACGCGGAACTGCTTGATCCGCGGCAGCACGGCGGCGGGCGTGACCAGGCCCTGCGGGGCGATCAGCGTCACCTTGTCGCCGGGATAGGCATTGAGCGCCCGCGCCACCTCGGAGCCGAGCACGATGCCGAACTCGCCTGGCTTGAGGTCCTCGAGCTTGCCCGCCTTCATGTGGCGGCGGAAGTCCGCGACCTTCTCCTCCGCCTCGGGCATGATGCCGCGCACCACCACGCCGCGCACCTGCTGGTCGAAGGAAAGCATCGCCTGCTCCTGCACGTAGGGCGCGGCGGCCTGGATGCGGGGGTCGCGCGCCACCTGCTGGACCACGTGCGGCCAGTCGGCGAGTTCGCGATCGGCGCCCGTGATCTCGATGTGCGAGGCGACGCTGAGGATGCGGGTGCGCAGCTCCTTCTGGAAGCCGTTCATGACGGACAGCACGACGATCAGTGCGGCGACGCCGAGCGCCAGCCCGACCAGCGAGATCAGCGAGATGACGGAGATGAAGGGATTGCGGCCGCCGGTGCGCTTCTTGGCGCGCGTGTAGCGCAGGCCGATCCAGAATTCATAGCGGAAAGGAAACATGGCGGCGAATGTTAGCCTGAAAGCCGCATGCCCGACGAATCGGCGAAGCGCAGCAACTCGGCGACGAAGCGACGCGGGTCGGCCAGGTGCGGCGAATGGTTGGCCTCTTCGAAGACGCACAGGCGCGCGCCGGGCACGCGTTCGACCAGCCAGCGTCCGGTCGCGAGCGGGTAGAAGTTGCTGCGCCCGCCGTGCACGAACAGGCAGGGCCGATCCGCGGCGGCGGCGGCCTCGCGCAGGTCGAGGGCGACGAGGTTCTCCCAGCAGGCGATCAGCGGCGCCGCCGGCAGCAGCCGCAGGGCGGCGCGCATGCGCTGCCAGCCGGGCTTGTCGGCCTCGTAGCCGGCGCGCGCCGCTTCATTGAGCCCGTACGCGGCCAGGCGCAGCACGCCCTCGGCGAAGTCGGAGCGCAGGTCCGCGATCAGCCGCACCGAGCGCGCGGCGTCGAAGTCGCCGTAGATACCGAGCTTCCATTCGCCGTCGGTGAGCAGCTTGGGCGACTGGTCGATGCAGCACAGCGCGCCGATCTTCGCGCTGCCGTGATCGTGGAGGTATTGCCACAGCGTCAGTGCGCCCATCGAATGCCCGACGAAGCAGGCGCCGCCGAGATCGAAGACGTCGATCAGGTTGTCGAGGTCGCGCGCCATGCGCGCCGCGGTAGCCGGTCCCCGAATGGGCGCTTGGCCGCCGTGGGCGCGCGCATCCCAGCGGAACACCCGGCGCCCTTGCGCGAGTTCGTGGATCAGGGGGGACCAGTCCAGATGGGAGGCGGACCAGCCGTGCAGCAGGACGACCGCCGGGCCGCAGTCGCCATGGCGCCAGACGCGCAGGGGTTCGCCGTCGTCGGCGCGGAAGCTGAGTTCGTGCACGACCCCATGTTAACATTCCGCCATGCGCCTGACCCTCTGCCTGCCCGGCCTGCTGCTGCCCCGCCAAGCCCTGCTCGACACGGTCTCCGATCTCCGCCTTCCCGCCCTGATGCGGCTGCTCGGCCGGAGTCGGCTGCATCGCGACGTTCCCACCGCGCATTACGTGCGCGTCATGCTGCGCTGGAATCTCGAGGAGTTGCCGGCCGCCGCGCTGCGCCTGCTCGGCGAGGGCGGCGAGCCGAACGGCGGCAGCTGGATCTGCCTGGATCCCGTGAGTCTTTCCGTCGACCGGCGCGGCGTCAGGCTGGAGGACCCCGCGGCGCTTCGGCTGGATGCCGAGGAGGACGCCGCGCTGCGCGAGGAAATCATGCCGCTGTTCGCCCCGCTCGGCGAACTCGTCGCCACCACGCCCGGTCATTGGTATCTGCGCCTGTCCGACGACGCCCGCCTGGTCACCCATGCGCTGCCCGACGCCGTCGGCAATCATGTCGATCCCATGCTGCCCGGCGGGCGCGACGGATCCCTCTGGCGCCGCATGCTCGCCGAAGCGCAGATGGCGCTGCACGATCACTCCGTCAATCGGGCGCGCGAAGCGGCCGGGCGGCCGCGCGTCAATCACCTGTGGCCCTGGGGCGAGGGACGGCTCGCAGGCGGGATGACGGCGCCGTTCGACTCGCTTTGGGCCCGCGATCCCGTCCTGCTCGGGCTGGCGAAGGCATCGTCGATCCCGGGCCGCCTGCCGCCTCCCGCCTTCGAGCCGGCGCACGGCAATGTCGCCTGCGTGATCGACGACCTCGCCGCCCCGGCGCGCAACCTCGACGCCCTGGCCTGGCGCGAAGCGCTGGCGCGCGTCGAGCGCGAGTGGCTCGCGCCGGCCCTCGATGCGCTGATGCGCGGGCGCTGCAGCGAACTGCATGTCGCCGCCTTCGGCCCCGATGCGAGCCTCGACCTCGACGCGACGCGGCTCGACCTGATGAAGTTCTGGCGCGGCCCGCAGCCGCTCGCCAGGCTGGCCGCGTGACTCAGATCGTTACCCGCAGCGTGCCGACGCGCGCGAGCCTGATGCTCGAGCAGGCGGGCGTGCATCCGCTGCTGGCGAAGCTCTATGCTGCCCGCGGCATCGCCAGCAAGGAGGACGTGGACAGCGGACTGGGCGCGCTGCTCCCGCCCGACGGCCTCAAGGGCGCGGCGGCGGCGGCGCAGCTGCTGGCCGACGCCATCGCCGCCGGCAAGAAGCTGCTGATCGTCGCCGACTACGATTGCGACGGCGCCACCGCCTGCGCTGTCGGCCTGCGCGCGCTGCGCGCCTTCGGCGCCAAGGTCGACTACCTCGTCCCCAACCGCTTCGAGACCGGCTACGGGCTTTCGCCGGAGGTGGTGGACATCGCCGCCGCACGCAACCCCGACGTCATCGTCACGGTCGACAACGGCATCGCCAGCGTCGATGGCGTCGCGGCGGCCCGGCAGCGCGGCATGGCGACGGTCATCACCGACCACCACCTGCCGGGAGACACGCTGCCCGACGCGGACGTCATCGTCAATCCGAACCAGCCGGGCTGCGGCTTCCCCAGCAAGGCGATGGCCGGGGTGGGCGTGATGTTCTACGTCATGCTGGCGCTGCGCGCCGAGTTGCGACGCCGCGGCGCCTTCGGCGACGGCAGCGGCCCCAACCTCGGCGCCCTGCTCGACCTCGTCGCCCTCGGCACCGTCGCCGACGTGGTGCCGCTCGATCGCAACAACCGCATCCTCGTCGCCCAGGGGCTCGCGCGCATCCGCGAAGGACGCATGCAGCCCGGCGTGCGGGCGCTGTTCCGCGTCACGGGGCGCAATCCGGCGCGCGCCGGCACCTTCGACCTCGGCTTCACCATCGGGCCGCGCATCAATGCCGCGGGCCGGCTGGGCGACATGTCGGTCGGCATCGAATGCCTGGCCACGGACGACGAAGGACGCGCGCTCAACATCGCGCAGCAGCTCGACGGCATCAACCGCGAGCGGCGCGAGATCGAGGCGCGCATGCGAGACGACGCCGAACTGCTGCTCGACGAGGCCGACGCCGCCAGCCGGGCGAGCATCACACTGTTCGATCCCGCCTGGCACCAGGGCGTCATCGGCATCCTCGCCGGCCGCATCAAGGAGCGGCTGCACCGTCCCGCCTTCGCCTTCGCGCGCGGCGACGCCGGACTGCTGAAGGGCTCCGGGCGCTCGATTCCCGGGCTGCACCTGCGCGACGCGCTCGACCTCGTCGCCAAGCACCGCCCCCACCTGCTCAAGCGCTTCGGCGGGCACGCCGCCGCCGCCGGCGTCACCATCGCCGAAAGCGACCTGGCCGAGTTCACGGCGGCCTTCGAAGAGGTCTCACGAGCGCTGCTTTCCCCCGCCGACCTCACGCGCACGCTGGAGACCGACGGCGCGCTAGAGTCCGGCTATTACTCGCTGGAGGCGGCGCGCCTGCTGCAGCAGGCGATCTGGGGCCAGGGCTTCCCGGCGCCGCTGTTCGCCGACGTCTTCGAGGTGGACCGGCAGACGCTGCTGAAGGACAAGCATCTCAAGCTGACGCTCAGGCTGGGCCGTTCCCGGTTCGACGCCATCCGCTTCAATTGCGCGGATGCGGCGCCCGCCCGCATCCGCGCCGCCTTCCGCCTCGACATCAACGAGTTCAACGGCAACGCCAGCGTCCAGCTGATCCTCGAGCACTTCGAACCGGCCTAGCCATCCGTTCCCCTTTGTCGCAATCCGGTGACACTATCGTCGCCGGGGCTTTCCGCCCATGCTGCCGCCTATCGAGCCCGATCGGCCGCGCATCCCGGGGAGAGCCGCCATGCATGCACACCATTTCGCCGTACTCGTCACGCTCGCGACATCCTCCGGCGTCGCCGCCGCCCATTTCGTTGCGCCGGCCGCAGCCTTGACGCCGCAGGGCGGCTTCATCAAGACCGCCGTCTTCGTCGCCAAGGAACCGGCGGCGCCGATCGCCGCCGTTCCGGCCGCCGCTCCATCCTGCGCCGGCTCGACCTTCTCCGAACTCGGCCACGGCCATCCCGACGTCGCAAGTGCGGGCTTTATCGCTGCGCACTGTGCGCCTCGCGCGGAAGCCGCGAGCCCGGATGCCGGCCTCGCCCCCGCGCGCTGACTCAGGGAAGCCCGATGTTCCGCCGCAAATCCGAGAGATATGCTCGGACTTTCACGCAACCTGCATGGACATGCCCGCGGCCTCATGAAATTCCTTCTCGCCATCTCTGCGCTCCTGCTGCTCGCCGCCTGCGATCCGGTTTCCATCACCATGATGGGCGTCGGCGCCGGCGCCGGCGTCGGCCATGAACTCGGCGGCATCGTCTACAAGACCTTCACCGCCTCGGAACCGCAAGTGAAGAAGGCCTGCTTCGGTGCCCTCAGGCGCATGGCGATCAAGGTCGGCCAGGTCGAGAAGACCGACGGCGGCGAACGCATCAAGGCGACCGCCGGCGACCGCAACATCGAAATCGAACTCGATTCCCTGACCCCGAATACCACCCGAATGCGCGCCGTGGCGCGCAAGGACGGCGGGATCATCGTCGACTCGGCCACGGCCGTCGAAATCATCACCCAAACAGAGAAGATGCTCGGCGCCAACGGCTGACGGCCCGCGGCAAGGAGCGGAAAAGGAGACATGACAATGGACAAGACGCTACCCCGCATCGGCGCGATCGCGTTTGCCGTCGCGTTGGCCTGCGGCACCGCCGCGGCGCAGAGCAGCAGCGGTTCGACAACGACCACCACCACGACCACGACGACGAGCGGCCCGACCACAACCGGCGGCACGACCGCCGCGCCCTCGACCTCCGGCACGGCGAGCAACAAGCTCGCGGGCTCGTTCGCGGAATTCGCCGGCTCCAGCGAGAATTCCGCCGCGCTGGTGAACGGCCTGCGCACCGGCTCGTCAATCACATTGACATCGACCGCGCCGTCCGGCGGCGGGACCACGACAACGACTTCGACGACATTCACTCCGCCGACCAAACCGATGGGCTACGGCAACGTGCGCATCGCGCTGTCGCTGGCGCGCGCCGAACTCGCGGCACAGGGCGTCACCAATCCGACGCCCCAGCAACTTCAGGGCGCGCTGATGGGCACGACGTCGACGACGGGCGCGCAGACGCAGGGCATCCTGCAGATGCGGGCCAGCGGCATGGGCTGGGGCCAGATCGCCAACTCGATGGGCTTCAAGCTCGGCGCCGTGATGAGCGGCCACGTGCCGACGGCGGCCACTACCGCCTCCGGTGATACCGTGTCCGCCACGACCTCGCGCACCACGACCAGCTCGGCCGGCGGCGGCTACTCCTCGGCGGTCCATGGCAAGGGATCGGGCATCGTCACCGCCGGCGGCGGAACGTCAGGCGGCGGCGCGATGGGCCGCGGCAATGCGGGCGGCAGCATCGCAACCGCGGGCGGCGGAATGTCGGCTGCCGGCGGCGCGATGAGCGCCCAGGGCGCCGCTCATGGACAAGGCGGCGGCGCAGGCGGACAAGGGCACGGCAAGCCCTGAGCTTCAGGCGGCCGGCGCGGTCTCGAGCGCCGGCCCCGCCGATTCGCCCGGACGCGGGACCGCCGAGCCATCCTCGACCCAGGACGAGAACTGCTCCTCGGTCATCGGCCGCGCCAACAGGTAACCCTGGAACTCGTCGCAGCCCTCGTTGCGCAGAAACTCGAACTGCTCGGCGTTCTCGACGCCCTCCGCCACCACCGTCTTGCGCAGGCTGCGGCCCAGCGCGATGGCGGCGCGCGCGATCATCGCCGGCTCGTCCTCGTGTTCCACACCGGTCACCAGCGAGCGGTCGATCTTGATGATGTCGAGCGGGAAGCGGCGCAGGTAGGACAGCGACGAGTATCCGGTGCCGAAGTCGTCGATCGCGAGCCGCACGCCGAGGTCCTTGAAGGCGCGCAGGATCGCGATGCTGCGCTCGCCGTCGCCGACGAAGACGCTTTCGGTGATTTCCAGCTCGACGCGCGAAGGCTCGAGGTCGGCCTCGCGCAGCAGGCGCGCCACGTTCTCCACCAGGCCGTGTCCGAGGAACAGGCGTGGCGAGAGGTTCACCGCCAGCTGCACCTCCGCCGGCCAGCGCCGCGCCGCGGCGAAGGCCTGGCGCAGCACGGCGTCGGTGAGCGGCACGATCAGTCCGGTTTCCTCGGCGATCGGGATGAAACGATCGGGCGTCACGACGCCGTGCTCGGCGCTGCGCCAGCGCGCCAGCGCCTCGACCCCGACGACGCGCCGATGCCGGTCGACCTTGGGCTGGTAGGCGACGCTGAACTCGCCGCGCTCCAGGCCGGCGCGCATGGCGGCCTCCAGGTGCAGGCGCTCCTCGCTGATGCGGTTGAGTTCGGGCGTGAAGAACTGGAAATTGTTGCGGCCGCGGTCCTTCGCCGCGTACATGGCGACATCGGCGTGCTTGAGCAGCGCCTCGCCGCTGCCGCCGTTCTGGGGATAAAGCGCGACGCCGATGCTGGCGCCGACGTTGAAATTGCGGCCGGCGAGCGCGACGGGACGCGCGATCTCGGCGAGCACGCGCTCGAGCAGCGAAATCACCGACTCGACCATGAAGTGGTCGTTGAGCACCAGCACGAACTCGTCGCCGCCGAGGCGCGCCACCGTGTCCGAGCTGCGCAGGCAGCCGCACAGGCGCCGCGCGACCTCCTTGAGCAACTCGTCGCCCGCCACGTGGCCGAGGCTGTCGTTGATGAACTTGAAGTTGTCGAGGTCGATGAAGGCGACGACGACATAGTACGACAGCCTCGATGCATGGGCGATCGCCTGGTCGAGCCGGTCGAGCAGCAGGTTGCGGTTGGGCAGCCCGGTCAAGAGGTCGTGGTTGGCCTGGCGCTCGAGCCGCTCCTGGTAGCTGCGGCGCTCGGTGATGTCCTCGACCGTGCCTTCGTAGCAGATGAAGCGGCCCTTGGCGTCCCGCACCACGTGGGCGTTCTCGGTGATCCAGATGAGGCTGCCGTCGCGGCGGCGGATCTCCGACTCGAAGTTGTTCACCTCGCCGCGCACTTCCATCAGGCGGCGGAACTGGTCGCGCCGCCCGGGATCGACGTAGAGCTGGTGCTCGATGTCCGAAAGGCTGGCCATCAGTTCCTCCGGCGAGGCGTAGCCGTAGAGCGTCGCCAGCGCCCGGTTGGCCGCCAGGTAGCGGCCGTCGGCGGTCGTCTGGAAGATGCCTTCCGAGGCATGCTCGAAGATGTGGCGGTAGCGCAGCTCGGCGTTCTCCAGCGCCTCCTGCGTGCGATGCCGCGCGGTGATGTCCTCGATGATGCCCTCGATCACCAGCTCGCCGTTCTCGTCGGTGACGCCGACCCCGCGCTCGAGCACCCACTTGGTCTCGCCGCCGGCCGTGACGATCCGGTACTCGAGGCGAAAGCGCTCGCCCGCCGCGAGCGCGGCGCCGATCTCGTCGCGCACTCGCCCGCGGTCTTCGGGAAAGGTCAGCTCCTCCCAGGAAACGCAGCCGTTGTCGACGACGTCTTCCGGCGCGTAGCCGGTGAGCGCGAGACAGCCGTGGCTGACGAACTGCATGGTCCAGGCGGCGTCGTTGCGACAGCGGTAGGCCATGCCGTCGAGGTTGTTGACGAGGGTATCGAGGACGCGCGAGCGGTCGACGGCGAGACGGGTATTGAGACTGCGGCGGGAGGGCACGATAGGGCTTCGATAGGGATTCGCCCCTATTCAGCAAGGGGCATGCCCGCAGGCCGGCGCACCGTTATGGCGTGCCGCCGGGGTCCGGCGCGGCGCCCGCCCCCCCGAGATGCACCAAGGACGGGAATCGCGCTCTCCGATGGTGCGCCAGGGCGGCTCCCGCCCGACACCCCTTATAATCGCGCCCTTCGCCTTCCGGATTGCCCGCAGTGTCCCCGCTCGAAACCGAAATCGCCCGCCGCCGCACCTTTGCCATCATCTCCCACCCGGACGCGGGCAAGACCACGCTGACCGAGAAGCTGCTCTATTTCGGCGGCGCCATCCAGGTGGCCGGCGAGGTACGCGCGCGGAAGGCGTCGCGCCACGCCACGTCCGACTGGATGGAACTGGAAAAGCAGCGCGGCATCTCGGTGACGTCGTCCGTGATGCAGTTCCCCTACCGCGACAGCATCGTGAACCTGCTCGACACGCCGGGACACGAGGACTTTTCCGAGGACACCTACCGCACGCTGACCGCCGTCGACTCGGCGGTGATGGTGATCGACTCGGTCAACGGCGTCGAGGCGCAGACCATCAAGCTGCTCAACGTCTGCCGCCTGCGCGACACGCCGATCCTCACCTTCATCAACAAGCTCGACCGCGAAGGCCGCGCGCCGATCGAACTGCTCGACGAGATCGAGGACGTGCTGAAGATCGAGTGCGCGCCGATCACCTGGCCGATCGGCATGGGCAAGGGCTTCCGCGGCGTCTATCACCTCTACGACGACACGATCTCGTTCTTCAATCCGCAGGCCGAGAAGGGCACTTCCGAGATCATCAAGGGCCTCGACAACCCGCGCCTCGACGAGCTGATCGGCACGCAGGCGCAGGAGCTGCGCGACGAGATCGAGCTGGTGCGCGGCGCGTCACATGCCTTCGACCGCGACGATTATCTCGGCGGCAGGCAATGCCCGGTGTTCTTCGGCTCGGCGATCAACAACTTCGGCGTGCAATCGCTGCTCGATGCCGTCGTCGATCTGTCGCCGGCGCCGCTGCACCGTGCCGCCGCGACGCGCGTGGTGGAACCGAACGAGCCGAAGTTCTCGGGCTTCGTCTTCAAGATCCAGGCCAACATGGACCCGAAGCACCGCGACCGCATCGCCTTCGTGCGCGTCTGCTCGGGGCGCTTCGAGCGCGGCATCAAGCTCAAGCAGTTGTCGACCGGCAAGACGCTGGCGGTGAACAACGCCATCACCTTCATGGCGCAGGACCGCAACACCACC
>DASVZI010000100.1:0-4006 GCA_036391735.1 Rhodocyclaceae bacterium
CACGAAGGGCAAGCAGCGCCTGATCATCACCGAGCCGGACGGCACCGCCCACGAGTACCTGATCCCGAAGGACAAGCACGTCATGGCGCACGACGGCCAGGTCGTGAACAAGGGCGAGGTGATCGTGGACGGCCCGGTCGATCCGCACGATATCCTGCGGCTCAAGGGCATCGAGGAACTCGCGCGCTACGTCATCGACGAAGTGCAGGACGTCTATCGTCTGCAGGGCGTGAAGATCAACGACAAGCACATCGAGGTGATCGTGCGCCAGATGCTGCGCCGCGTCGTGATCTCCGAGCCCGGCGATTCGCGCTTCCTCCAGGAAGAGCAGGTCGAACGCGCCGAAGTGCTGGACGAGAACGACAAGCTGATCGCCGAAGGCAAGCGTCCCGCGCTGTTCATCGACATCCTGCTCGGCATCACCAAGGCCAGCCTGTCGACCGACTCGTTCATCTCCGCGGCCTCCTTCCAGGAGACCACGCGCGTGCTGACCGAGGCGGCCATCATGGGCAAGCGCGACGAACTGCGCGGCCTCAAGGAGAACGTCATCGTCGGCCGCCTGATCCCGGCGGGCACCGGCCTCGCGTATCACCGCGCGCGCCGCGCCCAGTCTGCGGGCCAGGACCTGGCGGAGGGCGCCTTCGATCTGCCGGCCGCGGAAGGAACGACTGTCGAGGCAGAACAACCGGCCGGTTGACGGCGCTTTATTCGCTCTCTATAATCCGGCCTCTTTTTGCTCCCGGCAGGGGGCCGCAACTTTGGACTAATTTGACATGCCAACCATCAATCAACTCGTGCGCAAGGGCCGCCAGGCCCCGGTGAGCAAGAGCAAGGTGCCTGCCCTGGCGAACTGCCCGGCCAAGCGCGGCGTCTGCACCCGCGTCTACACGACGACGCCGAAGAAGCCGAACTCGGCTCTGCGTAAGGTTGCCAAGGTGCGCCTCACCAACGGCTTCGAAGTCATTTCGTACATCGGCGGCGAAGGCCACAACCTCCAGGAGCACTCGGTGGTGCTGATCCGCGGCGGCCGTGTGAAGGACTTGCCGGGCGTGCGCTACCACATCGTGCGCGGCAGCCTCGACACGCAAGGCGTCAAGGACCGCAAGCAGGCTCGTTCGAAGTACGGCGCCAAGCGCCCGAAGAAGGCTTAAGGAGTCACCATGCCCCGTCGTCGCGAAGTACCCAAGCGTGACATCCTGCCGGATCCGAAGTTCGGCTCCGTCGATGTCTCCAAGTTCGTCAACGTCCTCATGACCTCCGGCAAGAAGTCGGTCGCCGAGCGCATCATCTACGGCGCCTTCGACCAGATCAAGGCCAAGAGCGGCAAGGATCCCCTCGAAGTCTTCGGTCAGGCGATCAGCAACGTCAAGCCGATCGTCGAAGTCAAGAGCCGTCGCGTCGGCGGTGCCAACTACCAGGTGCCCGTCGAAGTGCGTCCCTCCCGCCGCATGGCGCTGTCGATGCGTTGGCTGCGCGAAGCCGCCCGCAAGCGCTCCGAGAAGTCCATGGGCCAGCGCCTGGCCGGCGAGCTGCTCGAGGCGGCCGAAGGTCGCGGCGCGGCAATGAAGAAGCGCGAAGAAGTCCACCGCATGGCCGAGGCCAACAAGGCTTTCTCGCACTTCCGCTTCTGATTCGATTCGTCACCGCGCAGCGACCCTGCGCGGTTACTTTTTTCGTTGCCGCCCTGGTTCTCCGGCATATCGTCGGGGGCCAAGGCGGTTTGGCTTAGATAAGGCAGGTATCCAAAGTGGCCCGCAAGACACCCATCGAGCGCTATCGCAACATCGGCATTTCGGCGCACATCGACGCCGGCAAGACCACCACGACCGAGCGCATCCTCTTCTACACCGGCGTCAATCACAAGATCGGCGAGGTGCATGATGGCGCCGCGACGATGGACTGGATGGAGCAGGAGCAGGAGCGCGGCATCACCATCACGTCCGCGGCCACCACCTGCTTCTGGAAGGGCATGGGCGGCAACTATCCCGAGCACCGCATCAACATCATCGACACCCCGGGACACGTCGACTTCACCATCGAAGTCGAGCGCTCGATGCGCGTGCTCGACGGCGCCTGCATGGTCTATTGCGCGGTCGGCGGCGTGCAGCCGCAGTCCGAAACCGTCTGGCGCCAGGCCAACAAGTACGGCGTGCCGCGTCTGGCGTTCGTCAACAAGATGGACCGCACCGGCGCCAACTTCTTCAAGGTGCACGACCAGATGCGCGAGCGCCTGAAGGCCAACCCGATCCCGATCCAGGTGCCGATCGGCGCCGAGGATAAGTTCGAAGGCGTGGTCGACCTCATCAAGATGAAGGCGATCATCTGGGACGAGGCCTCGCAGGGCAACAAGTTCACCTACGGCGACATCCCGGCCGACCTCGTCGAGACCGCCAAGGAATGGCGCGAGAAGATGCTCGAGGCCGCCGCCGAGGCGTCCGAAGAGCTGATGAACAAGTACCTGGAAGAGGGCGACCTTTCCGAGGAAGAGATCAAGAAGGCCCTGCGCCAGCGCACCATCGCCAGCGAGATCGTGCCGATGCTGTGCGGCTCCGCGTTCAAGAACAAGGGCGTGCAGGCGATGCTGGACGCCGTCATCGAGCTGATGCCGGCGCCGACCGACATCCCGCCGGTCAAGGGCATTCTCGAGAACGAAACCGAAGGCGAGCGCAAGGCTTCCGACGAGGAGCCGTTCTCCGCGCTGGCGTTCAAGATCATGACCGACCCGTTCGTCGGCCAGCTGACCTTCTTCCGCGTGTACTCGGGCGTCATCAACTCCGGCGACACCATCTACAATCCTGTCAAGGGCCGCAAGGAACGCGTCGGCCGGATCCTGCAGATGCACGCCAACCAGCGCGAGGAAATCAAGGAAGTGCGCGCCGGCGACATCGCTGCGGCCGTCGGCCTGAAGGAAGCCACCACGGGCGAAACCCTGTGCGATCCCGCGCATGTCATCACGCTCGAGCGCATGGAATTCCCCGAGCCGGTGATCCACATCGCGGTCGAACCGAAGACCAAGAGCGACCAGGAGAAGATGGGCATCGCCCTCAACCGCCTGGCGCAGGAAGACCCGTCGTTCCGCGTGCGTACCGACGAAGAGTCCGGCCAGACGATCATCTCGGGCATGGGCGAACTGCACCTCGAGATCATCGTCGACCGCATGAAGCGCGAATTCAACGTCGAAGCCAACATCGGCGCGCCGCAGGTGGCCTACCGCGAAGCGATCCGCAAGGCGGTCGAGCAGGAAGGCAAGTTCGTCAAGCAGTCCGGCGGCCGCGGCCAGTACGGCCACGTCTGGATCAAGCTCGAGCCGAACGAGCAGGGCAAGGGCTACGAGTTCGTCGACGCCATCAAGGGCGGCACCGTGCCGCGCGAATTCATCCCGGCGGTCGACAAGGGCCTGCAGGAAACGCTGCCCAACGGCGTGCTGGCCGGCTTCCCGGTCGTCGACGTCAAGGTCACCCTGTTCGACGGTTCCTACCACGACGTGGACTCGAACGAAAACGCGTTCAAGATGGCTGCTTCGATGGCCTTCAAGGACGCCATGCGCAAGGCCAGCCCCGTGCTGCTCGAGCCGATGATGGCCGTCGAAGTCGAGACGCCCGAGGACTACATGGGCAACGTCATGGGCGACCTGTCGGGCCGCCGCGGCATCGTGCACGGCATGGAAGACCAGGTCGGCGGCATCAAGCTGATCAAGGCCGAAGTGCCGCTGGCCGAAATGTTCGGCTATTCGACGCAGCTGCGCTCGCTGTCGCAGGGCCGCGCTACCTACAGCATGGAATTCAAGCATTACACCGAGGCGCCGAAGAACGTCGCTGAGGCGATCATCAACAAGAAGTAACACTCGTTCTTTAGAAGGAAGCGAACCATGGCAAAAGGCAAGTTTGAGCGGACCAAGCCGCACGTGAATGTGGGCACGATCGGGCACGTTGACCACGGCAAGACGACGCTGACGGCGGCGATCACGACGGTGCTGTCGAGCAAGTTCGGCGGCGAGGCGAAGGCA
>DASVZI010000101.1:0-10891 GCA_036391735.1 Rhodocyclaceae bacterium
CAGCGATGCGGCCGGTCCGGTGGCGGAAAGCGTGACGCCGACGGGGATGTCGGCGGCGGCGGCGAGGCTGAATCCGAGCAAGGCGAGGGCGATGCCGATCTTCTTCATGGTGACCACTCCCTGGACTGTTGTTTGCCGCGGATTCTATCCCTCCATGAGCTTGCGGCTGCGCCAGAGCGCCACCAACTCGTCGGGCCAGAACTGCCGCGGCGCGATCATGCGGGCGCGGGTGTCGGGATGGGTCAGGACCGGGAACCACGCCCCCGTGAGCACGCCGCCGGGCAGATGCCGGCGATAGGCGAGGAAGGCCGAGATGGCCGCCGGCCGATCCGTAACGAGGTCGGGCACGGGCACGTCGAAGGCGACCTCGTACTCGTCGGCGAGCATGTCGGCGATGCGCTTGAGGGGCGCCGGCGCGCCGCCCCCCTTGTAGGCGAAAAGCTCGCGGGCGATGCGCCGGAGTGCCTGGGGGCGCGCTTCGAAGTGGGGGTCGGTGCTATAGAGGAGGGCGGCCGGCAGGTCGTCCTCCCCGGCCTGGAACAGCCCATTGTTGGCCTGCACCAGGGCGCCCCAGACGACCAAGCCCTTCTCCAGCAGCAGGGCCTGGCCGGCGAAGACCTCGGCCAGGGGACCCTTGCCCATCCAGCCCGGATCCATGGCACGCAAGCCCTGGATGTCCCTGCTGGTCGCCATCCGCCGCCAGGTGGTCAACTGGTCCTGCGTCTGCCGCAGCATCGTCGCCATGGCGTAGTCCACCGGCCAGGCATCGATCGCGGCCGGCCGCAGGATGTCCGCCTCCGGCCTGGGCGGCGGCGCCGGCGGACAACCGACGGCTACGGCTTGGTCGTAAGTGGAGGCGACCTCCTGCCCGATCGCCAGGGATGCGATCTGCTGCAGCGGGTAGAAGGTGTTCTGCTCGCCGTCCAGGAAGGCCAGGTAGCCGCCCTCCCGCGGCCGCCTGGCGGAAAACTCGGCGTCGCGCCTGGCGTAATCGTCATAGGTGGTCCATTGCCAGCCGCTCTTGGCCGGGGCGTTGCCGCGGACCACCTCGCCGAAGTAGGCGCCGGCCGCCAGGACGAGGTTCGAGTAGTCCTGCTGTGGTATCCCTGCGGAGCGGGACCGTCCGGCCACCTGGGCCAGGTAGTCGTCCAGCCGGCGCAGGGATCCGACGCTGAAATCCAGCCAGTCCCGCGGGATGCTTTCCGCGAGCGGCAGGCCGCCCGCGGCGAAGCGATGCTGGCCGAGCAGAAGGTGGGCGAGCAGCGGAATGTCGCGCGCCAGGTCCTGGTCGCGCGGGCAGGCGGAGGCGTCGCTCGCTGCGATCTGCCGGTACCACTCGGCGACGCTGTCGCGCGGACCATTGACGATGTGATCGAGCACCTGCAGATGGGGATGGCGGTTGCGGCCGGCATGGGTGCGCACGGCCGGCAGGCGGAAGCGGCCGCGCGTCGCGTGGCCCCACTGGCCGCCGATCTCGCGTCGGATCAGGTCGCCCAGATAGGCGCCGGCCTTGATCGCCCAATTGATGGCAAGCGGGCTGGCGAAGGGCTCGGCACCCGTATGCGCGCCGCGCTCCTGGCGATAGTAGAGGTGCAGCTTGTCGAGGATGGCGGCGAGCCGATCGATGCTCTCCGGGCTGCCGTCGAGTTCGATCCCGTACTTGCCGCGCACGTGATCGGCGAGTTCCCGGCATTGGGCCAGTGCGGCGAAGTACAGGCTCCGGTCGGCGATGAAGGGCACCGGCCGCTCCTCCATCCATGGCGGCGGCGTCACGTAGTTGAAGCGGCAGGCGGTCTCGCCCAGGCGCGGCGATTCGAGGACCTGCAGCGATGCTTCCGGGCTGGCGTAGCGGAAACAGATGCCATGGCCCGAATTGGCGCGCCAGGCCGCGTCGACGCGCAACTCCAGATTGCGCAGCACGCGCAAGGTGTCCGCATTGCAGGCTTCCGGCCGCAGGGCCAGCTCGATGCCGAGGATCTGGTTGTCCTGTTCGCCGTAATCGAAGAACTGGAGGTTCGGACCGCTGGCGTTGGGATTGGTGTAGCGCATGCCCGGAACCGGCCGCCCTTCCTCTTCCTGCTCGAGGCCGTCGGGCCATAGCTGCTGCGCGCCGCCGAGTTGGCGGACGCCGTTGGCGCTGGCAGCCGCGAGTTCGGCGGGGAGGGATGCGATGCCGTCCAGGGGCGCATACACAGTATCGAGGGAGTCGTCGAAGACCGCGCAGCCGAAGCGCTCGACGCAGTCCCAGACGATGCGCCGCAAGGCCTTGTCGAAGCGCGGCCGTTCGAAGCCGATGCAGCCGACGCCGGCTTCGGCACTGCCCACGACCGTGCAGCCCGCTGCGATCTCGCCCGGATCGAAGCAGACTTCGAGGTCCCCGCGGCCGCGCCCGACCTTGCCGTAGCGGGAAAGCAACTCCATCACCGGCTCGAAGGGCAGGGCGGCAGGCATGCCGCTTTCGAAGCGCTGCAGGAAGAGAAAAGCCGTCATGACGGGTCCCGAGTCGTTTGAGGGGGCTGCTAATCCGCGAGCGCGCGCATCACCATGATCAACAGGATGACCGCGGGCAGGACGCCGAACATCGGCAGCGACAGTCCGAAGGCGAACGCGGCGATCCACGCCATCGAGGTGCCGACGTTGCGCCCGACGACGATGGCGGCGTAGATGCCCAGCGCCGCCGCGAGAACGGCGGCGGCACGCACGGGCAGCGAACCGGGGGTAGCCAGCAGCACGACCGACTGGCACGCAATGGCCGCGAGCAGCACCCAGCGGGCTCGCCGCAGCGGCGCGAGTCGTGCCTTGACCTCCTTGGCTTCCTTCGCCAGGTGCCGATCGAGAGTCGTCAGCAGGTTGCCGGGGCGTCTCATCTCCTGCCATAGGGCGAAGGCCGCATCCTTTTCGTCCGGCAGCAGGTTAAGCTCGCCGCCGAGGCTGACGCCTCCGGCCTGGGCGACAAGGGCCAGCGCGAGGGCAGCCATGCGGCTGGCGGGCACGCCTTTGCCCTCGGCATAGGCGAAGGCCAGCCTTCCGGCGGCATCAGACGCTCCCAGTGCCGCAGCGCGACGGTACCAGTAGGCGGCCTTGGCATCGTCACCGGCCAGCCCCTTGCCGTGCTCGTACATTGCAGCCAGATTGGTGGCTCCCCAAGCGCTGCCATTGTCCGCAGCACGCCGATACCAGGCGGCGGCTTGGGCCGCATCCGCGGCCACGCCGCGCCCGTCGGCGTACATCATGCCGACGACGAATGCCGCGTCCGGATGGCCGCTCTCCGCCAAGGGCATGAGCAGCCGGAGCGCAGCGGCGTAGTCGCCCTCGCGCGCGGCCTTGTTGCCCGCCAGATACTCGGGCGAGTCGATGAACTTGCAGCCGTCGAGGGCGGCCGAAAAATTGCCCGGAATCGCCAGCTGGTCGGCCAGGTGGCGCGCTGCAACGACTTCCGTCGGCGCCAGCTTGCCCGTGCGCACGCCGGCGGCGATCCACTGCTTCTGCTTGTCGGTCTCCGCCGTCAGCAGGAACAGGGCGCAGGCGACGACCCGGCTGCAGGGGACCCCCTCGCCTTTCAGGTACATCCCGCCGAGCTTGTCCTGCGCGACCTGATTGCCGGCCGCCGCCAGGCGCCGATATGCCTGGGCTGCGCGGGCGAAGTCGCCCCGCTGGTAAGCGGCGTCGGCGCGTACGCAATGCGCTGCGGGGCGATCGGAAATGACCCGGCCGTCGGCCAGGTAGACGTCGCCGCCCTGCGGGTCCAGGACGTTGAGGCCCAGCGCATTGGCGGTGACGGCGACGAAGGGCTGCACCTCATCCGCCATGTCGCTGGTCAGGCCGAGGTTGAGGACGGCGTCATCCGTCTTGCCATCCAGCGGGCCGTCCGACCAGGCCCACTGTTCCTGGGGAATCTCGTCCTCGTCGAGCGTGGTGATGCAGGGATAGCGCCGGGTGAGGCGCTGGGCGAGCAGGATGAACTTGGGGTTCTGACCCGGCTGGCCGTCGCACAGGCGGTCCACCAGTTGGACCGCTTCCTCGATCGAGGCTGGCGGCGGCGTGCCCGCCGGTTGTTCCCAGACGCTGACGACGTAGCTCATGAATGCGGCATCATACCGCATGCATACGCGGCTTGCCGGCGGACGGCAGCGGCGACTAGCGCAGCCAGGCGTCGTAGTCGGGCTTCGCGGCCCGCTGGGTCGTCTCCATGGACTGGAAGGCGTAGCCGACCCAGTCGAAGCCGTGGCCGGCGCAGACGGACCGCAGCGTCGTATCGGCCAGGGCGTCGAGCTCGGCGCGAAATTCCCGGTCGTTCTGCAAGGCGGCCTGCTCGGCATCGGTGTCGGTCCACACGCAGAGCTTCAGTCGCTCGCGCGGCGCTGCGTCCGTGGGCACGAAGCCGAAGGAGATGCGCGCCGACCGGCAACGCGCCTTCGCCAGCGCCGTCAATTCGGCATCGATGCTTTCCAGGTCAGCCGCCTGCTTCGGCGGCCGCGGGCGGCCGGCCGGCATGTCGGCCTTGGTGCTGCCCGCCGAAAGATGCCAAAAGCCATGCTCCCAGCCGATGCCGCCGTGCATGGCCACGGCGCTGTCGAGCCGCCCGCGGTGGTGCTTGCCGCTGGCGACCACCGTCAGCACGTCCGGTCCGTACGGCAGCGCGCGATCGTCGTAGCCCGACAGCTCCTTGAGGTGCGGAATGCAGCTTTCCTCGCTGCCCAGGGCGGCGACCAGGCTGCGCTCGTAGTCGGCCGGATCGTCCATGTACATCACTTCGATCGGGTCCATCGTGAGGTAGGGCAACGGCAGCCCGCGCAAGCCGGCGACGGCGTCGAGCCAATAGGCCCGGCCGATGCGGGCATCGCCGGCGATGGATTCGAACAGCGGCGCGGCGCGGGTGAGATTCAGCAGCGCCTGCTTTACCGTCGTGCAGGGCAGGGCGACCACCTCCGACGTTTCCGCACCGGTTTCCCAGTTCTGCACCGGCACAGTCACCGGGCGCATGTCCTCCTTGCGGAAGCAGCACAGCCAGGGGATCGGAATCCGGTACGAGGCTTCGGCGACCTCGACGTAATCGTTGCCGCTCTCCGCGAGCTTCGCCCTGAGCAGATAGGGATCGCTGCCGAGGATCGCGGTGTTGAGCAGGTAGGTGCGGTTGGCCATGGCGTTGGCGCCGCCCTATGCCTGGCGGGTTTGCGGCATCGCATCGTCCTGGCGGCCGGTGCGCCGCTTGAACCACTGGACCATGTCGTCGACGTAGGTGAAGACCACGGGGATCACCAGCAGGCTCAGGAAGGTCGAGGTGAGCAGGCCGCCGATGACGACGATGGCCATCGGCGAACGGAAGCTCGGGTCGGTGCCGAAGCCGATGGCGATCGGCAGCATGCCGGCGCCCATGGCGATGGTGGTCATGACGATCGGCCGCGCGCGCTTGCGGCAGGCGTCGAGCACGGCGTCGAGCCGCGCCATGCCGTGTTCGCGGCGCGCCATGATCGCGTATTCGACCAGCAGGATGGAGTTCTTGGTGGCGATGCCGACCAGCATGATCATGCCGATCAGCGCCGGCATCGAGAGGTCGGTGCGGGTGACGAACAGCGCGAGGATGGCGCCGGGGATCGACAGGATCAGGGCGACCAGGATGGTGGCCGGCTGCACCCAGGCATGGAACAGCAGCACCAGCACGATGTAGATGCACAGCACGCCCGCGCCCATGGCGAGCAGGAAGCCGCTGAAGAGATCGCCCATGGCTTCGGCGTCGCCTACCGCGGCTTTCTTGATGCCCGGCGGGAGATTGCGGATGCTCGGCAGTTCGTCGGCGAGGGCCTGGATCTTGCCCAGCGGCTGGCCGTTGAGGGCGATCTCGAAATTGACGTTGCGGCGCCGGTCGTAGCGGTCGATCTGCGCCGGGCCGCCGTCGAGCGAAAGGGTCGCGAGATTGCCCAGCGGCACGGGGCCGTGGGCGCCGGGCACGGCCAGTCGCTCGAGCAGGGCGAGGTCCCGGCGCGCTTCGTCGGGCAGCCGCACCACCACGGGAATCTGGCGCTGCGAGAGGTTGAGCTTCGCGAGTCCCTGATCGTAGTCGCCGGCGGTGGCGACGCGCAGGGTTTCCGCAATGGCGGCGGAGGTCACGCCGAGATCGGCGGCGCGCGCGGCGTCCGGCCGCACCACGAGTTCGGGCCGCTGCAGGCTGGACGTCGAGATGACGTTGCCGATGCCCGGCAGCGTGCGCAGTTCCTTCTCGACCTGGCGCCCGTGGGCGGCCAGGGCTTCGCCGTCCTCGCCGGAGAGCACCAGGATGAACTTGCTGCCGCTGGAGCCGCCCAGGCCGACGTCGATGCGGACGCCGGGCAGCACGCCGAGCGCTTCGCGCAGCTGCGCCTCGATCGCCTGCTTCTTGACGCCGTCGCGGTCCTCGCGCGGCGTCAGGTTGATGGTCAGGGTCGCCTTGCGCACTTCGGCGCTGCTTTGCCCGGCGAAGGGATCGCCGCCGGAGTTGCCGCCGCCGACGGCCGTGTAGACGAGCTTCACGTAGGGGTTGGCCTGCACGATTTCTCTCGCGCGCTCCGCCGCGGCGAGCGTCTGCGGGAAGGTGGAGCCGGGCGGCAGCGTCAGGTAGACCTGCGTCTGGGAAAGGTCGTCGGGCGGGATGAAGTTGCCGTCGATCTTGCCGGCCAGCAGCGGTCCGCAGGAGCCGAGCGAGAAGACGGCGGCCATGCCCAGCGTGGCGAGGCGGTGCTTCAGGCACCAGGCGGCGACGCCCAGATACCAGTCGAGCCAGGCCGGCTGGCGATAGGCGTGATCGGTGGGCTTGATGAGGTAGGCGGCCATCATCGGCGTCAGCATGCGGGCGACCACCAGCGAGAACCACACCGACAGCGCGGCGGTCCAGCCGAACTGGACGAAGAAGCGGCCGACGATGCCGTCCATGAAGGCGGTCGGCAGGAAGACGGCGATCAGCGTGAAGGTGGTGGCGATGACGGCGAGGCCGATTTCGTCGGCCGCTTCCATCGCCGCCTGGTAGGGCGTTTTGCCGAGGCCCTGGTGGCGCATGATGTTCTCGATCTCGACGATGGCGTCGTCGACCAGGATGCCGACCACCAGCGACAGCGAAAGCAGCGTCACGCCGTTCACCGTGAAGCCCATCCAGTGCATGACGGCGAAGGTGGGAATGATGGAAAGCGGCAGCGTGACGGCGGAGATCAGGGTGGCGCGGGTGTCGCGCAGGAAGAACCAGACGACCACCACCGCGAGCAGCGCGCCCTCGAACATCAGCGACATGGACCCCCGGTAGTTCTCGCGCACCGGATCGACGAAGTTGAAGGCTTCGGTGATCGTGATGTCGGGATGGTCGGCGCGCAGCCTGGCGAGCACCGGCTGCACGGCTTCCGCCACTTCGATCTCGCCGGCGCCGCGCGAACGGGTGATCTCGAAGCCGACGACCGGCTTGCCGTCGAGCAGCGCGGCGGAACGCTGCTCGGCAACCGTGTCCTCGACCTTGGCCACCTGGTCGAGCCGGATATGGCGGCCGTCGGTGAGGGCGACGTCCATCGCGGCGAGTTCCTGCGCCGAGTGGACCGTGGCGATGGTGCGCACCGACTGCTCCGCGCCGCCCAGGTCGGCGCGGCCGCCCGACGCTTCCTGCTGGACCTGGCGCAACTGGCGCGAGATTTCCGCCGCCGTGACGTTGAGCGCCAGCAGCTTCAGGGGATCGAGTTCGACCCGCACTTCGCGGCTGACGCCGCCGACGCGCGAGACGGCGCCGACGCCGCGCGCGGCGCGCAATGCCTTGGTCACGTCGTTGTCGATGAACCAGGACAGCGCCTCGTCGTCCATCCGCGTCGAGGAGATCGTGTAGGTGAGGATGGGCATGCCCGACAGGTCCATCTTCTGGACGATGGGCTCGTTGAGGTCGGCGGGCAGGTCGGTGCGCACGCGCTGCACGGCGTCGCGGGTGTCGTCGAGCGCCTCCTGGGTCGGCTTCTCGAGGCGGAACTCGATCGACAGGTAGGCGATGCCGTCCTTCGCCTGCGCGTAGATGTGCTTGACGCCCTGGATGCCGGCGATCGAATTCTCGAGCTTGCGCGCCACCTCGGTCTCCATCTGCGCCGGCGATGCGCCGGGCATGGTGGCGAGGACGGTGATGACGGGCAACTCGATGTCCGGGAAGTTCTGGACCTTCATCGCGCGGAAACCCGCGAGGCCCAGCAGCGTCAGCAGGATGAACAGCAGGATGGCCGGGGTCGGCCGGCGGATCGACCAGGCGGAGACGTTCATGCGGCTGGGCTCACTTCGCGCCGCTGGGCTGGTCCTCGACGACGCGCACCGTGTCGCCATCGCCGAGGAAGGCGCCGCCCGAGGCGACGACGCGGGCGCCGGCATCCAGGCCGGCGACGATCTCGACGCGGTCGCCGAGGCGCCTGCCGACGCTCACCTTGGTCTGGACCACCTTCGAATCGTCTCCCAGGCGCAGGACGTAGGCGAAGCCTTCGCGCAGCACCACCGCGCCCTGGGGCAGGGTCAGCGCCTGCGCGCTGCCGACTTCGAACTCGCCACGCGCGAACATGCCGGCACGCGCGGCGCCCGGATCGGGGAGGTCGACGTAGACGAGGCCGTTGCGCGTCTGCGCGTCGACCGTCGGACCGACCATGCGCACGCTGCCGCGAATGGCCTCGCCGCCGGCGGGCGTCACGGTCGCCGCCATGCCGGGCTTGAGGCGGACCAGATCCGGGGCCGCCACTTCGGCGCGCCATTCGAGGCGTCCCTGGCGGATCAGGCGGAACAACTCCTGCCCGGCGGGCAGTACTGCACCCACCGTCACGCTGCGCGCCGAGATGATGCCGTCGTCGGGGGCGACCACGCGCGTCTGCTCGACATGCAGCTGCTTCGTCTGCAAGGCGGCGCGCTGGGCGTCGAGGCGAGCGCGCGCGGTGGTCTCCGCCGTCAGGTATTGGTTGATGGCCTGGGGACTGAGAAAGCCCTTGGCCTGCAGTCCGCGCGCCCGCTTGGCGTTCGCCTCGGCTTCGGCCAGCGTCGCCTCGGCTTCGGCGACGGCGGCGCGGGTCTCTTCGAAGCTGGCGATGGTCGTCGCGGCGGCGAAGGTGGCGAGCACCTGGCCGCGCCGGACGCGGTCGCCGACATTCACCCGGACGTCGGCGACGCGCAGGCCGTTGGCTTCGGTGCCGACCACGGCCTCGTGCCACGCGGCGATGTTGCCGTTGGCACTGATGCGCAGGGGCAGCATTTCCTGGCGGGGTTGTGTGGCGGAAACGGTCAGGGCGGGACGGGCAGAAGGCGCCGGCGCATCGGCGGCCACCGGGGCGCCGCCCCGCATGCCGAAGGTGATCGCGACGCCGACTACGACCACCGCGGCAATCGCGGTGATGGGGCGGTAAATGCGGGCAAGCATGATGATGGATCTTCGGGCGACGGGCCCGGGTTGGGGCAAGGGCGAAAGTCTAAGGGATGTCGCCGCCGCCGTGTTGCCATTGGCATGCCGTAGCGACGGGCGCTGTGGCGGCGGCGAGACTCTGGGCGGCTACGGCTAAGCGTCCTCAGGCCTGAACGATATCGAGCGCCAGTGCGCCGATGGCGGCGCTGCGCTGCGCGACCGCCGCGATGTCGGGCGCCGCCAGGGCGATGCGATGGATGCATTCGCCGTGGCAGGCGTCGGCGTCGGGCGTCTCCGCGATGCGCAGCCGGATGCGGCCACAGGGGCTGGCGAGTTCGCCGGACTCGGGGGTGCGGAACGAGAACAGCCGCTCCCAGAATTCGGCCGCGGTGGCCAGGCGGCCCGGATGGACGGCAAGCCCGAGGTGGTCGATGCCGACGAGGCCCTGGCCGCGCGGGTGAGGTTCGGCGCCGCGGATCGGTACGAAATCGACGTCGTAAAGGCTGATGCGCGACTCGGGCGTCTCGTAGCGGTCGACCAGGTAGATCAGGCTGCCGCCGATGCCGCGGATGGCCGGGATGTTGAGTTCGCCGGGGCGGGCATTGCCGGGCAGCACGTCGGCGCCGAGCGATTTGGCGCGGTTGGCCGCGGCGCGGGCGTCATGGACGCGCAGCGCCAGGGCGCAGATCGAGGCGCCGTGCACGCGGGCGTAGGCCTGGGCAAAGCTGTCGGCTTCGGCATTGAGGATGAAGTTGATGCCGCCCTGCCGGTAGAGGGTGACGTCCTTGGAACGGTGGCGGGCGACCGGCAGGAAGCCGAAGGCGCGGAAAACGCGGTCCAGTTCGAGCGGTTCGGGGGCGGCAAACTCGATGAATTCGCAGCCGTCGGTGCCCATCGGATTGTCGGCGGCTGGATTGGATGGGCGAAGTTCCATTATCATTCTCCGCGATGCGCGATCGCCATTGACAAGATGTTTATTGCCGAAGATAATAGCGCGTTTCGCCGGAGGGGTTCCCGAGCGGTCAAAGGGATCAGACTGTAAATCTGACGGCTCTGCCTTCGAAGGTTCGAATCCTTCCCCCTCCACCAGTGAATTTGCAGTGACTGTCGCGCGGGCAAGCGCGGCAGGGAGTAGTGAAGGTTATGGAATCGCGGGCGGGTGTAGCTCAATGGTAGAGCTGAAGCCTTCCAAGCTTAAGACGAGGGTTCGATTCCCTTCACCCGCTCCAGAAAGATTTTTGCCCATGTAGCTCAGTGGTAGAGCACTCCCTTGGTAAGGGAGAGGTCGGCAGTTCAATCCTGCCCATGGGCACCAGGTTTTATTTGTGATGTTGGGTCGCCGCGAGGCGGAATTTTGTGACCAGCGCATTTTTGGGGTAACCGACCATGGCAAAAGGCAAGTTTGAGCGGACCAAGCCGCACGTGAATGTGGGCACGATCGGGCACGTTGACCACGGCAAGACGACGCTGACGGCGGCGATCACGACGGTGCTGTCGAGCAAGTTCGGCGGCGAGGCGAAGGCA
>DASVZI010000102.1:0-4838 GCA_036391735.1 Rhodocyclaceae bacterium
GTAAAGGAGGAGGCGGACGCCGTATCGCCCTTGTCCGCCGGGGGACACGGAGCGCAGCAGGGCACCCCGTCGGCCCACTTAAGCGATGCGAATATCAAACTTGTCCTTTCCAATACGTCCCAGCAATGATCGCCAAGACCAGCAGCAGCCACCCTATCACCAGCCCCGGCCACATGAACTTGACGCGGCGCAAGCCCATGAACTCGCGCACGATCCAGATGCCCTTCACCCCCGCGATGGCCAGCATGCCGAGTACCACCGCCCGACCGGCGGCGCCGGACTCGCCCAGTCCCCAGGTGATTGCCGTGCCGGCGACCAGCGCCAGCCAGAAGAAATCGAGCCTGCCTGCATTCATCGCCATCACCTCATCACGTAGACCAGCGGGAACAGCACCACCCACACCAGGTCGACCATGTGCCAGTAAGAAGCGCCGGTCTCCATGCCATGATGATCGTCCGCCGAGTAGCCGCCGCGCCGCGCCTTCAACCACACCGCCAACAGGATCGCCAGGCCGAGCAGCACGTGCATGAAATGGAAGAAGGTCAGCGACAGGTAGAACATGTAGAACGTGTTGGTCGCCAGGTTGATGCCGAGCGACAGCTTGGCGTGGTACTCGAATATCTTCACCACGACGAAGCCGAAACCGCAGACGATGCCCCAGGCGAGCCAGCGGTAGCTGGCGGCGGTACGGTCGAGCTTGATCGCCGCGACGGCGCGCGCCACGCACCAGCTCGCGGTAATCAGCAGGAAGGTGTTGATGGCGCCGGCGCGGCGGTCGAGCGTCAGTTGCATCTCGTCGAACAGCGCGACGTTGTGCATGCGCGTGAACGCATACATCGCGAAGAAGGCGCCGAAGGCGAGCAGTTCCGCGAGAATGAACACCCAGATCGCGAGGTCGCCGGGCGGGTGGAGTGCCCGGGCGCCCGCCGAGGCGGGGAGCTGCCCCGGCTCGTCCGAAACCAATGCCAACTGCGCTGCGTTCATTGCCTGCCGCCTTGTCATCATGCTGCGCATCGCAGCATGTCCGACTTTAGGCGTCGGGAATTCGCGCTTCCTTGACTGTCGTCAAGACGCGGGAGACCGGGCTAGCGCCGTCCCCAGTTTTCGCCGCAGATCAGGCCCTGGGCGTGGTCGAGATCGCAGGCCAGCCGGGACAGGCCCTTCTCCTCCGCGAGCTGGCGCAACCTGCGGACGTTGATGCCCTGCTCGGAGAGGACGGCGAGCAGCGGCCCCCAGTCTTCGCGCGGCAGCCAGTCCAGCAGTCCTTCCGTCATGTCGCTGTCGAGGGCACGCGCGAGCTGCCGGCGATCGTAGAAGATCCAGGCAATGCGCTTGCGCTTTTCGGCGAGCGGGAGTGTCGACGCGCCGACGCGGCGGATGGCGTCCGCGGTCCAGTCCCCCGGAATCCCGCCTTGCTGCAAGGTTTTCAGCCTGGGCTTGTCGAGGGCGAGGATGGCGGCCTGGTATTCGTCGTAGCGGACGGCCCAGTAGGTCTTGAGAAATGGGCGATAGTCCATCCCGCTGAAGCCGTCGGCGGGAGGCGGAGTCGCCGCCGCGTCCTGCTCGAACTGCAGACTCGCAATGCCGTCGCAGTACACGCCGTTTTCGACGGCGCGGCATTGATCGAACAGGACGTCCTCGATCGCGTGACCCGTAACCGCCTTCAGCGCCGGTCCGCGCTGCGCCGCGGCCCACTCGAAGGCCATCGGCAGCCGCAGGCGGCTCTCGCAGCGGCCGAGCCCGCCACCGTCGCGCAGGTAGTAGTAGCGGCCGGACGCCGCGTCGCGCACGCGCGTCAGGACGGTCCCGCCCGTCGCGCGCGTCATGTCCGTGTCGAAGCGCACGATATGGCCGCGCTCCTCGCGCAGGACCTGGTAGCCGCCCGCCGGATCGGGGCACGAGGGGACCGGGTTGTCCTCGGGCCCGGTGAAGCTGTCCGTCGGCTCGCTCGAGAGACTGAAGAAGCCGCCCACCAGCAAGGCGCACTCGGCTTCGCCGGGAAGTTCGATCAGTTGCACGGTTTCGATCGCGAGTCCCTCCACGGTGGTCGCATTCGTCAGCAGCTCGTGATACCAGGCGTCGCTCGGCGTGAACCGGCACTTGTGGCCGACCTCGACGAGCCTGGGCTTCGCCGTCGGCCGGCTTTCGGCGCGGAAAGGCTTCATGGCGGTGAGGAAAGCCGCCGACCGATATTGCAGGTCCCGCTCGACGATGCCCTTCACCGGTCCCGTAACCCCACGGGAAATCAGGAACGACAGCTTCTGGGCGGTCTCGTCGTCATTCCAGGACCAGCAGAACTCGGCGCCCGCCATGCGCACGTGGTCGAGCACCATGCGGGCAGCGACGTCGCGCAGGTCCGGAAACTGCGCCTCGAGCGAGGGCCAGATCGACTGCAGATCCTTGGCGCCGATCTGGTTGACCAGGCAGCCGAGTGCGCTCCGTGCATCGCGGTCGGCATAGCCGCTGGCGAAGAGTTCCGGCCACAATTCCGGTTGCACCCGTCCGGCCAGGCCATGCGATTCGCCATAGGCGACGGGCCGGCCGACATGCCGCCACAGCACGCGCCAGGAGTCGGCGGGAACCCAGTATTCCCGCTTCGGATTCTTGTCGGCAATGTCCACCCTCGCGAGCGACGCCAGCATCGCGGCGGCCGCGGCGCCGCGGCGCTTGAGCAGTTCGGGCGGCAAGGCGGCGAGGGCCTTGTCGAGATCGCGCGGCGAGCGCGCATGGACGCGCACCAGGGCGCCGATCGCGACATCGTCGTCGAGCACCTGCGCCATGGCCTGGGCCGGCTGCCGGGCGGCGAAAGCCTTCCATTTCGCCAGGCGATCCTGCGCCGCCTTCGTCGCGGCCGGCGTCAGGCCGGGACTGGTCGTCGCCCACGAAGTCTGCAGCAGGAACATCCGCGCGGCGGCGATGTCCGCTTCCGACGAGATCCCGGCCGGCAGCGTCTCCCCCTGCGCCTGCGGCGCCGCCTTGCTCGGCGCGGCAGCCGGCGGCTCGAGCCCGTAGCGTTCCTGCAGCTGCCGCGCCAGCGCGTTGCGCTTGAAGCGCAGGCTGAGCGCCAGCGCGTCTTCGTTGCTGCCCTTCAGCGTCTTGCGCGGATCGGCACCGTTCTCGAGCAGCCAGGCCGCGGTCTTGAGCTTGCCGGCGCGGATCGCGTGGTGGAGCAAGGTGCCGAAGTGCCGATAGGCGTTGAAATCCGCGCCGGCCCTCTTCTTCTTCGCCAGGTAGGCGATCAAGGCCGTTTCGGATTGCCCGTCGAAGTCCTCGGGAACGGGGATGTCCCATTGAGCCGTGTCCTGCTCGGGTGCGGACAGGGTGAGCAGCGCGGCGAATGCGTCGTCGGTGGCGCGATCGGACGCCGCTTGGACGCAGGCTGGAACGAGCGCCATGAGGAGGGAGAAGACTGCACAGCGAAGAGCGGACGTCATGTCCCCAATCTCCTGCGAATTCCACGGACGCATGCCGTGATCGGGCCCGCAGTCTATCCATTCGACATGGTTATTGGCAACCCGACGCGGCTGGCGGCGCCGCCCTGCCTGGGAATGCCGGTATGATTTGTCGCCATCGATCCCTCGGCACAGGCAATGACCATCGCGCTGCAATCCCGCCAAACCCTCAAGGCCCGCGCGCTGCTGCTCGGCGACCGCATCGACCTGCGCGCCTTCAAGATCGCCGATTGCCTGGCGACCACGCCGCTGACCGTCGAGGTCGACCCGGACGGCGGCATCGCGGTGCTGTTCCGCTACGGTGTGGTCGTGCTGTTCGGCGTGACGAGTCCCAACGAAGTTCGCTTCGTCGAATCGATCAAGGCGCTGCTCACCAATCCCTATGCGGAGCCGGAGATCGACGAGGTCGAGATTCGCCAGGGCCAGCCGGGTCCCGCCGTGCAGGGTGGCGTCGTCTCGCTCGACACCGTCACTCTGGAGAAACTGCAGCTGGTCGCCGATGCCCTCAGCAAGCATCTTGTCCTCTCGCTCTACGAGAAGCGCGTGGCGGGCGAGTTCGACAAGATCGAGCCGCTGGCCCAGGAACTGGCGACCAGCGGCAAGGTGCGCGCCGGCTCCAAGATGCTGCTCTCGAAAATCGGCCACCTGCTGCTGATCGCCCATCGCATGGTCGGCCGCGCCGAGATCGGCGACCGGCCCGAGACGCTGTGGGAGCATCCGGAACTCGGCGGCTTCTTCGCCAGTCTGGAAGACGAATACGAACTGAGCGAGCGGCAATCGGCGCTCGACCGCAAGCTGAACCTCATTTCCGACACCGCCCAGACCCTTGCCGACGTGTGGGACAACAAGCAGTTGCGCAAGCTGGAGTGGTACGTGATCGGCCTGATCCTGTTCGAGATCGTGCTCAGCCTGGCGGAACTGGGCGGCCGGTTCCTGGCTCAACCCTGAGGAGACGACGAAATGGTGCTGCTCGAATTCTCGATGTACCCGACCGACAAGGGCGAGAGCGTCAGCGCCTACGTGGCTCGCTCGCTCGACATCATCGACCGCAGCGGGCTTCCCTACCAGCTCACGCCCATGGGCACCATCATCGAGGGGGAATGGGACGAGGTGATGAGCGTCGTGACGCGCTGCTTCGACGCCATGCAGAAGGACTGCAATCGCGTCGCCACCCAGATCAAGGTCGACTTCCGCGCCGGCAGCGCCGGCCGGCTGAAGTCGAAGATCGAATCCGTCGAGCGCAATCTGGGCAGGTCGCTGTCGACCTGAACGCCGCCCGCGTCGGCGGCGCTTGACGCACCTCATTTTCCGCGGCGCGCCGCATGGCTAGCATCGTGCCGTCATGGCAGAACTGGCGGCGAGCATCGAAGCGACTTCCCACCGCAT
>DASVZI010000103.1:0-9187 GCA_036391735.1 Rhodocyclaceae bacterium
CGACGCGCGCCTCGGCCACCGCGCCTTCGAGTTCGCCGGCGGAGCGCCGCGGTGACAATGGCATCGCCGTCGCGCCCATCTGCCAGCAGGCCACCAGCAGCGCCGCCGCCTCCGCGCAGGGCGGCAGCAGCAGCGCGACGCGGTCGCCGCGCATCACGCCGGCGGCGCCCAGGACATTGGAAAAGCGGTTCGCCTCGCGCTGCACGTCCCAGAAGCTCCACCCTGCATCCCGTCCCGCGGCGTCGGTGCAGTGGAGCGCGAAGCGCGCCCGGTCCGCGGCCCAGCGGCCGCAGCACGCGACGGCGAAGTTGTCGCCCGCGACGGCTGCCGTCATTGCTGCTGCTCGAGGAAGCGCTCGTGGATCTCCTCGAAGTACTCCTGCTCGCCGTCGGCGTGGATGCCGAGTTCCTCGAGCACGAAGCGGCGGATGATCGGCCACAGCGGGTCCTCGACCTCCATCATGACGTGGTAGAAGTGGATCGCCAGCTGCAGGATCGCCACCAGCGTCGTGGTCGCGCCGAGTTCGCTGCGCGGCATCTCGTGGTGGTACTGGATCGCCGCGCAGACGAAGTCGGGGAGATTCCAGTGCTTGGCGACCAGGTAGCCGACGCTGGTGTGGTCCAGTTGGTAGCGCGCATCCTCCTCGGCCAGGTTGGGCCAGCAGCAGCTGTGCTCGAGCTTCAGCGTGCGGCAATAGTCGGGAAAGCGCTGCATCAGCACCGGCACGCCGCATTCGTGGAAGATGCCCGCCATGTACGCCTGGTCGGGGAAGACGTTGCATACAGAGACGCGATCGGCGGCGATCAGGGCGGCCAGTTGCGCCACCTCCTGCGAACGCGTCCAGAAGATCTCGAAGGCCTTGCGGGTACCGTCGGACACGGCGGCAGAAAGCGCCATCGCCTGCACCAGGTTGAAGGTCTGCTTCACACCCACCACCATGATGACCTGGTCGAGCGCATCGAACTTCTTGCCGCGCCCGAACACCGGCGAGCGCGCTGCCTTGAACAGCATCGCGGTGATGCCCGGGTCGGCCGAGATGATGCGCGCCAGCGTGCGCACGTCGTAGTCGTCGTCGGCCAGCGCCTCGCGCAGCTCGAGCAGCACCTTGGGCTGGGGCGGGATCTTGATGCCCTTCGCCACCAGTTCCTTCATCGCCTTCTCGGCGTCTATCGTCATTTCCGGTTCCTCATGTCCGGTTCGTCCTCATGTCGGGTCCATCCTGTCGTCCAGCAGTTCTATCCAGTGGCGCACCGGCAGCCGCGTCCCGGACTGCAGGTGAGCGATGCAGCCGATGTTCGCGCTGGCGATGCCCAGCGGCTCGCCGGCGCACAGCGCCGCCAGCTTGTTGTCGCGCAGCCGCACCGCCAGGTCCGGCTGCAGCAGCGAATAAGTACCGGCCGAGCCGCAGCACAGGTGCGCGTCCGCCACCGGGCTCAACTCGTAGCCGGCCGCCGTCAGCAGCTGCTCGGGCAGGCCTCGCACGCGCAGGCGATGCTGCAAGGTGCAAGGCGCATGATAGGCGATGCGCCGCCGGCCGTGCCGCTCGCGCGCCTGCGCCAGCAGCGGCAGCAGCCGATCGGATTCCGCCGCCAGCGCTTCGCCGACGTCGCGCGTCAGGGCGGCGACGCGTTCCGCCTTCGCGGCATAGCGCGGATCGTCGCGCAGCAGATGGCCGTACTCGCGCACCTGGCTGCCGCAGCCCGACGCCGTCATCACCACCGCCTCGCCGTCGGCCTCCAGCAGCGGCCACCAGGCGTCGATGTTGCGCCGCGCCTCCGCACGCGCGCCTTCGGCGTCGCCGAGATGATGGCGCATCGCGCCGCAGCAGCCGGCCTGCGGCGCCGAAACCAGCGAAATCCCGATGCGGTCGAACACCCGAGCCGCCGCCGCGTTGATGTTGGGTCCCATGGCCGGCTGCACGCAGCCTTCGAGCAGCAGCATGCGGCGGCCGTGGCGAGCCGGCGGCCGTGCGCCCGGCGCCCGCACCGGCGCCGCCTTGCCGCGCAGCGCCGCCGGCAGCAGCGGGCGCAGCCAGCGGCCCGCACGGAGGGCCGGGCCGAACCAGGAGGCCTGGGTGACGAAGTTCCTCAGCAGGTAGCGCTTGGCATTGTCGGCGGCCGGCCGCGGCACCTTGCGCTCGACCACCGCGCGCCCGATGTCGAGCAGCCGCACGTAGTCGACGCCGGAGGGGCAGGTCGTCTCGCAGGCGCCGCAGGTCAGGCAGCGGTCGAGGTGCAGCTGGGTCTTGTCGCTCGCCTCGCCGCCCTCGAGCATTTCCTTGATGAGGTAGATGCGCCCGCGCGGGCCATCGAGCTCGTCGCCGAGCAATTGGTAGGTCGGGCAGGTCGCGGTGCAGAAGCCGCAATGCACGCACTTGCGCAGGATCCGGTCCGCCTCCCTGCCGTCCGGCGTATCGCGGATGAAGTCGGCCAAATCGGTCTGCATGGGCGAGTCTGCGTGGTCTCGGCGGATGTCCGCGAGACTATACCGGCCCCCGCGCCTTCCCGCTAGCGGCCGCCGGCATGGAGCATTCCGGCCGGCACCACCCAGCGGTCGAAGTCCGCGCCGCTGACATAGCCGAGCGCGAGTGCGGCCTCTTTCAGCGTCACGCCGTCGCGATGCGCGCGCCGCGCGATCTCCGCCGCGCGGTCGTACCCGATATGCGGCGCCAGCGCCGTCACCAGCATCAGCGAGCGGCCGACCAGGTCGGCGATGCGGTCCTCGTTGGCGACGATGCCGCGCGCGCAGTAGGTCTCGAAGCTCGCCATGCCGTCGGCCAGCAGCCGCGCGCTCTGGAGAAAGGCGTGGATCAGCAGCGGCTTGTAGGTATTGAGTTCCAGCTGCCCGCCGGCGCCGGCGATCGCCATCGCCGCGTCGTTGCCGAACACCTGGCAGCAGGCCATGACCAGCGCCTCGCACTGGGTCGGGTTCACCTTGCCCGGCATGATCGAACTGCCCGGCTCGTTCTCCGGCAGGCCGATCTCGCCGAGCCCGCAGCGCGGTCCCGAGGCCAGCCAGCGAATGTCGTTGGCGATCTTGGTCAGCGCCGCGGCCAGCGTGCGCAGCGCGCCGTGCGCGAACAGCAGCGGCTCGTGTCCGGCCAGCGCGGCGAACTTGTTGTCGGCGGATGCGAACGACAGCTCGTGCCGCAGCGCCAGCAGCGCGGCGACGCGCGCCCCGAACTCGGGATGCGCGTTGAGTCCGGTGCCGACCGCGGTGCCGCCGATGGCGAGCTGGCGCAGCGGCGGCAGGGTTTCCATGATGGCGCGTTCGGCGATGTCGAGCTGCGCCGCGTAGCCCGAGAACTCCTGTCCCAGGGTGAGCGGCGTCGCGTCCTGCAGGTGGGTACGGCCGATCTTGACGATGGCGGCGAAGGCCACCGACTTCTCTCCCAGCGTCGCGCGCAGACGGCGCAGCGCCGGCAGCAGCTGTTCCGTCAGCGCCACCGAGGCAGCCACGTGCATCGCCGTCGGGAAGACGTCGTTGGAGGACTGCCCGAGGTTGACGTCGTCGTTCGGGTGCACCCGGCGGCCCTCGCCGCGCGGCCCGCCGAGCAGCTCCGAGGCTCGGTTGGCGAGCACCTCGTTCATGTTCATGTTGGTCTGCGTGCCCGAGCCGGTCTGCCACACGGAAAGCGGAAACTCGTCGGCATGGCGGCCCGCCAGCACCTCGTCGGCGGCCGCCGCGATGGCATCCGCCTTTGCGTCGTCGACCAGGCCGAACTCGTTGTTGGCCTGCGCGCAGGCGCGCTTCACCGAGGCCAGCGCCAGGATCAACCCGACCGGCATGCGCTCGGTCGAGATGCGGAAGTGCTCGAGCGAACGCTGCGTCTGCGCGCCCCACAACCGTTCCGCGGGGACGGCGATCTCGCCGAAGGAATCACGTTCTCTGCGCGTCTCGCCCATATCGCCTCGTTTCCGCCGCCGGGAACCGGCAACCGAATCGCTCCCGCGCTGGTCTATGCTGATATGCCGCCGTTGCGGAAGGACCCGCCATGCCGCTGCCCGACACGCTCCATGAATTCACGTTGACCTCCGGGCCGCCGGGCAAGTTCTGCTCGCTTCCGGCCCTGGAGGCCGCCGGCATCGGCCGTGTCTCGCGCCTGCCGGTATCGCTGCGCATCGTGCTCGAGTCGGTGCTGCGCAACTGCGACGACCAGCGCATCACCGCAAACCACGTGCGCGAGTTGGCCAACTGGCAGCCGAATGGGCCGCGCAGCGCGGAGATCCCCTTCGTCGTCGCGCGCATCCTGCTGCAGGACTTCACCGGGGTGCCGCTGCTGTGCGATCTTGCCGCCATGCGCAGCGCGGCCAAGCGCTTCGGCGCCGACCCGACCATCGTCGAGCCGCGGGTGCCGGTCGACCTCGTGATCGACCATTCGGTGCAGGTCGACTACTTCCGCGAGCCGGATGCCTTCCGCCGCAACATGGAGCGCGAATTCGAGCGCAACGGCGAGCGCTACCGCTTCATCAAGTGGGGCATGCAGGCCTTCGACCGCTTCCGCGTGGTGCCGCCCGACATGGGCATCGTGCACCAGGTGAACCTCGAGCGCCTGGCGCGCGGCGTCTGCCGCGACGGCAGCCTCTACTATCCCGACAGCCTGGTCGGCACCGATTCCCATACCACCATGATCAACGGCCTCGGCGTAGTCGGCTGGGGCGTCGGCGGCATAGAGGCCGAAGCCGGCATGCTCGGCCAGCCCGTCTATTTCCTCACGCCCGACGTCGTCGGGGTGCACCTCGCGGGGCGGCTCGGCCCGGGCGTGACCGCCACCGACCTGGTGCTCGCGCTCACCGAGCGGCTGCGCCGCGCCCGCGTAGTGGGCAAGTTCGTCGAGTTCTTCGGCGAGGGTGCCGCCTCGCTGTCGGTGCCCGACCGTGCGACCATCGGCAACATGGCGCCCGAATACGGCGCAACCATGGGCTTCTTCCCTCCGGACGAGGCCACGGCCCGCTACCTCGAGAACACCGGCCGCAGCGCCGAGGAGGTCGACGCCTTCCGCGCGTACTGGCAGGCCCAGCAGCTCTTCGGCATGCCGCAACCCGGCGCCATCGACTACAGCGAGGTGATCGAGTTCGACATCGGGGCAGTGCGGTCCTCCGTGGCCGGGCCCAAGCGGCCGCAGGACCGCATCGACCTGCCCGAGCTCGGCCGCCGCTTCGCCGAGCTGTTCTCGGCGCCCGCCGCGGCAAACGGCTACGGCAAGCCCGCGGCCCAGCTCGGCTGGCGCTTTCCGCTCGCGCCCGCGGCCCAGGGCGTCAGCGTACCGGCGCACCAGGACCCCGCGCCCACCGGTACCGCGCGCAACGAGGAAGAGATGGTCGAGCACGATCGCCGCGGCATGGAGACCGCCGTTCCGGCGAGGAACGAGGGCGACATCGGGCACGGCGACATCCTGATCGCGGCGATCACCTCCTGCACCAACACCTCGAACCCGGGCGTCATGCTGGCCGCCGGCCTGCTCGCGCGCAAGGCCCTGGCGCGCGGGCTGCGCGTCGGCCCGCACATCAAGACCTCGCTGGCACCGGGCTCGCGCGCCGTCACCGCCTACCTCGAGCGGGCCGGCCTGTTGGCCGATCTCGAGCGGCTCGGGTTCCGCCTGGTCGGCTACGGCTGCACCACCTGCATCGGCAACGCCGGGCCGCTGGCAGCGCCGCTGGAAGAGGCGATCGGCGCCCACGACCTCATCTGCGCGGCCGTGCTCTCCGGCAACCGCAACTTCGAGGCACGCATTCATCCCGCCATCAAGGCCAACTTCCTGATGAGCCCGCCGCTGGTGGTCGCCTTCGCCCTCGCCGGCCGCGTCACGGGGGATCTCGCACACGAACCGCTCGGTCGCGACGATGACGGCAAGCCGGTGCTGCTGGCCGACCTCTGGCCGACCGACGAGGAAATCGCGCAGGCGATGCGCCATGCGAGCGACCCGCAGATGTATCGCGACCTCTACCGCGACGTCGCTGTCGGCAACCCGCTGTGGAACGACATCCCGGCGCCGACGGGCCAGGTCTACGAATGGGAGGACTCGACCTACATCGCGGAGCCGCCATTCTTCCGCGACTTCGCCATGCAGCCGCAGCCGCGCGGCGACATCCGGCACGCGCGCGCCCTGGCGGTGTTCGGCGACTCCGTCACCACCGATCACATCAGCCCCGCCGGCAGCATCCGGGCCGATTCGCCCGCCGGCCTCTGGCTGCAGGAGCACGGAGTCGAGCCGCTCGCCTTCAACAGCTACGGCGCGCGCCGCGGCAACCATCGCGTCATGATGCGCGGCACCTTCGCCAATGTGCGACTGGTCAACCGCATGGTGCCCCCGCGGCCCGACGGCACCCGCGTCGAGGGCGGCGTCACCCTGCTGGAACCGGAAGGCGCGACGACCACGATCTTCAACGCGGCGATGCGCCAGGTCGAGCGCGGCACGCCGCTGCTGATCTTCGCCGGCGAGGAATACGGCACCGGCTCGAGCCGCGACTGGGCGGCCAAGGGCACGCGGCTGTTGGGGGTCCAGGCCGTCATCGCCCGCAGCTTCGAGCGCATCCATCGCTCCAATCTCGTCTGCATGGGCGTGCTGCCGCTGCAGTTCCAGGGCGACGACAGCGTCGAGACGCTAAGCCTGCACGGCGACGAGGAGTTCGCGGTGGTCGGGCTCGACGGCGGCGTGCAGCCGCGCCAGGAAGTGCGGCTCATCGTGACGCGCCGCGACGGCGGGCGGCTCGAGCTGCCGCTCACCGCCCGCATCGACACGCCGATCGAGGCGGACTACTACCGCCACGACGGCATCCTGCCTTATGTGCTGCGCGAGCTGCTTACTTCGGGCGGCCGTACTTCGCCGTGAAGCTCGCCTTGCCGATCTCGTTGGCGTGGATCATGAATCCCGCCAGCGCGGCCGTGGCATCGGCGGGCAGGTCGAGCTTCTCGGCTTTCAGCGCGTAGACGGTGAAGATGTAGCGGTGCGGCCGGTCTCCGGCCGGCGGACAGACGCCGCCCCAGGCGCGCTGGCCGTAGTCGCTGCGGATCTGCGCGGCGCCCGCAGGCAGGCCCTTGCCGTCCGCGGCGCCCGCGTCCGCCGGCAGTTCGGTCGTCGTCGCGGGAAGATTGACGACCACCCAGTGCCACCAGCCGGAGCCAGTCGGCGCATCCGGGTCGTATACCGTGAGCGCGAAGCTCTTGGTGCCTTCGGGCGCACCGGTCCACTTGAGGGCCGGCGACTTGTTGTCGCCCGAGCAGCCGAAGCCGTTGAACTCGAAGCTCTTGGGGATGGTGCCGCCGGCGCGGATGTCCGGGCTCGCGAGGGTGAATCCGGCCGCATGGGCGGTGATCGCGCCGCACAGGGCGGCGGCAACGAGGGCGCGCTTCATGGTTTCTCCTTGTTGTCGAGGTGCCTATCGCTCGCGCGGCACGCCGCCGCGCTCACCGCATCATAGAGGCAATTGCAACCATTTGTGTCCCCGTTCAACGCGAGGGTCTTCGCCGCGTTAATCGCTCCGACGGCCCCGCCGTCGACACAGGAGAAACACCATGAAGAAGATCGCATTCATCGCCGCCGGCTTCGCCCTCGCGCTCGCCGCCTCCCTTCCCGCCCGGGCGGACAGCTTCGGCCTTCGGGTCGCCGACGCCGGCGTGTCCATCGGCGTGCAGATCGGCACGCCGCCGCCCCCCGCCCCCTACGAGATGATCCCCGCGCCGCGCCCGGGCTTCGTTTGGGCGCCCGGCTACTGGACCTGGGACGGCTACCGCTACGTCTGGGTGCAGGGCCGCTGGATGGCGCAGCGCCCCGGCTACATCTACGCACCAGGCATGTGGATACAAAGCGGGCCGAGTTGGACGTGGCAGCCCGAGCGCTGGCACGAAGAGCGCCACTGGCGCGAGGAACATCGCGAACACGAGCGCCACGAGCATCACGAAGATCGCGGCCGCGACTACCGCGAACCCGATCGCCGCGGCGGCTGGCACGGCGGCGACCGCTGACCCTCGTCGCCGGTCTTGCCGCGCGCAGCGGCCCGGCTAGAGCTTCTCGCGCCCGAACACCGCGCCGCGCATCGCGCGCTCCACGGTTTCGCCCGTAGGATTGGAGGTGAAATGGCCCTGCCCGTCCTGCGTCACGTTGCAGGGCCCCTGCTCGACGGCGACGCCGAGCGAGTGGACGCCGAGCGCCGCGAAGCGGCTGTGGATATCGCCGGCGAGCAGTTCGCCGCGCCTGAGCCCATCCTCGTCGCCGCTGAAGAAGGCCATGAAGGAGCCGGGCAGGAAGTGGAATTCCAGCGGCGCCGCCGCCAGCATCATGTCCCGCAGGACAAAGGCGGTTTCCGCCGAAAGCCCGTCGCGGTCGGTGGCGCAAACCACCGTCAAGGTCATCCAGTCAGGTTTCGCTGGCGCCATCGGCTGATCCCCCCATCGGTCAAATGACCGATGGATTATACGGGGGCGATCGTGCCGGCCGCGTTATCCACCACGACAGGCGTCTCGAAATAGGCGACCGACGGTTCGGCCCCGTACTTGTCCAGGATGAACTTCCGCCACTCGTCGGTATAGAGACGCTCGGCATCCTCCCGGGATCGCCAAAGGTAAACCCCGCCCGCCGTTCCGCCGTCCGGCGACAAGACGTAGTACTTGCGAATGAGGCCGGGGACGTCCCGGTACTTCGGCGCGCTGGCGGAGAACGCTGCGCGCGCGGCTTCGAGGGTGATGGGCTGCGGGAGCCTGAATTGGACGAGTGCTGTAATCATAACGGTTCCTCGTAGGACAACAAGATCATTTCCGCTGCGCGCTCGCGGATCGGGATGAGCGACTGGTAGGCCTGCGATGCAAACCAGGCGTTCAAAGCCTCCATGCTCGGGAAGCGGATGGTCCAGAATCCTGAACCGGCGTCCGACGTTCTCCGCCAGTTGCAAATGCAGGATTCGCTGTCGCAGCGCAGGGTTGGACCTCGGCCAGCCCACGCCTTCATTGCCTGGTAAGCGCGCCGACGACGACGAGAACGACGCCATAGAGCATGAATGCGCCGAGGCTTGCACCGGGCAGCAACCCTCCCAGCCACGCGAGAGCCAGAAGGATGCTTGGACTGGCGACGAGAAGCCAGAGCGGTCTAGCCAAAGAAAGCCCTCCTCAAGGTGGCGCGCGCCGAATTGTGACGGGTCCTAAGATTTGTTGCACTTCAAAGTTGAGACTACGCCTCGCCTAGAACCGGAAC
>DASVZI010000104.1:0-19930 GCA_036391735.1 Rhodocyclaceae bacterium
CGTTGCCGACATGGGCACCGAGCAGTCGATAAGATTGGTAGTTGGTGCCCTGCCCGAAGAGATAGAGGTCGTGATCCGAAGCGGTTTGCATGCGTGCACTTTCTCTGGTTTGAAGTTATTGTAGCTACAGCGAATGGAGGACAAACCCATGCAGCAGGAGTTGCACCTGAACGATCCCGCAGCCTCTTACGGCCGTTTCGTCAGCCACCTGACGCGCTCGACGTTCGCCATCGTATTGGCCGGCGGACGCGGCAGCCGCCTGATGCAACTGACGGATTGGCGTTCGAAGCCGGCGGTTCCATTCGGCGGCAAGTTCCGCATCATAGACTTCACGCTTTCCAATTGCGTGAACTCGGGCATCCGCCGCATCGGCGTGGCCACCCAATACAAGGCGCAAAGCCTGATCCATCATCTGCAGCGCGGCTGGAGCTTCCTCGACGGCCGCTTCGCCGAATTCATCGAACTCCTGCCGGCGCAGCAGCAGGTCGGCAACGACTGGTATCTCGGCACTGCCGACGCGGTCTACCAGAATCTCGACGTCATCCGCCGGCACAAGCCGCGCTACGTGCTGGTGCTCTCCGGCGACCACATCTACAAGATGGATTACGGCCGCATGCTGGCGCAGCACGTGCAGACGCAAGCCGACGTCACCATCGCCTGCCTCGACGTGCCGCGCAAGGATGCGAGCGCCTTCGGCGTGATGGAGGTCGACGAGTACAAGCGCGTCGTCGACTTCGTCGAGAAGCCCGCCGATCCGCCGACCATCCCCGGCGCGCCCGATCGTTCGCTCGCCAGCATGGGCGTCTATATCTTCAACGCGGGCTTCCTCTTCGAGGTCCTCTGCCGCGACCGCGACGACCCGAAGTCCGAGCACGACTTCGGCAAGAACGTGGTGCCGCATGCCGTGAAGAACTACCGCGCCTACGCCCACAACTTCGGCGAGAGCTGCGTCGGCATGGGCGAGTCCGGCATTCCCTACTGGCGCGACGTCGGCACCATCGACGCCTACTGGGAAGCGAACATGGAACTCACGAAGGTGACGCCGGAACTCAACCTCTACGACGAGGAGTGGCCGATCTGGACCTACCAGGAGCAGCTGCCGCCGGCGAAGTTCGTCTTCGACGACGACGACCGCCGCGGCCAGGCGATCGACTCGATGGTGTCGGGCGGCAACGTCATCAGCGGCGGCTCGGTGCGGCGCTCGCTGCTGTTCTCGCGCGTCATGGTGCATAGCCATGCCGTGGTCGAGGATTCGGTGGTGCTGCCCCGCTGCGATATCGGACGCGGCGCGCAGCTTAGCCGCGTGGTGCTCGACAAGTACTGCCGCATTCCTCCCGGGATGAAAATCGGCTTCGACCGCGAGGAGGACAGCAAGCGCTTCTACGTGAGCGAGGGCGGCGTGACGCTGGTGACGCCGGAGATGCTGGGCCAGCAGGTGCATCACATACGATGACTTCCTCAGTGACGCGCGTTCGGGCCGGCAGGGTGCCCTGCTGCACTCCGTGTCCCCCGGCGGACAAGAACGATGAGGCGTCCGCCTCCTCCTTTACCTGCGTGCAGCAGGGCACCCCGCCGGCCCATGAACCGTGGCAGCCGAGCTGGAAAACCGTCGAGCCGCGGGTGGCGGAGGAGTGCCGACGCGCAGGTAAAGGAGGAGGCGCCGGCCTCTCGATCTTCGGCGCCGGGGGACACGGAGCGTCGGCACTCCCCCGTCGCCCTCGGCGGGTCGCTAGCCCGCTACCGCAGCAACCACACTGACATGCCGAACACCCCGCACCTAGACCTCGTCCTGCTCTGGCACATGCATCAGCCGGACTACCGCGATCGCATCACCGGCGAGTTCGTGCTGCCCTGGGTGATGCTGCATGCGCTGAAGGACTACTCGGACATGGCCGCCCACCTCGAGCGCCATCCGAAGGTCCGTGCCGTGGTGAACTTCGTCCCGGTGCTGCTCGACCAGATCGACGATTACAGCGAGCAGATCGATTCAGGCCACTTCCGCGACCCGCTGCTGCGGCTGCTGGTGGAGCCCGACCTCGACCACCTCTCGATGCCCGACCGGCGGCTGCTGCTGGAGGCGTGCTTCCGCAGCAACCACACCACCATGCTGGCGCCCTTCCCCCACTACCTGCGGCTGCACAAGCTGCATGGGCAGTTCCTCAAGGACGGTGACGCAACGCTGGCCTACCTGTCGGGTGCCTTCTACGCCGATCTCGTCACCTGGTATTTCCTCGCCTGGTCCGGCGAGACGGAGCGGCGGCGCCAGCCGCTGCTCGCCGATCTGATGACCAAGGGGCAGGGCTACACGCTCGACGATCGCCGGCGGCTGCTCGATTGGGTCTGCACCACCATGAAGGGCCTGGTGCCCCGCTATCGCGCGCTGCTGGAGCGCGGCCAGATCGAACTCTCGGCGACGCCCCATACGCATCCGCTCGGCCCGCTGCTGCTCGATTTCGCGGCGGCGCGCGAGAGCCAGCCGGAGGCGCCGCTGCCCGAAAGCGGCAACTATCCGGGCGGCCGCTCGCGGCTCGAAGCCCACATCGAGGATGCCCGCGCCAGCCACGCGCAGCGCTTCGGCGCTCCGCCGAACGGCATGTGGCCCGCCGAGGGCGCGGTGTCCGCTTCGCTGGCCGCGCTGTTCGCGCTGCATGGCAATCGTTGGCTCGCCAGCGGCGAGGGCGTGCTGCGCAACAGTCTCCGCGCCGCCGGCCTGGCGACCGAGCGCGCCGCCTACCGGCCTTGGCAAATCGCCGAAGCGCCAGGACTCGCGCTGTTCTTCCGCGACGAACGGCTGTCGGACATGATCGGCTTCGAGTACGCCAAGTGGCATGGCCGCGACGCGGCGCGCCACTTCGTCGGCCAGCTGGAATTGATCCTCTCGCAGGCCGCACCCGGCGAGACGCCGATCGTCGGCGTCGTGCTCGACGGCGAGAACGCCTGGGAGCACTACCCCTACAACGCCTACTATTTCTTCGACGACCTCTACGCGCTGCTGGAGAATCATCCGTCGATCCGCACCACCACCTACGGCGAGATCGTCGCGCGCGACGCTCCGCCGGCGGCCTCCGTCCTGCCGCAGCTGACGGCGGGCAGCTGGGTATACGGCACGCTGTCGACCTGGATCGGCGACGCCGACAAGAACCGCGCCTGGGACCTGCTCTGCGAGGCGAAGCACAGCTACGACATGGTGATGGGCAGCGGGCGGCTCGACCCGCAAGAGAGCGCCGCCGCACAGGCGCAGCTCGCCATTTGCGAGAGCTCCGACTGGTTCTGGTGGTTCGGCGACTACAACCCGGCGCCGGCCGTGGCGAGCTTCGATCGGCTCTACCGCCACAACCTGGCGAACCTCTACCGGCTGCTGAAACTCACTCCGCCGGCCGAACTCGAAGTGCCCATCTCCGCCGGCAGCGTCGCCGCCACGCAGGACGGCACCATGCGGCGGGCGACGGAATGATTCGCACGGAGTCCCAATGATCCAACCCATCACCCTGCTCTTCGGCGTGCATGCCCACCAGCCGGTCGGCAATTTCCCCGAGGTCATCGAGGATGCGCACCTGCGCTGCTACCGGATGTTCCTGCAGACGCTGGAGAACTACCCGGACTTCCGATTCAGCGTCCACTTCTCCGGCTGGCTGCTGGACGAGATGGAGGCGCGCTGGCCCGACGACATGGCGCGGCTGGCGGCGATGACGCGGCGCGGCCAGGTCGAGTGGTTCGGCTCGGGCGACTGCGAGCCGGTGCTGGCGGCGATCCCCCACCGCGACCGCGTCAGCCAGATCAATGCCCTGTCCGACAAGATCGAGCGGCGCTACGGCGTCCGGCCGCGCGGCGCCTGGCTGACGGAGCGCGTCTGGGAATCGGCGGTGGTGGCTTCGCTCGCCGAGACCGGCATCGAGTACGTCGCCGTCGACGACTACCACTTCCTCTGCGCCGGCGAACCGGCAGAGAGGCTCGACGGCTATTTCACGACAGAGGAGGACGGCCGCACCCTCGACCTGTTCCCGATTTCCGAGCAGGCGCGCTACCGCTTCCCCTTCTCGCCGGCGCACGAGGTGGTCGCGTGGCTCGAGCACCAGGCGCAGATCGGGCGCCGCGCTGCGATCTACTTCGACGACATCGAGAAGTTCGGCATCTGGCCGGAGACCTACAACTGGGTCTACCTGCAAGGCTGGCTGCAGCGCTTCGTCGAGGGCGTGCTGGCCTCGAAGCTGATCCGCACCGGCCACTACGGCGACTTCCGCCGCGACAACCGCACCCGCGGCATCGTCTACCTGCCGACCACCTCCTACATCGAGATGAACGAGTGGACGCTGCCGGCCCACGCGGCGCGGATCTACCGCGGGCTGGTCGAGCAGGAGAAGCACGACGGCCACTACGAGGCGCGCAAACCCTTCCTGCGCGGCGGCATCTGGCGCAACTTCTTCATGCGCTACCCGGAATCCAACTGGATGCACAAGCGCATGCTCGAAGTCTCGGCACGCCTGGCCGCCCTCCCGGCGGCGCAGCGCACGGCGGAGATGCAGGAGCAGCTGCATCGCGCCCAGGCCAACGACGCCTACTGGCACGGCCTGTTCGGCGGGCTCTACCTGCCGCACCTGCGCCGCGCGATCTGGAACAACCTGCTCGCGCTCGAAGCCCGCATGGACACGATCAGCCCGCGCCCCGCGCTCGACCATGCCGACATCGACCACGACGGCCACGTTGAGGTCTTCCTGCGCAGCGGTCCGGCGCAGGCCGTGATCCAGGCCGACGGCGACGCCTGCGTGGTCGAGCTGTCGCACTACGGCCTGGCGCACAACTTCGGCGACACGCTGCGCCACTACGAGGAGGGCTACCACGACAAGCTGCTGACGGCGCGCGCACAGCACGGCCATGGGGGCGACAATATCGGCATCGCCTCGGCGCACGACCGCGTCGCCTTCCGCCACCACATCGAGCCGCCCGACCTCGAACCGGATACGCGCCCGCGCGGCATGTTCGAGGACTGCTGGTTCGGCGACGACGGCAATTGGCGCCCGGTGAACCATTACGCCGAGACGGGCACCGCGCAGTTCGAGGCCACCCTCGGCGCCGGCAGCCTGCAGAAATCCTTCCTGCTCGACGGCACGCGCCTCACCGCCCGCTACCGCGCGCGCGGACTCGCCGGCCGCGTCGAGATCCGGGTCAACCTCGCCATGCCGAGCTGCGACGGCTACGCCGGCCGCTACGTCCTGGAGGACGGCAGCGTGCCCTGCGGCTTCGGCCAGTTGCTCGAACTGCCGCGCGCAGCGCGGCTGGTGCTCGAGGACGACGTGCTCGGCGGCGCCCTGGCGCTGGCCGTCGATCCGCCGCAGGCGATCGCGGCGCGCCCCCACCACACCGTCTCGCAGTCCGAGGCGGGTTTCGAAAAGATCATGCAGGCAGCCGAGATCCTGCTGTCCTGGCCGGTCGCCGGCGACGCCGACCTGGTCCTTACCATTGACATACAGCCGCGTCCGCGCGCGGCGTAGAATCAGCCCCGCCCCCGCCTCACGAACCAAGGACGACGCATCATGGCCGGCACGCGCTACCAACTCGAAGTCAACCCGAAGCTTCCGTCCCGACTCGCCCGCCTAGACGAACTCGCCAACAACCTCTGGTACAGCTGGGACCGGCCGACGCGCGCGCTGTTCGTGCGCCTCGGCGCCAAGCTGTGGGGCGCCGCGGACCACAGCCCGAAGGCAGCGCTGAAGCGCGTCGACCAGCACCGCCTCGACGAGGCCGCAGAGGACCCGGTATTCCTGGGCGCCCTGGCGCGCGTGCTGTCCGCCTACGACACCTACCATACGGCCCCGGCGCGCGAGCACGGCCCGCATCTCGGCGAAGGCGAACTGGTCGCCTACTTCTGCGCCGAGTTCGGCTTCCACGAAAGCCTGCCGACCTATTCGGGCGGCCTCGGCATCCTGGCCGGCGACCACTGCAAGACGGCCTCCGACCTCAACCTGCCCTTCGTCGGCGTCGGCCTGCTCTACCGGCAGGGCTACTTCATGCAGACCATCGACGGCGACGGCCAGCAGCATGCCGAGTACCGCGACACCGACTTCGACGACCTGCCGATCACGCCGGTGCTGACCGACAAGGGCGAGGAGCTCAAGGTCGCCGTGCCGATGCCCGGACGCACCACCTGGGCCAAGGTTTGGAAGACGCGCGTCGGCCACGTCTCCATCTACCTGCTCGACACCGACATCGAGGAGAACAGCCCGCACGACCGCGACATTGCGCACCGCCTCTACGGCGGCGACCGCACCACGCGCATCGAGCAGGAAATCATCCTCGGCATGGGCGGCGTGCGCGCGCTGGCGGAGATGGGCATCAAGCCGACCGTCTGGCACATCAACGAAGGCCATGCCGCCTTCCAGATCCTCGAGCGGATCCGCCAGATGGTGAAGGACGGGATGGAGTTCGCCACCGCCTACGAGGCCGTCGCCGCCAACACCGTGTTCACCACCCATACCGTCGTCCCGGCCGGCCACGACCACTTCGCCGAGGACATGATCCGCCGCTACTTCGAGGGCTGCTGCGCCGACATGGGCTGCGACATCGGCACGCTGCTCGACATGGGCCGCTCGCCGGACTCGCCGGAGTTCAACATGACGGCGCTGGCGATCCGCGGCTCGCGCCACCAGAACGGCGTCTCCCGCATCCACGGCGAGGTCTCCTCGCAGGTCTGCGCCTATCTGTGGCCGCAAGTCGATCCGGCCGAGAACCCGGTCGACTACGTGACCAACGGCGTGCACGTGCCGACCTTCCTGTCCGACCTCTGGTACGAGACCTTCGATCGCCACCTGGGCGCCGGCTGGAGCCAGCGCCTGACCGACGCGCAATGCTGGGAGGCCATCCACGCCATCCCCGACCACCTGTTCTGGAGCGTGCGCCAGTCGATCAAGGCGCAGATGCTGCATCTGCTGCGGAACCGCCTCGGCCACCAGCACGCGCGCAATCAGGGGTCGCAGGCCCACCTCGACCGCATCCTGCGCTTCGCCGATCCCGAGAACCCCAACATCCTGACCATCGGCTTCGCGCGCCGCTTCGCCACCTACAAGCGCGCCGCGCTGCTGTTCCAGGACTTGAACTGGCTGCGCGAAATCCTTTCCGACGAGCAGCGGCCGGTGGTGTTCGTCTTCGCCGGCAAGGCGCACCCCGCGGACCGGCCCGGCCAGGACATGATCCGCCGCATCGCCGAGGTCGCAGCACGGCCGGAATTCGTCGGCCGCATCCTGCTGCTCGAGGGCTACGACCTGCACGTCGCGCGCCGCCTGGTCGCCGGGGTGGACGTCTGGCTCAACAACCCGATCTATCCGCTCGAGGCTTCCGGCACGTCGGGCATGAAGGCGGCCATCAACGGCGTCATCAACCTCTCCGTACTCGACGGCTGGTGGGGCGAGGCCTGCGACGAGACCAAGGGCCGCGAGAACGGCTGGGGCATCCAGCCGGTGAACACCTCCGGTTCGCTCGACGACCCGCGCCGCGACCAGGAGGAAGCGCGCGCCCTGTATGAAATCCTGCAGGACAAGGTGATTCCGCTCTACTACGACCGGGGGCCGATGGGCTATTCGCCGGGCTGGACCAAGATGGCGAAGCAGTCGATCGCCAGCATCACTCCGCGCTTCAACTCGGCGCGCATGCTCGGCGAATACATCGGCAAGTTCTACGCCCCGGCGGCGCGGCAGTGGCATCGCCACAGCGCCGGCAACTTCAACGGCGCGCGCCAGCTGGCGGCCTGGAAGACCAAGGTGCGCGGCGCCTGGCCGAAGATCTCCTTGCGCCGCCTCGACAGCCCGCCGCGGCGCATCCCCTTCGGCGAGAAGATCGTGTTCGAGGTCGCCGTGATGCTCGACGGCCTCACGCCCAGCGACATCACCGTCGAACTGCTGTTCGGCCGGCCCAACGCCAACATCCATTCGCGGCCGCCGCGCCGCTTCCACCTCGAGTACAAGGGGCCGCTGGCCAACGGCGAGAGCCTGTTCGCGCTCGACCTGACGCCGGAAGTCTGCGGCAAGATCGAATACCGCATCCGCGCCTATCCCAGCCACGACCTGCTGACGCATCCGTTCGAAATGGGGATGATGCTGTGGTTGTAGCGACCGAGTCCATGGCGTGGCAGGCGCTGGCGGCGCACGCGCGCGCCCCGCAGCCGCATCTGCGCGAACGCTTCGAAGCCGATCCGCTGCGCTTCCAGCACCTGTCCGTCACCTGGAACGACTGGCTGCTCGACTTCTCGAAACAGCGCGTCGCCCGCGAGACCATGCCGCTGCTCTACGCCCTGTGGAAGGCGGCGGACATGACCGGCTGGATCGCGCGCATGCGCGCAGGCGAGAAGATCAACCACACCGAAGGCCGCGCAGCGCTGCACATCGCGCTGCGACAGGGCCGCGGCACGCTGGCGCACGGCGGCCACGACATCATGCCGGGCGTGCGCGCAGTGCTCGACAAGATGGAACGCTTCGTCGAGCAGGTGCACGGCTGCCACTGGCGCGGCGCCACCGGCGAGCCGATCACCGACGTCGTCAATATCGGCATCGGCGGCTCCGACCTCGGACCGCGCATGGCGACCCAGGCGCTCGCCGCCTACCGCCATCCCGGCATCCGCGTCCATTACGTCGCCAACCTCGACGGCGCAGACCTCGCTACCGTGCTCGCCCCCCTTTCGCCGCGCACCACGCTGTTCGTCGTGGCGAGCAAGACCTTCACGACGCAGGAGACCATGCAGAACGCGCAGTCGGCGCGCGCCTGGCTCACCGCGGAACTCGGCAACGCCGCCGTGGCGCGGCACTTCGTCGCCGTGTCGACCAATCTCACCGAGGTCGCGCGCTTCGGCATCGACGCCGAGAACGTCTTCGAGTTCTGGGACTGGGTCGGCGGACGCTACTCGCTGTGGTCGGCCATCGGGTTGCCCCTGGCGCTCGCCGTCGGCATGAAGCATTTCCGCGCGCTGCTGGCCGGCGCGCACGCCATGGACGAACACTTCTTCTCGGCGCCGCCGGAGGAGAACCTGCCCGGGCTGCTCGCGCTGATCGAAGTCTGGAACACCGACTTCGTCGGTGCCGAGACGCGCGCGCTGCTGCCCTACAGCCAGTCGCTGGCGTTGCTGCCGCGCTATCTGCAGCAGCTCGAGATGGAGTCGAACGGCAAGCCGGTGGACCGCCGCGGCCGCCCGCTCGAGTGCGCGGTCGCGCCGGTGCTGTGGGGCGAGGCCGGCACCAACGGGCAGCACGCCTTCTACCAGGCGATCCACCAGGGCGGCCGGCTGATTCCCTGCGAGTTCATCGCCATGCGCGAGGCGGACTTCCCGTTGCCCGGCCATCACGACAAGCTGCTCGCCAACTGCTTTGCCCAATCCGAGGCGCTGATGCGCGGCAAGACACTCGAGGAGGTGCGCGCCGAGATGCTGGCGCAACACATCCCGGAATCGGTGGTCGCCTGCCTCGCGCCCTACAAGACCTTCCCCGGCAACCAGCCGTCGACGACGCTGCTGCTGCCGCGGCTCGATCCGCACAACCTCGGCGCCCTGATCGCGCTCTACGAGCACAAGGTGTTCGTCGAGAGCTGCATCTGGAACATCAATCCCTTCGACCAATGGGGCGTCGAGTACGGCAAGCAACTGGCCAACCGGCTGCTGCCGATCATGGCAGGCAAGGCGCCAAGCGAGGGGCTGGACAGCTCGACCGCGGGACTGCTCGCCTACATACGCCAATGAAGGTTCTCTTCGCGGCGTCCGAGATCGCCCCCTGGGTGAAGACCGGCGGCCTCGGCGACGTCGCCGGCGCGCTGCCCGGCGCCCTGCGGGCGCAGGGGGTCGACGTCCGGGTGCTGGTGCCTGCCTTCCCGGCACTGAAGGCGGCGTTCCCGCATGCCAAGGAGGTCGCGCGGCCGCATTGGCTGGGCGGCCTGCTGCCTTCGCCGACCCTGTTGCAGGCGCACGCGGGCGACGGCACGACCTTGCTGCTGCTCGACCACCCCGCCTATTACGACCGGCCCGGCAATCCCTACCTCGGTCCCGACGGACGCGACTGGCTCGACAACCACCTGCGCTTCGGCCTGCTCGCGCGCGTCGCCGCCTGGCTTGGCTCCGACGCCAGCACGCTCTCGTGGCACCCGCGCATCATCCATTGCAACGACTGGCAGGCCGGCCTGGCGCCCGCCTACCTGCATTACCTGCCCGGCGCCCGCGCCAAGTCGGTGATGACCATCCACAACCTCGCCTTCCAGGGGCTGTTCGACCACGCCTCGATGTTCGAGCTGGGGCTGCCCGACGCGGCCTGGCATCCGGGCGGCGGCGGCATCGAGTACTTCGGTCGCATCTCGCTGCTGAAGGCCGGGCTGCAGTTCGCCGACGCCGTCACCACGGTGAGTCCGACCTACGCCGCCGAGATCCAGACCGAGGAGGAAGGCATGGGCATGGGCGGGTTGCTGCGCCACCGCGCGGCCGTCCTCTCGGGCATCCTCAACGGCATCGACACGGCGCTATGGGACCCGGCGACCGACCCTGCGCTCGGCAAGCCGTTCTCCCGATACGACGCCAAGCGGCTCGCCGACAAGACGGCCAACAAGCGGGCGCTGCGGCGCCTGACCGGCCTCGCCGACGATGACGAAATCCCGCTGTTCGGCGTGATCAGCCGGCTGACGCGCCAGAAGGGACTCGATCTGCTCGCCCGCATCGCCGAGGATGTCCTCGACCTGCCGGCGCAGCTCGTCGTGCTCGGCAGCGGCGAGCACGAGCTCGAACGCGACTTCACCGCGCTGGCGCATGCCCATCCCGGCCGTTGCGCGGTCACCGTCGGATTCGACGAGACCCTGGCGCACCGCATCGAGGCAGGCGCCGATGCCTTCCTCATGCCCTCGCGCTTCGAGCCCTGCGGCCTCAACCAGATGTACAGCCTGCGCTACGGCACGCCGCCGGTGGTGCGGGCCACCGGCGGCCTGGCGGACACCGTGGTCGATGCGGCCGATACGGCGCGCGGCAACGGCTTCGTCTTCGCCGAGGCGACCGCCGCCGAACTGCTGGCGACCATCCGGCGCGCCGCCGACGCCTGGCGCGATCGCGAGCGCTGGCGGCAGCTGCAGCGCAACGGGATGGCCTGCGATTTCTCCTGGGACGCCCCGGCTCGGCAGTACGTCGATCTGTATTCGCGGCTCTAGGCTAGGCGGGTTTCCCTGCGTCCCCGGAAGGGGCGAAGACGAAGCGGTTGCGCCCCTGCGATTTCGCCGCGTACATGGCCCGATCGGCCGCGTGCGTCAGCGACTCCGGGTCCTGCTCGTCGTCCGCGCAGATCGCGATGCCGATGCTGGCCGATATCCGGACCGTCTCGTCGTTGAAGGGGAAGGGCTCGGTCAGCGCGTCGATGATGTCGCGCGCGACTCGCGCGGCGGCCTCCCGGCTTTCCACGCCCTGGAGCACGGCCGCGAACTCGTCGCCGCCCAGCCGCGCCACGGTATCCGAGCTCCTGACGCGGGAGGAAATCCGCTGCGCCGCGTCGATCAGCAGGCGATCGCCCGCGACATGGCCGAGCGTGTCGTTGACCTCCTTGAAGCGATCGAGATCGATGAACAGCAGGGCCACGGCCTGCTTGTCCCGTTGGCTCTTCTTGATGGCCTGCTGCAGGCGGTCGCGGAACAGGCTGCGGTTGGGCAGGTCGGTCAGCGCGTCGTGGTGCGCCAGATGCTCGAGCCGCTGCTCGGTCTCCTTCCGCTGGGTGATGTCGGTGAACACGCCGACGCGATGCGTGGTCTGTCCCGCCGCGTCGCGCACCAGGCTGACGGTCATCAGCACGACGCCGATGGCGCCATCCTTCGTGCGGACCCACAGTTCGCCGACCCAGTGTCCGCGTTCCGCGAGGCGAAGATCCATCTTCTCGTAGAAAGCCTCGTCGTGGTGTCCCGAATCGAGCAGCCGGAAGGAACGGCCCACCGCCTCGTGCCGCGAGTAGCCCGTGAGGTTGCAAAACGCCTGGTTGACGTCGAGGATGACGCCCTCGGCGTCCGAGATGAAGACGCCGTCATGCGTGCTCTCGAAGACGCGCGCGGCCAGCCGCCGCTGCTCCTCGACCTGGCGGCGCTGCGTGATGTCCTCCTTGACCGCCAGGTAGCGCGCGGTCTTGCCGTCCGGCCCGGCGACCGGCAGGATGCGCGCGTACTCCCAGAAGGCCTCGCCGCTCTTGCGGCGATTGCACAGCTCCCCGGCCCACACCTCGCCGCGCTTCAGCGTCGCCCACAACTGCTCATAGGTCGCGGGCGGCGTCGTGCCGGACTTGAGGAGGCGCGGGTTCTGGCCGAGCACCTCCTTGCGTCCGTACCCGGTGATCTCGGTGAACTTCGGGTTCACGTACTCGATGCGCGCTTCGGCGTCGGTGATGATTATCGAGACCGGACATTGCTCGACGGCCCATTGATACTGGCGCAATTCCGCTTCCGCGCGCTTGCGCTCGGTGACGTCGCTGGCCTCGGCCAGCGCCAGGGCAAGGCGTCCCGCCTCGTCGAGGATCGGGTGAAGCTGGAAGTCCACGTAGCGCAGTTCGCCGTCCGCAGCCGGGTGCGTCGCCTCGAAGCGACTCGGATGTCCGCTCGCGAGGTCGGCAAAGGCCTGCCGCAGGCGTGCCTGCAGCGTCGGATCGTGCGACCACCACGGCGTGTTCCAGAGCGGCTTGTCGATCAGTTCGACGACGTTGGGATCGCCGGCCAGTTCCAGCGCGGCGCGGTTGACGTCGCGAACCGTGCCGTCGAGCTCGACGATGCTGACGTATTCGCGCACCTGGTCGAAGACTGCGCGGCGGCGCATTTCGCTTTCCTGCAGCTGCCTGCGCGTGCGCCGGCTGTCGCGCAAGGCGAATTCCAGGTACTCGGTTTCCAGCTGCCGCACGACGTCATGCTCGGACAGCACGCCGGCCACCTGCCCGTCTTCCGTGACGACGACCAGGTGGCGTACGCGCTGCGCCTGCATCAGCTCCATCGCGTCGTAGAGCCGCGTGCCTTCGGCGATGGTGGTAACGGGCGAGCTCATCACGTCGCGCAGCATGCGATCGAGCGAGGCAGCGCCCTCGCGATAGAGCCGCACCGCGTCGCGCTCCGTAATCATGCCGGCCGGCTTGCCGTCCAGGGCGACGACGGCGCAGTTGGCATCGCGCAGCGCCATGGCGGACACGGCCTCCCGGACCAGCGCGGTCGGCGCCAGCACCGGCATGCGGGCCGTCATGACCGAGCGCACGTTCTGCAGCCGGCGGAAGAACTCGAGGCCCAGGTGGATGCGGAAGTCGCTTTCGCTGACGATGCCGACCGAACGGTCGAAGGCGTCGGTGACGAGCAGATGGCGCACGGCCTTCTGCGCCATCAGGTGGTAGGCGTCGTGTACCGTGAGGTCCTTGCGCGCGCTGACCAGCGGCCGGCCCATCACGCTCGCCACGGTCTGCTCGCGCGGCACCGCGGTATCGAGCGCGTGGAGGATGTCCCTTTCGGTGACGATGCCAACCGGCTTGCCGAATTCGGTCACCAGCACCGAACTGATGCGCGCCGCTTCCATCACCTCGGTCGCGCGGCCGAGATTCGCCGCGCAGTCGATGGTGACGAGGTTCCAGGTCATCAGGTCGGCAAGAAGCCGGTCGGGGGCGGCGTGGGACGTTGGCATGGGCGTGCAGTGACGAAGCGATGGAAGCAGGGGCCGCGGCTCAGTCCTCGGCCGTCGCGGTCTTGGCCTTGCGCGCGCGGCGACGCGGCGTGGCCTGGGCCGGAGCCGGCTCGGGAACTGCCGGGGCCGATGGCTGCTCGGGAACCGCCGCAATCGGCGCCTTGGCCCGGCCGCGTCCCCGGCGGCGCGGGCTCGGCTCGGAAGCGGCTTCGGCCGGGGCAGCCTCGGTCATCGCCGGCGCGGCCGCCGGAGCGGCGGCTTCCTCGCTTGCGGCAGGCGCTGCGGCGGCCGGCGCACTGGCGCGATAGACGTAGGTGTTCGACTTCTCGTCGCGGCTGAAATCGAGCAGCCCGCGCGCCCGCGCCTCCTCGAGCAGGTTGCCGAAGGCGCGGAAGCCGTAGTACGACTCGCTGAAGTCCGGCTTGCGGCGCTTGATCGCCTCCTTCAGCACCGATGCCCAGATCTTCCCGCTGTCGCCTCTTTCGGAGACCAGCGCGTCGAAGGTCTCGACGGCCATCTCGATGGCCTGCGTGCGGCGCGCCTCCAGATCGTCCTTGCGGCCGGCTTCCCCGCCCGCCGCGCGCTTTGCCGCGGGCTGCGACTCCCTGGCGCCGCGCCTGGCGTCCTTGCGCTGGCGCTCGCGCACCAGGTCGTCGTAGAAGATGAACTCGTCGCAATTGGCGATCAGCAGGTCCGAGGTGGACTGCTTCACGCCGACGCCGATCACCTGCTTGGCGTTCTCGCGCAGCTTGGACACCAGCGGCGAAAAGTCGGAGTCGCCGCTGATGATGACGAAGGTATTGACGTGGGCCTTGGTGTAGCAGAGGTCGAGCGCATCGACCACCAGGCGGATATCCGCGGAATTCTTGCCCGACTGGCGCACGTGCGGAATCTCGATCAGCTCGAAGTTCGCCTCGTGCATGGTCGCCTTGAAGGCCTTGTAGCGGTCCCAGTCGCAATAGGCCTTCTTGACGACGATGCTGCCCTTGAGCAGCAGGCGCTCCAGCACCGGCTTGATGTCGAACTTCTCGTGCTGCACGTCGCGCACGCCGAGCGCGACGTTCTCGAAGTCGCAGAACAAAGCCATGCTGACTTCATCGTGGGTCGAGGCCATTCCATTCTCCATGCGGGTCGCCCCGGCCGCCGCGCGGCCCGGACATCCCGGTGATATTAGCCGATCGCCGGGCGCGCGGGCTCCCGGGCCCGCCGGTCGTTATAATCGCGCCCCATGCCCGCCCTCACCCTCATCGCCGCGGTCGCCCGCAACGGCATCATCGGCAAGGACAACCGGCTGCCTTGGCAACTGCCGGAGGACATGGCGCATTTCAAGGCGCTGACCACCGGCCACGCAGTCATCATGGGACGCAAGACCTGGGATTCGCTGCCGCCGAAATTCCGGCCGCTGCCGCAGCGGACCAACATCGTCGTCACGCGCGACCCGGCCTTCCGGGCCGCAGGCGCAACCGCCGTCCATTCGCTCGAAGCGGCCGTCGCCGCGGCGGGCACGGGCGAGGCCTTCGTCATCGGCGGCGCCGAGATCTACGCGCTGGCGCTGCCGCTGGCCGATACGCTGGAGATCACCGAGGTCGACCTCGACGCCGAAGGCGACGCGAGCTTCCCCGCCTTCGGCCGCCGCGAATGGCGCGAGACGGCGCGCGAGCGTCACCAATCGGCAAACGGCCTCGGCTACGCTTTCGTCACCTACCAACGCAACCAGGAGTAGTCATCCATGTCCGGACACGGTTTCCACGTCCACGGTCCCCATGACCACGCGGTCGAGCACGCGAGCCACCACGGCGGCGGCGATTCCTTCGCCGCCCGCATCGCGGTGCTGACCGCCATCCTGTCTACGCTGGGCGCGCTGTTCAGCTACGAAGGCGGCCATACGCAGAACGCCGCGCTGCTCTACAAGAACGAGGCGGCGATCCAGAAGACCGCAGCCTCCGACCAGTGGAACTACTACCAGGCCAAGAGCAACAAGCAGAACCTCGCCGAACTCTCCGTCAGCCTGGTCAAGGGCGACGAGCGCGACAAGTTCCTCAAGGCGGTCGACCGCTACAAGAGCGAGAAGGAAGAGATCAAGGCGAAGGCGGAGGAACTCGAGCATGCCGCCAAGGAGGCGAACCATGAGGCCGACGCCGAAATGAAGCTGCATGGCCGCTGGGCGCTCGCCGCCACGCTGCTGCAGATTTCCATTGCGCTGTCCGCGATCGCCCTGCTCACGCGCAAGAAGTGGCTGCTGCTCGGGGTCTATGGGGCCTCGGGAATCGGCTGCGTCATCGCCGGCATGGCGATGATGCACCTCTGAAAACAGCCGACGGCGCGACGCCGGCGGTTCAGCGCTTGCCGCCGCGTCCCTCGAGGCGCGTCAGCACCGTCACCAGTTCGCGCACGATCTGGCGGTGCTCCTGGTTGAGCGCGCCGATTTCCCGCACCAGGTCGACGTCCACGACGGCGTAGCGCGCCGGGTCCTGCTGCACGGCGGACGTCTTCGTCATCTCGCCCGCGCCGTAGAGCAGCCACTCGGCCGAAACGCGCAGCCATCCCGCCAGGGTGAGCAGCTTGTCGTGGGCGGGGATCGACTCGCCCATCAGCCATTTGCGCGCGGCGTGGATGGTGATGGCGTCGCCGTCGTAGCGTTGGTTGAATTCGCGCGCCAGCCAGGCCGCCCCGGTACGGCCGGGGGGATCGAAACGCGCCAGCGCCGATTTGAGGCGCCGCCGGAAGGCTTCCCGCTCTACGTTCAATGACATCGGCGCAAGCTACCACCCGCAATCAAACGACCGGTTGCGAATTCCATCGACTGGTAGTAGATTTGGCAGAAATGCTATTTGCATCGATCCGCGAACAACGCAAGGGAGGCGCATGGCAACCCGGACGGCACCCAGTGACCTGCTTCTGTGCCCCAACTGCGGTCAGCCGATGCTCACGGTGGAGATCACGCTGGCGGGCCCGCCTTTCGTCGTCGAGCTGGCGGGCTGCGAGCATTGCGGCATCACCTCGAACGAGTTCGCGGATTCCGAACCCGCGCCGGCCGGCGGCGCGCTGGTGCGCGACTACCGCCGGCGCTGACGCGCCGCGCCTCAGCGCGCGACGCAGTCGACGTAGTAGCCGTGCTTGCGCTTGTCGGCATCCTTGACGAGGCCGTGGATGTCGGTCTCGAAGCCCGGGAAGCGCTCGTTGAACTCCCGCGCGAACTTGAGATACCGGACGATGGTGGCGTTGAAGCGCTCGCCGGGGATCAGCAGCGGAATGCCCGGCGGGTACGGCGTGAGCAGCACCGCCGTGACGCGCCCTTCCAGCTCGTCGATCGGCACCCGCTCGATCTCACGATGCGCCATCATCGCGAAAGCCTGCGAGGGCGGCATGGCCGGCACCATGTCGGACAGGTACATCTCGGTGGTCAGGCGCGCGACGTCATTCTCCCGGTAGACGCCGTGAATCTCGCTGCAGAGATCCTTCAGGCCGACGCGCTCGTAGCGCGGGAACTTGGCGACGAACTCGGGCAGCACCTTCCATAGCGGCTGGTTCTTGTCGTAGTCGTCCTTGAACTGCTGCAGCGCCGTGACCAGGGTGTTCCAGCGGCCCTTGGTGATGCCGATGGTGAACATGATGAAGAAGCTGTAGAGGCCGCACTTCTCGACGATGACGCCGTGCTCGGCGAGGTACTTCGTGACGATGGCCGCCGGGATGCCGAACTCGTCCGAGAACGCGCCGTCGACGTCCAGCCCCGGCGTGATCACCGTGGCCTTGATCGGGTCGAGCAGGTTGAAGCCCTTGGCGAGCTTGCCGAAGCCGTGCCAGCGGGCGCCGGGCTTGAGCATCCAGGCGTCGCGCTCCTCGATGCCCTCCTCCGAGAGGTCGTCCGGGCCCCAGACCTGGAACCACCAGTCCGCGCCCCACTCCTTGTCGACCTTGCGCATGGCGCGGCGGAAGTCGAGCGCCTCCATGATCGATTCCTCGACCAGCGCCTTGCCGCCCGGCTCCTCCATCATCGCCGCCGCGACGTCGCAGGAGGCGATGATCGCGTACTGCGGCGAGGTCGAGGTATGCATCAGGTAGGCCTCGTTGAAGACGTCGCGATCGAGCTTGTTGTTCTCCGCGTCCTGCACCAGGATCTGCGATGCCTGGCTCAAGCCCGCGAGCAGCTTGTGGGTCGACTGCGTCGAAAACACCATCGACTCCTTGCAGCGCGGCCGGTCGGCGCCGATGGCATGGTAGTCGCCGTAGAAATCATGGAAGGCGGCGTGCGGCAGCCAGGCCTCGTCGAAATGCAGCGTCTCGATCTTGCCGTCGAGCATCTCCTTGATCTCCTCGACGTTGTAGAGGATGCCGTCGTAGGTCGACTGCGTGATCGTCAGCACGCGCGGCTTGCCCTTGGCCTGGCTGGCGAAGGGATGAACCTCGATCTTCTTCTGGATGTTCTTCCAGCGGAACTCCTCCTTCGGGATCGGCCCAATGATGCCGTAGTTGTTGCGCGTGGGCATCAGGAACACCGGGATGGCGCCGGTCATCATGATGGCGTGCAGCACCGACTTGTGGCAGTTGCGGTCGACGATGACGACGTCGCCCGGCGCCACCGTCGAGTGCCAGACGATCTTGTTCGAGGTCGAGGTGCCGTTGGTGACGAAGTAGAGATGATCCGAGTTGAAAATGCGCGCGGCGTTGCGCTCCGAGGCCGCCACCGGGCCGGTGTGGTCGAGCAGCTGGCCGAGTTCCTCGACCGCGTTGCAGACGTCGGCACGCAGCATGTTCTCGCCGAAGAACTGGTGGAACATCTGGCCGACCGGCGATTTCAGGAAGGCGACGCCGCCCGAGTGGCCCGGGCAATGCCACGAGTACGATCCGTCCGCCGCGTAGTGGGTCAACGCGCGGAAGAACGGCGGCGGCAGCGAGTCGAGGTAGGCCTTGGCCTCGCGCACGACGTGGCGCGCGATGAACTCGGGCGTGTCCTCGTACATGTGGATGAAGCCGTGCAGCTCGCGCAGGATGTCGTTGGGAATGTGGCGCGAGGTGCGCGTCTCGCCGTGCAGGAAGATCGGGATCTCGGCGTTCTTGAAGCGGATCTCCTCGACGAAGGCGCGCAGCTCGGCGATGGTCGCTTCCTCGTCGTTGGCCAGCTCCTCGTCGTCGACCGAAAGGATGAAGGCCGAGGCGCGGCTCTGCTGCTGGGCGAAGGAGGTGAGGTCGCCGTAGCTGGTGACGCCGAGCACTTCCATGCCTTCCTTCTCGATGGCCTCTGCCAGGGCGCGGATGCCGAGGCCGGAGGCGTTTTCCGAGCGGAAGTCCTCGTCGATGATGATGATGGGGAAGTGGAAGAGCATGGTGGGCTCCTGAAATGCGACGACCCGCGTGAAGCGGGTCGCTGAGGATGAGGGGATGGGTGCGCGCTAGGCGTCTAGATTTTGGGCAGGGTCACGCCGACCTGCCCCTGGTACTTGCCGCCGCGGTCCTTGTAGGACGTCTCGCAGACCTCGTCGGATTCGAAGAAGATCACCTGCGCGCAGCCTTCGCCGGCGTAGATCTTGGCGGGCAGCGGCGTGGTGTTGGAGAACTCGAGCGTGACGTAGCCTTCCCACTCGGGCTCGAAGGGCGTGACGTTCACGATGATGCCGCAGCGGGCGTAGGTGCTCTTGCCGAGGCAGACGGTCAGCACGTTGCGCGGGATGCGGAAGTATTCGACGGTACGCGCCATGGCGAAGGAGTTCGGCGGGATGATGCAGGAGTCGCCGGTCATCTCGACGAAGGAGTTCGGGTCGAAGGCCTTGGGGTCGACAATGGTCGAGTTGATGTTGGTGAAGACGCGGAAGTCCTTGGCGCAGCGGATGTCGTAGCCGTAGCTGGAGGTGCCGTAGGAGACGATCTTCTTGCCATCGACCTCGCGGACGAGCGAAGGCTCGAACGGCTCGATCATGCCGTGCTGTTCCGCCATGCGGCGAATCCACTTGTCCGATTTGATGGCCATCTTCGTGCAAAACCTCCGGTGGGGCTGCCAAAAGCAACGCCCCCGGGGATCGGGGGCGTGCGAATTAGACCATAAACCGGGGTGGGTGTGCGGGGTTTGGGTCCTTCGGTTTTTGCCCTGCTGTCGGGGCGACAGGGTGCCCTGTTCCACTCCGTGTCCCCCGGCGGACAAAGGCGATAAGGCGTCCGCCTCCTCCTTTACCTACGTGGAACAGGGCACCCCATCACCCCTCCGGTAACGCGTTCACCAGCCAAGGCGCCAAGCCGAGGGTGGCGGGGGAGTGTCGATGCGTAGGTAAAGGAGGAGGAGGCCGCATAGCGGCCGACGGG
>DASVZI010000105.1:0-14227 GCA_036391735.1 Rhodocyclaceae bacterium
GTGTGATGGGACGCATCGGACGATTATTCCACAGTCGGCAGCGCCCCTGCTATGATCCATTGAAGGCAAAACCCCTGCAATGACAAGGACATCGAAAGAGGAGCGCGAGGCCGCGTTGGCCGACCAGGTGACCCGGCTGCGCCGTGCCGTCGACCTGTTCGCCGCCTGGAGCGACTGCCTGCAGCGGGCCCGCGATCCAGACGCACTCATCTCGGGCCTCTGCCACGCGCTATCCTCCACTGGCGGCTACAGCCACGTCGACATCGTGCTCGGCGAGCCGGATGCCGCGAGCACGACACACAGCTGGACCTTCGTTCCCGACGCGTTTTCGCTGCCGCTGCGTCACCAGGGCCGGCGCATCGGCACCCTGACGGTCGCGCGGACGCCGGAGGAGGGACCGCCCGCCGAGGACGAGATCGACATGCTGGCCTCGCTGGCCGACGACCTCGCCTTCGGCATCGAATCGCTGGCAGCCGAACGCGAGCGCGCCGCCGCCCTGACGCAGCTCGACCTCCTGTCGCGCGCCATCGAGCAAAGCCCCTTCGCGGTCGTGATTACCGATGCGCAGGGCCGCATCGAGTACTGCAATTCCAGCCTCACCGCGATGACGGGCTACGCGCCCGAGGAAGTGCTCGGTCGCCTGCCGTCGATCTGGAAGTCGGGCGAGACCTCCACCGAGATCTATCGCGAGCTCTGGCGGGCGGTGAACGAAGGGCGCCGCTGGCAAGGTGAACTGCGCAATCGGCGCAAGGACGGCAGCGTCTACTGGGAACGCCAGATCATCTCGCCGATCCGCGACGCCGAGGGGCGCATGCTGCGCATGATCTCCATCAAGGAGGACATCACCCGGCTGCACGAGATGGCGCAGGCGCTGTCGATCCGCGAGCAGGCGCTGGCCTCCTCCTCCAACGGCATCATGATCAGCCGCAGCAGCGCCGACGACCATTCGATCATGTACGTGAACCCCGCCTTCGAGCGCATCACCGGCTACTCGGTGAAGGAGGCGATCGGCCGCGAGGGACGCTTCCTGGTGCGCGACGACCTGGCGCAGCCCGGGCTCAACGAGATTCGCGCCGCGCTGCATGAGAAGCGCGCCGGCCACGCCGTGCTGCGCAACTACCGCAAGGACGGCTCGCTGTTCTGGAACGAGCTGCACATCGCGCCGATCGTGGACGTCGACGGCGGCGAGACCACGCACTTCGTCAGCGTCATCAACGACGTCTCCGAGCGCATCCATTACCAGCATGCGATCGAGCACCAGGCGACGCACGACAATCTGACCGGGCTGGCCAACCGCACGCTGCTGCACGACCGCATCGCGCAGTCGATCGCCTTCGCGCGCCGCTCGGGCCGCAGCGTCGCCGTCATGCTGCTCGACCTCGACCACTTCAAGCACGTCAACGACGCCTTCGGCCATTCCGCCGGCGACGACCTGCTCAAGGAGGTGGCCAACCGGCTGCGCGCCTGCGTGCGCGAATCGGACACGGTGGCGCGCCTGGGCGGCGACGAATTCGTCATCGTGCTGTCCGACCTGAGCGATGCCGACGACGTGGACGCCATCGCGCAGAAGATCACCGACGCGCTCAAGGAGCCGGTCCACGTCGGCCAGCGCGAGGCCTACGTCGGTGCCAGCATCGGCATCTCGCTCTATCCGCGCGACGGCGAGCACGGCGAGACCCTGCTGCGCAATGCCGACATCGCCATGTACCGCGTCAAGGAGCACGGCCGCAACAGCGTGCGCCGCTTCTCGCCCGACATGGCGAACATGGCGGTCGAGCGCATCGACATGGAAGGCGCGCTGCGGCGCGCCATCGAGCGGCAGGAACTGCTGCTCCACTACCAGCCGAAGATCGACCTCGCCACGCGCCGCATCATCGGCGCCGAGGCGCTGGTGCGCTGGCAGCATCCGCTGATCGGCCTCGTCCACCCCAACGAGTTCATTCCGCTCGCCGAGGAGACCGGCCTGGTGGTGCCCCTCGGCGCCTGGGTGATGCGCGAAGCGATGCGCCAGCAGGTGGCTTGGCAAAAGGCCGGGCTGCCGGCGCTCAAGCTCGCCATCAATCTCTCGGCGCGCCAGTTCCGCCTCGAGAACCTGCCCGACATCGTTTCCGAGGCGCTCGCCGAAGCCGGCGCCGACGCCCGCAGCTTCGTCTTCGAACTCACGGAAAGCATGGTCATGCAGGATGCCGAGCGCGCGCTGACGGCCATGCATTCGATCAAGAACCTGGGCATCGCCTTGTCGCTCGACGACTTCGGCACCGGCTACTCGAGCCTGTCCTACCTGAGGCGCTTCCCCATCGACGAGGTCAAGATCGACCGCTCGTTCGTGCGCGACGTACACAGCAACGCCGACGACGCGGCGATCGCCGCGGCCGTGGTGGCGCTGGCCCGCACCCTCGGCCTCAAGGTAGTCGCCGAGGGCGTCGAGATGGAAGAGCAGGTGCTGGTGCTCGAGCGGCTCGGCTGCGACCAGGTGCAGGGCTATTTCTTCGGCCGCCCGCTCGACGTCGCCGAGTTCGAGGAGCGCGTGCGGATGGAGGCTTCGGCGTGAAGGACATCGACTGGAAGGCGATCAGCCGCCAGGAGCTGGCGAGCCTGCTGGTCGAGACCCGGCGCGTCTCGTCTCATGCCGTCGGCGCAACCACCCTGTACCGGCTCGAACGCAACGGCCGCGAAATCCTCGCCATGGCGCTGCCCGACGGCTACGCGCTGATTCTCGAGAAGGCCGCGCAGGCCAAGTGGCGCCGCCGCATCGACCTTGAGCGCGACGCCCAGCGCAACGACTAGTCGAGCGTTTCGATCAGGTGGTTCTGATTGGTGTAGATGCAGAGGTCGCCGGCGATCGCCAGCGACTTGCCGACGATTTGCGCCGGCGACAGCTCGGTGTTCTCCAGCAGGGCTCGCGCCGCCGATTGCGCGTAGGCGCCGCCGCTGCCGATCGCGACGATGCCGAACTCGGGCTCGAGCACGTCGCCGTTGCCGGTTATGACCAGCGAATGCTCGCGGTCGGCCACCGCCAGCATGGCTTCCAGCCGGCGCAGCATGCGGTCGGTGCGCCAATCCTTCGCCAACTCGACCGCGGCGCGCAGCAGGTTGCCCTGGTGCTTCTCCAGCTTGCCCTCGAAGCGCTCGAACAGCGTGAAAGCATCCGCGGTACCGCCCGCGAAGCCGGCCAGGATCTGGTCGTTGTACAGCCGGCGCACCTTGCGCGCGGTGGCCTTGATGACGACGTTGCCGAGCGTCACCTGGCCGTCGCCGCCTAGGGCGACGACGTCGCCGCGGCGCACGGAGAGGATGGTGGTGCCGTGGTATTGCTCCATGTTGCTTCCTTCGACGGTTCCGATTTCGGCCTAGCTTACCACCCGCGTACGGGCCGCACGGCCGGTGCTCGCCAGTTCCGCCTCGGCGGTGCACCCTTGCGCCAGATCAAGCTTTCCAATTCCCACTCTGGCATAGTGGCCATGCAGCAGGCATTCAAAATCCGCTCGAGGTGACGATCATGCTTCAGTTCTGGATTCAGTTCGCGCTTGTGCTGACGGCCATCCTCATCGGCATCCGGCGCGGCGGCGTCGCCCTCGGCCTGATCGGCGGGCTGGGTGTGGCGGTCCTGAGCTTCGGCTTTCGCGTCGCTCCGTCCGAACCGCCGATCACCGTGATGCTCATCATCCTCGCGGTGGTCACGGCCTCGGCCACCCTGCAGGTCGCCGGCGGCCTCGACTTCCTGGTCCAGCAGGCCGAGCGCGTCATGCGCGCGCATCCGCATCGCATCACCTTCCTGGCGCCGCTGTCGACCTTCCTGCTGACCGTCTGCGTCGGCACCGGGCACGCCGTCTATTCGCTGCTGCCGGTCATCGCCGACGTCGCCCTGAAGACGCGCATCCGCCCCGAACGGCCGATGGCCATCGCAAGTGTCGCCTCCCAGATGGGCATCACCGCGAGCCCGGTGGCAGCGGCCGTGACGACCTTTCTCGCCATGACGGCCAAGTCCCCCGACCCGGTCACGCTCGGCCAGATCCTGATGGTGACGCTGCCGGCCGGCCTCGTCGGCGTCCTGGCCGCCGCGTGGTGGAGCGTCCACCGCGGCCTCGAACTGGACCAGGACCCGGCCTTCCTGGAGAGGATGAAGGACCCGGATTTCCGTGCCTCCGTCGAGAAGTCCGTCACCACGCTCGACAAGCGGCTGCCGCCCATGGCGAAGATTTCCGTCATCCTGTTCTTTTCCGGCATCCTCGCCATCATCGCGCTCGCTGCCTTCCCCGACCTGCTGCCGCAGGTGAAGGGCAAGCCGATGCCGATGACGACCGTGGTGCAGGTCGTGATGCTCGCCTTCGGCGCCTTCATCCTGTTCGCCGCCGATGCCAAGGCGGCCGTCATTGCCCGCTCGGAGGTATTCACCGCGGGCATGATCGCCGTGGTGTCCATCTTCGGCATCGCCTGGATGAGCGACACCTTCGTCAAGGCCAACGAGGAGTTCCTGGTCACCAACATCAAGCAGATGGTCGAGTACGCGCCTTGGACCTTCGCCATCGCGATGTTCTGCGTCTCGGCCTTCGTCAAGAGCCAGGCGGCGACCCTGACCATCATGCTGCCCTTCGGGCTGATGCTCGGGCTCTCGCCCAAGCTGCTGCTGTCGATCATGCCCTCGTGCTACGCCTACTTCTTCTTCGCCTTCTACCCGAGCGACCTCGCCGCGATCAACATGGACCGCAGCGGCACCACGCACATCGGCAAATACCTGCTCAACCACAGCTTCATGATCCCGGGCCTGATCGGGGTCGGCGCGTCGACCCTGGCGGCCTACTCGCTGGCGCAGGTCTACTTCTAGCGGGCGGATTGCATGGCGCGCGGCGGTGCCAGGCGATGCACCGCCACGCCGCCCATGGCCAGGGTCCACACGATGACGGGGCCCGCGGGCAGGTCCAGGAGCGTCGACAAGGCCAGCCCCGCCGCGTAGGCCGCAGCGCCGATGGCATAGGCGATGGGCAGGCGACGGCGCACGAGACCCCGCGTCGCAAGCGCCGGCACGATCAGGCTCGCGAACACCAGGTAGACGCCGACCACCTGCACCGAGGCCGTGACCGCGAAGGCGAACAGCGCATAGAAACCGAAGCGCCCGAGACGATCGCCGAAGCGGAACCACAACGCCAGGACCACCGCGCTGAGCACCGCCACCGGCGCGAGCTGCGCATAGCTCGCCCACAGGATCTGGCCGGCCAGCAGGTCCTGCAGGTGCTCGCCGCCGTGCGGACTGTTGGCAACGAGGATCATGCCGCCGCTCGCTGCGAGCGCGAACAGCACGCCGATCAGCGCTTCCTGGATGTCCGGCCAGCGCTTCTCGGTCCAGGTCAGCAGCGCGGCGCCCAGCAGCGCCGCTGCGACCGCCGCCGCCTGCGCGACCCAGCCGTCGGGTTCGAAGCCGAAGCGATCGGCGACGATCACCCCGAGCGACGCGATCTGCGCGATGGCCAGATCGATAAAGACGATGCCGCGCGCCAGCACCTGCATGCCGAGCGGCACATGGGTCGCCAGCACCAGCAGCCCGGCCAGGAAGGCCGGCAGCAGGATGGCGGCGTTGAAGGCGTCGAGGTTCATGGCGCCTTCCTACTTCACGGCCGCCAGCAGGCGCCGCACCGTGTCGTCGTAGAGCCCGAAGAGATCTTTCGCCTGGTCCGAACCGCCGACGGTGAACGGCAGCACGACGACCGGGATCTTCGATTGGCCGGACAGCCATTCGGAGCCGCGCGGATCGTTATAGACGGAGCGCACGATGGCCTTCGCGGGCTGCCGCTGCATCTGCGCCAGCACTTCCGAAAGATGCGCCGCCGTCGGCTCCACCCCCGGCTTGGGCTCGAGGGTCGCCACTTCGCGCAGGCCCAGCCAGTTCTCGAGGTAGGTGAAGGCCTTGTGATGCACGACGATCGGCATGCCTTTGAGCGGCGCCGCCTCCTGCTGCCACTTCTGCACGGCCGCCGCCCAGCGCGCGGCGAACGACTTGGCATTCGCCTGGTAGAGCGCCGCATTAGCCGGGTCGATGTCGGCCAGGCGCTGCGCCAGCGCCGGCGCGACGGCGCCGATGTTGCGCGGATCGGTCTGGATGTGGGGATTGCCGCCGGGATGCACGTCGCCCATCGAGCGGTCGATGCTGCCGGGCACTTCGAGCATGCGGACGAATTGCGCCGCCTCGAAGTAGCCGGGCTGGCCGGTCTGGATGCGCGGATTGGCGGATTGCTGCTGCAGGATCGGCAGCCAGCCGATCTCCAGCTGGGCGCCGGTGCACACGGCGAGATCGGCGCTGCGGGCGCGGGCCAGCAGGCTCGGCTTGGCCTGGACGCGATGCGGGTCCTGGAAGGCGTTGGTGGCGCTGTAGACGCTCACCTTGTCGCCGCCGAGTTCCTGCGCCAGCGCAGCCCACTCGGGCTCGCAGGCAAGGACGCTGACCGCGGCGGACGCCGGCAGGGCGAAGGCGGCCAGCGCCGCCAGGCAAAGGGTCTTGGGGGAGAAGTTCATGGCGATCTCCTAGAACTTGTGCGCGCCGTGCGCGCCCAGGCTCATCTGGTACTGGACGAAGAATTGGTTGTCGGTGACGCCCTGGCGCGACTTGTCCTGCGCCAGCTGGAAGCGCACGCGTGAGAACTCGCTGGGGTTGTAGTCGAACATCAGCGTGTTGCGCGCCGGCCGGTAGTCGGGCCGCAGCAGGATGCCGTCGTTCACGCCGTAGTCGACATTGCCGTTGCTCAGGCGCTCGGTGCGCAGGCCCACGCGCCAGTACGGCTGGAACTGGTAGACGCCCTGCAGGTACCAGCCCGACTGGGTCGCGGCGTAGCTGCCCGGCGTGGCGAGGTTGTAGGCGAGCGTGCCGTCTTCGGCGCGCCGCAGGTATTCGCCCTGCAGCTTGAAGTTGGTGCTCGTCGCATTGCCGTGCGGCGCCCATTTCCAGACCGCGTCGGCGACCCACAGCTTGGTGCTGCCGCTGAAGCTGTTGGTCACCGCGGCTCCGGCCGCATCGACGTCGTCCCATTGCCGGCCCTGCGGCGAGGTCGCAAGGTAGGAGAGTCCGGCGCGCCAGCTGTTGCTGTCGCCGACATCGCCGCCGACATGAGCGAAGACCGCGCCCGCGCCGGAGCCGTTCTTGTCGCGGCCGGTGCCCGGGTAGCTCTGGCCGCGGCCGGCCTCGGCTCCCAGTTCGACGAAGGTATCGGTCGGCGCAAGCCAGCGCAGTTGCACGCCGTCGTTGTTGAACTGCCCGCCGAGGAAGGCTGTGTAGGCCAGCGGCGCGTCGACGAAGTCCCAGGTGTGGGCATGCTGCTCGTTGAGGTAGCCGATGCCCGAGAACCAGCGGCCGGCCTTGAGCGTGAAGCCGGCCGGCAGGGAGGTGGTCTGGATGAAGGCTTCCTCAGTGGAGACCGTGTCGTCCGGGTGCACCGCGAAGGCCATGGCGCCGTAGAACAGCGGATCGATGTTGGCCGAGATGCCGAGTTCGCTTTCCGCGAGGCCGAAGCCCCGCTGCGGCGTGTTGTCGCTCAGCACGGCATTCGGCAGGTGGAAGCCGGTGATCCGGTGGTCGGCCGGGTCCTTCGACAGGTTGCTATAGACGCCGGACAGGATCAGCGAGATGTTGGGATTGAAGGCGTTGGCGCCGCCGGACGGCGCAGCGGACGGCTGGGCGGGCGGCGGCGCGGCGGCGAGGCTGTCGGCCTTCGCGTCGGCGGCCGTCGCCTTGGCTTCGGCCTGCGCCAGTCGCTGTTCGAGCGCATCGATGCGCTTCTCGTAAGCATTTCGCAGACGACTCAGTTCTTCGCGCAGCGCGCGGATGTCGGCATCGTCGGCGGCCGACGCGACCGGCGGCATGGCGCAAAGCGCCAGCAACAGGAAGGAATGGCGAATATTCATGGGCGTTCTCCGTTGAGCAATGACGATGCCGGCCGCGATGCGGCCGGCGACCGGGTGCTTCAGAGAACGTCGGGAGGAGCGCGCGAGGCGTAGGGCGGCGCCCCGGGCGCCGGTACGAAGATGGGCGCCGCGGCGAGCGGCGCTTGGGCTGCGAGCCGAACGACGCCGGGGATGATCGGATGGGATGGCGGCGCGGAAGCCAGTGCCGCATAGGCAGCGCAGGTCTGGCAGATCCTCTCGATCGCCGGCGCCTCGTCGGCGCTGCCCGTCGCATGGAAGGCGACGGTGCCGGAAGCGAGGTGGCTGGCGTAATGCGCATGCGCCGCCCATTGCGCGCCGAGCAGGCAGAGCGCGCAGAGCAGTGCGATCAGCGGATGGTTGCGCAGACCTCGCATGGCGATGAGTTTAGGCGCAAAAGCGTCAGTGGACGAATCTTGCCCACAACGGCACCAGCGCGATGCCGGCCGCCATGAAGCCGCCTTCCCAGGCGAAGGCGCCGCGCTCGTGGCGCAGCCACGGCAGGATTCCCGTCAGCGCGATGTAGATGAAATTGGCTGCGGCGACGGTCAGGATGAACGGCACCCAGGTTGCGGCGCCGGACAGGGTCACGTAGCCCGCGACCGCACCGACGACGCAGGCCAGGCGCGACAGCGCGTTCCACGCGAACGCGCGTGCCCGGCCCCAGCGGGCGGTCAGCAGCAGCGCGAAGTCGCCCGCCTCGCGAGGCACTTCGTGCGCCAGCACGGCCACCGTCATGCCCCACGCCAATGCGGGATCGACCAGGAAGGCCGCTCCCAGCATGAGGCCGTCGGTGAACACATGCAGCGCGCCACCGACGAGCACCATGGGAATCGGCCGAGCCAGATCGTGGGCGCAGACGCCCTCGTCGCCGTGATGACAGCCGGCGTGAAGGTTGAAGTCGATGGTGAAAAGCGCCATCAGGCTGATGAGCAGGACCACGAACAGCGTGCGCGCTTCGAGTCCCTCGTCGAGCGCGGCGGGCAGCAGGTCGAGCAGGGCCAGCGCCAGCATCAGGCCGGCGGCGAAGGCGACCAGGCGCTTGAGCCAGGTGGGGTTCAGCCGCGTGGTGCCGAAGAAGGCGATCGCCATGCTGGCGAAGCCCGCCAGCGTGCTGGCCGCGACCACCTGGAACAACGCGCTCATGAGTGCGCCCTCACGCAGCGCGGACACTCGCCGCGGATGTCGACCGCCATGCCGCCCAGCCGGAAGCCGCGCGGCAGCGCGGGCACCGGCGGCGGGGGCGCCTTCAGGCAGAACACGCCGCCGCACCCGGTGCAGCGGAAATGCACGTGGCCGGCGTGCTCGACGTTGGGCTGCGCGGCGGAAAAGCGGAAAACGCCTCGTGCGTCGGCCGCCTTGTGCGCAAGCCCTGCCGAACAAAGCCAATCGAGCACGCGATAGAGCGTCACGCGGTCGATTGCCGGCTGGGCTTCCTGCGCCAGCGACTCCTCGATCTCGGCATGGCACTGCGGCGCCGTGGCGGCACGCAGCGCCGCCAGCACCCGCACACGCGCCGGCGTGACGCGCGCCCCGGCGGCGCGGATGGCGGATTGGACTTCGGCCAGGGGAGGGGCGGAGGCTTTCATGAAGCGCGCATTGGAACACAACCGGGTTGCCGATGCAACCTGGTTGCATTAACGGAATTGACGGGCCGCCGCCTAAACCTGGACCAGCAGCCCCTTCAGGTATTCCCCTTCCGGAAACGCCAGCGCCACCGGATGGTCGGCCGCTCCCTGCAGCCGCTTGACGATGCGCGCCTCGACGCCGGCGTCCAGGGCCGCGCCGGCCACGATGCGCTGGAAGGTATCGAGGTCGACGCCCCCCGAACATGAGTAGGTCATCATCAGTCCGCCCGGCGCGAGCAGCTTGAAGCCGTTGAGATTGATGTCCTTGTAGGCGCGCGCCGCCCGCTCGACGTGGCTGGCGGAGGGTGCGAACTTGGGCGGATCGAGCACCACCACGTCGAAGCGCTCGCCGGCCTCGAGCAGCCGGCGCAGCTCTTCGAAAACGTTGGCCTCGCGCCAGCTGGCGCGCCCTGCGTCCAGTGCCGGGTTGAGCGCCAGGTTGGCCCGCGCCGTGGCGAGCGCCGGCGCCGAACTGTCGACCGAGATCACCTCGCGCGCGCCGCCGGCCAGCGCCTGCAGCGAGAAGCCGCCCGTGTAGCAGAAGCAGTTCAGTACACGCTTGCCGGCGCTGAGTCCGCGCAGCAGCAGCCGGTTGTCGCGCTGGTCGAGGTAGAAGCCGGTCTTGTGGCCGCCGACGATATCCACCTGCATCTTCACGCCGTGCTCTTCGATGACGACGTCGCCCGGCGGCGCTTCGCCGAGCAGCCAGCCGCTGGTCGGCGCCAGGCCCTCGCGCGCCCGCACTTCCGAATCGGAGCGATCGTAGACGCGAGCGCAGCCGGTGGCCTTCTGCAGCGCGCCGACGATCGCCTTGCGCCACTTCTCGGCGCCGGCACTGGTGAGCTGGATCACCACCGTATCGCCATAGCGGTCGGCGATGACCCCCGGCAGGCCGTCCGACTCGGCATGGATCAAGCGCTGTCCCTGCTGGCCGGCCAGTTCCGGCAGCGCGTCGCGGCGCGCCACGGCGGCCGCGATGCGGCGCTTGAAGAACGCGTCGTCGATGGGCTCATCGGCATCGAAGGACCAGATGCGGGCGCGGATCTGCGACTCCGGACTCCAGGCGGCGCGCGCCAGCACCTGCCCGGCATGGCGGCCGCTGCCCGCGACGATGTCCACGGTGTCGCCGGGCCGGGCGCGTCCCTCCAGCCGGTCGACCGCTCCGGCGAAGATCCAGGGATGGCGCCGCAGCACGGACTTTTCCTTGCCGGGATGAAGTATCAGTTGCGTCATGGCGAGCCTGTCGGAAAATGGCCGGCATGTTGCCTCCTGGACGCGACAAATTCAAGAGCGCTACCCGGATGCGGGTAGGCCGGACTACCGTGTTGCCGTCGGCCGGCATACCACGCCGGCGCACCTGCTGCTAAGGCACGGACGTTACCGGCCCCGCCGCAACAGCGCTTTGCGCCTTACCTCCGCACCAGTAATCCGAATAGACCCTTCCCCGTATTTACAGTCGATCTACCCCTTCGCTACATTGACCGCCACCGAAGGCCGAATGGCGAAGCGGAGAGGCGCGATGTTCAGAATTCATCTCGAGATCATGACCGGCAAGTTCGTCGTACAGGTGCTGTTCATGGATTTCATCTGGCTGTCCGTGCGGGAAAGCGATCACCAGCGCGGCCGGCCGTCGAGTTCGCGCATCCGCCGCTTCGACACCTATTCGCAGGCGCGCGCCTGGGTCAACTCGGTGGGGCTCTACATCTCGCTGGCAGAGCAGCAAAGCAAGCGCGTGCTCTACGAGGGCCGCCGCGCGGCGCCGGCCCCCGCGCTGCCTCAGGATTCCAGGGCGCGCAATTCGGCGTTGGTGTAGCGCAGCCGGCTGGCCAGCACGCTCGCCAGCCCTTCCATCAGGCCGAGCCCGAGCTTCTTGTGCTCCTCGGCGAGCGCGTCGAAGGTCTTGCGCGACAGCACGTAGAGGTCGGTGTCGGTGAAGGCGATGGCGTCCGCGGAGCGCGGCTCGCCATCGAGGAAGGCCATCTCGCCGAAGAAGGCGCCGCGACCGAAGGTGCCGAGGTGGTGGCTCTGCCGATCGTTGATCGGCAGCACGATGCGCACTGCGCCGCGCCGGATGAGGAACAGTTCGTCGCCGGTATCGCCGCGCGCGAAGATGCGCTCGCCGGCCCGGTAGGAGCGCGGCTCCATGCGCTGCTCGAGCGCCGTCAGCGTTTGCGCCTTGCGCGCCTTGAAGAGCTCGATCTCGTGGAGATCGAGCGGCGTCTCCTCGCTCTTCTCCAGCGCCGCCTCCTCGATCACGCGGTCCTCGACCCACTCGAGGGCGTCGTCGAGTTCCGCGAAAACGCGCACCGGGCTCTCCGGGCGCACCAGGCCGACCTGGCCGAAGTACTGCTCGATATCCTTGCCGCTCGGCAGATTGGTCGGCAGCTGGCTGAGGATCAGGTAGCCGTGGCGCTCGGCCAGCATGTCCTTCACCTGGTCGAGCATGTGCGCCGCGGTGACATCGACGGTCTGCACGCGCCGCATGTCGAGAATCACGTAGTCGCGCAGCTTGAGTTCGGGCTCGAGTGCCGTGTAGAGCTGGTTGGCGGTGCCGAAGAACAGGCTGCCCTGGAGTTCCACCACCACGGCACGCTCGCCGCGCCCGAGCAGGATTTCCATTTCTTCGTGGGTGCGCACGCGCTTCGAGAAGGTCTCGCTCCCCAGCAGCTTGCGCCGCACCACCGAGCCGCCGATCTGTTCGCGCACGAACAGCATGATGGCCAGGACGATGCCGACGCCGGACGCCGCGATCAGGCTGACGGTGAGCGCCGTGGCGATGACCGCCGCGATGACGACGAAGTCGAGCACCGTCGAGCGCTGCTTGAGGAACTGGAAGCTGTGGCGATCGATCATGCGAAAGCCGATGACGATCAGGATCGCCGCCAACGCCGCCACCGGCACCCAGGAGATGAGCGAGCCCAGGGCGACGAAGGCGACCAGCGCCAGCGCGCCCTCCAGCACGCCGGAAAGCCGGCCCTGTCCGCCGCTCGACAGGTTCACCAGCGTGGCACCCATGGTGCCGGCGCCCGGAATGCCGCCGATCACCGCAGAAGCGACGTTGCCCAGCCCCTGGCCGATGAGTTCGCGGTTCGAGTTGTGCCGCGAGCGCGTCAGGGCGTCCAGCACGACGCAGGTCTTCAGGGTGTCGATCGACAGCAGCACGGCGAGCGTCAGCGCCGGCACGGCAAGCTGCCGCAGCTGCTCGCCGCCGAGGCCGCCCATGGCGTGCCAGCGCGCCGACAAGGCGTCGGCGAAGCCGACGTCGCCGCCGCCGAAGGTCCCGACGATCAGCGGATTGTTCTCGACGCGCAACAGGGCCGGGTCGAAGGCCGCCAGGCCGAAGTAGCAGGCGACGCCCGCCAGCAGGCCGAGGATCGCCGCCGGTATGCGCCGGGTCACGCGCGGCGCGCCGAGCATCACGATCATGGTGACGACGCCGACGGCGATGCCCTGCCAGTTCCAAGCGGCGAATGCCGTCAGCGATTCCCAGAAGTGCATTTCCTTCGGCACGCCGAGCAGCTTGGGCACTTGGCCGGCAACGATGTAGAGGCCGACGCCGGAAAGGTAGCCGCTGACCACCGGATAGGGCATGTATTCGATCAGCTTGCCCAGCCGGATTGCGCCGAAGCCGATCTGCAGCAGCCCGGCTGCGAGCCCGAGCATCGAGAGCAGCAGCAGCGCCGAGGCGAGATCGCCGCCGCCGTGCATGAACTCGATGACGAACGCGGACAGCACCGCGGCGGCCGGCGCGCAGGGCGCCGTGATGAGCCGGCGGGCGCCGCCCAGGGCGGGCGCGACCAGTCCCAGCGCGGTGGCGCCGAGGATGCCCGCCAGTGCGCCCTGTGCCGCCTGCGAAGCGCCCAGCGGAGAATAGATGGTCACTCCGAAGGCGATCGCCGACGGCAGCGCCACCAGCATTGCCGCGAGGCCGCCCCAGAAATCTCCGGCTCCGAGCTTCGGCAGCGTCATGGCCCCTGCTCCCCTTGTGGCTTTTGTCTTCGAACCTTATACGTCGCCGGTGGAAATGCCAACCCCGGCCATTTCACTTCTTCTTCGCTCTGGGATGAGCCGCGTCGTAGACCTTGGCGAGATGTTGAAAGTCGAGATGCGTATAGATCTGCGTGGTCCCGATGTTGGCGTGACCGAGCATCTCCTGCACGGCGCGCAGGTCGCCCGAGGACTGCAGGACGTGCGAGGCGAAGGAATGGCGGAGCATGTGCGGATGCACGTGCACGCCGGCGCCGTGGCGCCTGGCCCACCGATCGAGGCGGCGCTCGATCGAGCGCGGCGTCAGCCGTCCGCCGCCGCGGGCGACGAACAGCGCGGCCTCGTCCGGGCCGGCGAGCCCGGCGCGCTGATCGAGCCAGGCGCGGATCGCGGCGCTGCACTTCTCGCCCAGCGGAACGATGCGCGTCTTGCCGCGCTTGCCGGTCACCCTGACCTCGCCGCCCGCGAGATCGACGCCCCCGTCGACGTCGAGTCCGGCAAGCTCCGACAGGCGCAACCCCGAGGAATAGAACAGCTCGAACATCGCCAGGTCGCGTGTTTCGAGCACACCGTCTGCCGGGGCATCGAGCAGCGCCATGGTCTCGCCCACCGACAGCGCTTTCGGCAGGTGCTTGGGCGCCTTCGGCGCGCGCAGGCCGTCGCAGGGATTGCGCGCGATCTCGCCGCGCCGCGCCAGCCAGCGA
>DASVZI010000106.1:0-15489 GCA_036391735.1 Rhodocyclaceae bacterium
CAACCGGCGCGCGGCGGCCAGTCGTGCGGCGCCATCGAAGTCCGTGCGACCGGCGGCGCGATCGGCAGGCGGCCGCCGTGCCTCAGTCGGGCGGGAGAATGTAGCTCCATGTCTCGGAGACGGCGACGTTGTCTCGATGCAGGTAGGCGCGCAGTTCCACCGGCTTGGCGGCGTCGATCCGATGGAAGCGGATCACCAGACGCCAGCCGCCGGTGATCGTGTTCCGCTCGACGCGGGTCTGCAGCAGCTCGGCATTGCCGTCGACGTAAACGGCTTCCTTCATCTCGTCGGGACGCCTCGGCGGCGGCGCCCGGCCGACGAAGTCCACCTGCAGCCAAAGGCTGTCGTCGGGCTTCGGCATGTAGCCGCGTCCGCGCAGGGTGCGCAGCGCCCACAGCAGCGGCGGGCGCTGCTCCGTGTCCTTCTGCCAAGACAGCCGGTACTCCAGGTCCCAGGGCCGATGGGGCTCCGGCGGCTTGTCCGGCACCCAGTAGGCGGCGATGTTGTCGTTGGTCTCGTCCGGCGTGGGGAGTTGCACCAGTTCGACCCGCCCCGCGCCCCACTTGCCGCGCGGCTCGATCCAGGCCCCGGGACGCAAGTCGTAGCGCGCCGCCAGGTCCTGGTAGCTGTCGAAATTGCGATCGCGCTGCTGCAGTCCGAAGCCGCGCGGATCCGACATGGCGAACGAGGTCACCAGCAGCCGCTTGGGATTCACCAGCGGCCGCCAGATCCACTCGCCGTTGCCGGCCGCAATCGCCAATCCGTCCGAATCGTGGGTCTGCGGCCGGTAGTCGTCATGGTCGGCATGCTGGTTGGCGCCGAAGTAGTACATGCTGGAGAGCGGCGCGAACCCGGCCTTGCCGACCGCGGCCCGGAAGTAGAAGCGCGCCTTGACGTCGAGCGCCGTTTCGATGCCGGGCTTCAGCACGAATCGATAGGCGCCGGCGGCGCGCGAGGAATCGAGCAGCGCGTAGATCGTCAGCTGGCGGTCGCCGCGCGCCGGCTTCTGGATCCAGAACTCGACGAAGCGCGGAAACTCCTCGCCGGAGGCGAGCCCCGTATCGATCGCCAGGCCGCGCGCCGACAGCCCGTACTCCTGGCCGCGACCCAGCGCCCGGAAGTAGCTGGCGCCGAGGAAGGCCAGCACCTCGTCCTTGACCTTCGGCTCGTTGACGGCGTAGTGCACGCGGAAGCCCGCGAAGCCCAAGCCGTGCCAGCTTGCCGGATCGACCTTGTTGGCGCCGAAGTCGAAGGCGTCCGGGCGGTAGCGGATCTCGCGCACGCCGGCGGCATCGATCTCGCTGATGCGCACCGGCTGGTCGAAATACAGCCCTTCATGGAAGAAGGCCAGTTCGAACGGCAGGTCCTGCCCCCGCCACCACATGCGATCCGGCTTGTAGCGGATGTCCTTGTAGTCCTCGTACTTGAGCTGCTGCAGCTCCTTCGGCAGTTCGCTCGCGGGCTTGACGAAGGCCTCCTCCGAAAGCGCCTGCGCGCGGCGTGCGACGTCGCCGAAGCCGAAGCCCTGCGCCGCCGGCGCCGCCAGCAGTGCGGCGATCCCGAGCAGCAGCGAACCGGCGAGGCGCAGGGGGGTCATCAGAACAGCGGCGAACTTCGCTCGATTTCCGACAGCCGCAGGCCGAGCGCCTGGCCCTGCACGATCGCCGCCGACTCCACTTTCGCGCGCACCAGCACCGTGCTGTCCTGCGCCGGCAGCGTATCGCCGGCCGCCACCACCGTCATTTCGCCGCTGTCGTCCTTCAGCGTGTAGAGCTTGAGCCCGACCAGCGGGACCTTGTTGACGCTGACCACCTTGCCCTTGACGCGCACTTCGGTGTTGTCGAAGCGCGACGGATTGGCGACGATGTCGCCGATCGGCGTGACACCGATGCCGAGGGACGAGCAGGCGGCCAGGGCGGCGCAGAACAGGGCGGTCAAGGTTAAGCGCGTTGCATTCATGGATGTCTCCGCAGGCATGATCGCGACAGGATTGCCGCGCCCGCGCACACTACCACCGCCGCCGGCGCCGCAGCATCAGCCATGCGCCGAGCATTCCGCCGAGATGGGCGAAATGCGCGACGCCTTCCGCCGTGCCGGTCACGCCGAGGAAGAGCTCGAGCGCGCCGTAGAGCAGGACGAACAGCCAGGCCGGCATCGGGATCGGCGGGAACAGCAGGAAGATGGTCCGGTGCGGGAAGTACATGCCGAAGGCAAGCAGCAGGCCGAAGATGCCGCCGGACGCGCCCACCGTCGGGTAGGGCGGAACCGCCACCGCCGCCGAGAAGGCGAGCTGGGCCAGCGCCGCGGCCACGACGCTGGCGAGATAGAGGTTGAAGTAGCGGCGCGCGCCGAACAGCCGCTCGATCTCGCTGCCGAACATGAACAGCGCGAACATGTTGAACAACAGGTGGGTGAGACTGGCATGCAGGAAGCTGTAGGTGACGATCTGCCAGGGCTCGAAGGCCGGCCCCTGGCCCCCCAGAGGCCATAGCGCGAACAGCGCGATGAGCGGCCCGTCCACCGCCGTCTCGGCCAGGAAGACCACGACGTTGGCAACGATCAGGAGCCGCGTGAGCGGCGGGATGGAAAAGTACATTCACCTCAGTGGGCCGCGCGGCCCTTCTGCTTCGGTGTCCGGCGCCGCTCCGGATACAGCATGACGCGGGCCGCAACGTGGAACGGCACGCCTTCCTTCTCCATCGCCTCGGCGCCGGCCAGCCAGCCCTTGAGTTGCGCCGTTTCCAGGCCCCGGTTCACCGCAGCTTCCAGGTCCGCGTTCGAGCGGGCGTCGAATTTCATGATGATGACCTCCAGAACCGGCACGACGCCCCGCGGCTGCCCGCAGCCCCTGCGCTGTTTCATTCCGCAGCTCGTCCCGCGCCAGATTCTGCCCGTGCACCCGCCGGTGTCCATGCGCCATCCGGCGGCCGGGCGCTGCACGAGCACGCCGGTAGACAGGCGGTCTCATTCGAGGTTGCCTGCGGGCGCGGCGGATACCGGTTTCCGGGTAGCGGGAATAACCGCTCTTCCGTATTTTTGCTGCGAACCCTTCTTCGTATCATGCATCGATACAGTGCCCCGCAGGATTCCAGCGCCCCCGGCCCGGCATGCCGGCCGGGAGCGCACCGCGCGGAGGCGCCACAATAAAGAGGAGAGCTGCATGCAGGAAATCATCCACGTCGTCGGCGGGCCGTCGTCCGTCGACGCCCCCGGACGCATCCCGGCGAGCGCCGACCGTGCGCTGCCGACCGGCTACTACTTCGTGCTGTCGCCGACGCGCGGACGGGCGGCGAAAAGGCATGCCCAACGCTACTTCGGGCCGCATCCCTGTGCCGCGCACGCCCGGCTGCTGCAGACGACCGCCCGATGGTTCGGCCTCGCCGAAGAGCGTTCCCCGGCCACCGATCCGTGCCGCCCGATCCTCCGGCACGCCATGGCGGCGAACGACTGCTGCTGCGGGCAACTCGTCGCCCGCCACCCCTACATGGCGCGCACCGGCGCCTGATCCCATAATTCCGTCGCGGACGATCCCGACTGAGGATTTTCTGATGGCGGGCTTGCCGTAACCCCGGTAGCATCCAACCTTTGTCGTCGTGGGGAAGGATGCCAACGTGAACGGTCAGGCGGCGTTCGTGCTGATGGTGGGCACGCCGGAGTTGTGCGCGACTGCGGGGCGCGTATTGCGCGAGCATGTCCCGCTTCCTGAAGACCTGATCCTGGCGCGACACACGCCGCAGGAGGCGCTGGACCTGCTGTCGGCCCGACCCGAGACGGGTGCCGTGCTGCTGCTTTGCGAAGAACCGGATGCCGCATTGCCCGAGCTGATGGCGTCCCTCGGCGTGGCGGGCGGCAGGGCGCCGCGGCCCGTGCTGCTGCGATGCCGGACCCCGCTGCCCGCAGCGCAGCGCGACGAACTATGGCGGCTCGGCGCCGCCGATCGGCAGTTCGGCCAGGCGATCGACAGCCCCGGATTGGCCGACGCGGTCGCCGCCGTCATGCGCAGTCGCGAGCGCATCGCGGCGATCGGCGATGCCAGCGAAGCGGCTGCGGCGCTGGAGCAGGCCGGCACGCTCTGGGAACTCGGGGAGGCGGTCCTCGGCGTCGCGCGCCGCCACGGCATGGGCGAGCGCGGCGGGCTGTTCTGCCTGCTCGGCGGCTTCGAGCAACCGCGCCTGATGGCGGTCGCAGGCACCGGCCGCTACGCGTCGGTGGGCTGCCGTGCGCTGGACGACATCCGCGATACCGCCGCGATCGCCGCCGTGCGCGATGCGATGGCCGCGCGCAGCAGCCGCTTCAGCACCACCGCGGCCGTCCTCTACGTGCCGACGTCCGAAGGCGACGTCGCCTGCATCTATCTCGCGCTCGAACGTGCGCTGACACCCTGGCAGCAGTACCAGGCCGGCCTGCTGTCCAACGCGTTCGCCATCGCGATCGGCAAGAACCAGGCGGGGACCCGGTTGCTGCGCACCCAGCACGCGACCATCTCGACGATGGCGACCCTCGCCGAATACCGCGACGTGGACACCGGCGAGCACGTGGCGCGCGTGGCCCGCATGGCCACCGAGATCGCCCAAGTGCTGGCCGAACGCGGCCACGTCGCGGACGGCGACATGGTGAGCCGCATCGGCCTGGCGGCCATCCTCCACGACGTCGGCAAGATCGCCATCCCCGAATCCATCCTGCTGAAGCCGGGTCCGCTGGATCTGGAAGAGCGGCGCACCATGGAGACGCACACCGAGCTCGGCCAGGTCATCCTAAGCCGCGCCGCGGCGCGCTCGGACAACGCTGCGCTGCTGCGGCTCGCCGCAGACATCGCCTACAGCCATCACGAGCGATTCAACGGCACCGGCTACCCGCTCGGGCTCAAGGGCGAGCAGATCCCGCTTGCCGCGCGCATCGTCGCCCTCGTCGACGTCCTCGACGCCCTCACCAGCGAGCGCCCGTACAAGGAGCCGTGGCCCTACGAAATGGCGGTGGAGACGATCTGCGCCGGCACCGGCACCCATTTCGATCCGATCGTGGTCGAGGCCTTCCTTGCGCTCGAGGAGCGACGCAAATCGACGGACTTCTTCGCCTGGACGGATTCGATGTCGGTCGGCCGTCCCGAGCTGGACAGCGACCACAAGCGCCTGATCGGCATCATCAACCGCCTGTGGCTGGCCGAGGGCGACGGCAACCGGCAGGTGATCGAGTTCGTCCTCGACGATCTCGTGCACTACACCGAGTTCCACTTCCGGCGCGAGGAACAGATGATGGCCGAGGTCGGCTACCCGGACTTCGAGCGCCACCGCGAGATCCACCAGGCCATCTGCCGACGCCTCGAGGAGATTCGCTGGGAATACTTCCAGGGCATCCGCGAGGGGTTGCGCGGCGAAATCCTGGAGTTCCTCAAGGATTGGCTCAACAACCACATCCTCGTGGAAGACATGCGCTACCGGCCCTTCCTGAGCGACTGGTCGGGCGCAGTCAGCCCTCGCGCAGGCGGCAGTAGCAGTAAATGAACTTCTGGGTGGCGCCCGCCGGCGTCCGGTGGTCTTCCCTTTCGTGCCGCACCAGTTCGAAGGGCGCGCCGAACTCGGCGTGCAGGCCACCGGCGCTGTAGCGCATCACCGGCAGGCCGCTGCATCGCTCCGGGCCGTCCTCGGCGAAGGTGGACACGATGACGTGGCCGCCCGGCTTGACCGCGCGCAGCACGTTGCGCACATACGCGGCGCGCTGCTCCGCCGCGGTCAGGAAGTGGAATACCGCGCGATCGTGCCAGACATCGAAGGCGGCAGCCGGAAGCTCGGCTGCCGTAATGTCTGCGGCAAGCCAGGCCACCCGATCTGCCGCCTCGCCCAGCCGCGCGCGCGCCGAATCCAGCGCGGTGGCCGAAATGTCGAGCACCGTCAGCGATTCGTATCCCTGCCCCAGCAGGTCGTCGACCAGCGTTGATGCGCCGCCGCCGACGTCGATGATCGAAGCCGAGCGCGGCACCCCGGTGCCGGCAATCAGATGCAGCGACGGCGCGGCATGCGCCTGGAACCAGCTGACCGACGTGGCCGGCTTGGTCGCATAGACGCTGTCCCAGTGTTCCTTTCCTTGCATGGCGGCTCCTCGGGCATGCGGGTTGGGTGACCCGCATCATAGCGTCCGCTGTGTAGCTTTTGCTACAGATCGCGGCGCCGGCGCGGATTACCTTGGCATCGTCATTCACCAGGGAGACAGCCATGCAAGCACTGAAGTTCTTCGTCGATACCCACGACCGCGACAACCGGACCTTCCCCGCCGGGCTGACGCCCGAGCAGTTCGAGGGGTTCTATGCGCAATACGAGGAGGCCTGCTACGCCGAGGGCGTGATCCCGCTGCGCGTCCATGTCGGCTATCGGGACGGCCGCGCCTTCTGCTTCACCATGGCGCCGGATGCCGAGGCGGTGCGCCGCGCGCACGAGCGCGTCGGCCTGCCCTTCGACAACATTACCGAAGTGGCGACCGCAACGCCGGCGGACAGCTTCTTCCGCCGTCCGCGCGCCTGACGTCGCCGCCGGCCGGGAGACCGCCATGAACTTCGGAATACTCGACATCTTCGCCATCGGCGCCGTCGCGATCCTCTTCGCCGGAATCGTCCTGATGCCGATGGTGCAGTTCGAACTCGGCCCGTCCGGCCGGCTGGCCGGACGCGGCCGCTGGCTGCTCGCCGTCGCGCTCGGCATGGGCGTGCTGGCATTCACCTTCAAGCTCGCCGTCATCGTCACGGTCAGCACCATGCCCCAGGTGGTGATCGCGCCGCTGATCTCCGGCACCAACGCACTGGTGTCGGCGGAGCCGGCCACGCCCCGCCTCGACCCCTTCGCCGTGCCGGCCGCGCCGCCGCGCTACGTCTGGCAGGCGCTGCCCGAACAGGCGCCCTATCCGGCGGGCAACCCGACCACGCCGGAGAAGGTCGCGCTTGGCGAGCGCCTGTTCCACGACAGGGCGCTGTCGCGCGATCGCACCCTGGCGTGCGCGTCCTGCCACGACGTTCGGACCGGCGGCGTCGACCATCGCGCCACGTCGCTCGGCATCGAGGGCCAGGTCGGCAGCCGCAATGCACCGACCGTCTGGAACGCCGCGTTCCAGGCGGTGCTGTTCTGGGACGGCCGCGCGCCCTCGCTGGAGGAGCAGGCCAAGGGTCCGCCGGTGAACCCCGCCGAGATGGGCATGCCGACGCTCGACGCCGTCGCTCGGCGCGTCGCGGAAGACCCGGCCTACCGGCCGCTGTTCGACCGTGCCTTCGGCAAGGGCTCGCCGATCGACATCGACGCCATCGCGGGGGCCATCGCCGCCTACGAGCGCACGCTCATCACGCCGGACTCGCCCTACGACCGGTTCGTGCGCGGCGATGCCCAGGCCATGTCGCCGGCGGCCCTGCGCGGCATGGCGCTGTTCGAGTCGCTCGGCTGCGTAAGCTGCCACTCGGGACCGAACTTCAGCGGCGCCAGCCTGTTCGATACCGCGGCACCGTTGCGGCTGTTCCCCGGCAACTCCAGTTCCTTCGACGCGCGCTACGGCTTCGCGCGCGACGTCGGGCTGGCGCCGGCGGGCAGCAAGCGCGGCGTCTGGCGCGTGCCCTCGCTGCGCAACGTGGCGGTGACGGGGCCGTATTTCCATAACGGCTCGGTCAGCGACCTCGCCGAGGCGGTGCGCGTGATGGCCAGCGCGCAGCTCGGGCGGCTGACGCGCGACGATCCGCGCTCGGGACGCTTCGTCGTCTGGTCGGCGCCCGATCGCATGCTGAGCGCGATCGATCGCTCGGCATTGACCGACCAGCAGGTCGACGACATCGTGGCGTTCCTCAAGTCGCTGACGGGCGACCGGCTCGCGGCGGCCGCGCGGCGCTGACCCGCCTCGGCGGTCAGGTCCTGCGCGGCCTGACCGCCGCCCGCGCGATGCTCAGCATCCAGCCTCCTGGGCTTCGAGGGCTGCCACCAGTTCCGCCAGCGCCACGGGCTTGAGCACCACCTTCCAGGGGCAGGACCGCAGAAGCGCGATCTGGCCCGGCGACACGTTCCCCGTCAGCATCACGGCCTTGATCGGGTCTGCCGACTTCTTCTGAATCGCCTCGAGCAACTGCAGTCCGTTCATTCCCGGAAGGCGATAGTCGGAAAGGTAGTAGTCCGCCCCCAGGACTTCGGTGCTCGCCAGCGCGCCTTCCGGCGTATCGAAGAGAATGACCTCCGCACCTTCCATTTCGAGCGCCAGCTTGAGAGCCTCCCCCGCGGTCTCGTCGTCTTCGATGGCCACGATCCGTTTGCCGGCAAGACGGGAAGGCGCGGCCGTGTCCAGAACGGCAAGAGCCTCCGCCGGCGCCGCCGGTGCGTCGGATCCACCGGCCAGCGGCACGCGGATCTCGAACACGGAGCCCTTGCCCTCGCGCGAGCGAAAGCGCACCCCGGCGTCGAGCAGCTTGCTCAGCCGCTTGACGATCGCCAAACCGAGGCCGACGCCCTTGGCCCGATCCCGCTCCGGGTTGCCGATCTGGAAATACTCCTCGAATATCGAATCCGCCTGCTCGGCGGGAATGCCCACGCCGGTATCCCACACCTGGATGAGGGCGCGATCTCCCCGCCGCCGGATGGCGACGAGAATGCCGCCACGCCTCGTGTACTTCACGGCATTGCTGACGAGGTTGCGCAACAGGGTCAGGAGCAGGTTGTCGTCGCTGAACAGCGCGAGGCCTCGCTGAGGGCCGACGACCCTGAGCCTCAGGTTCTTCTCCTGGCAGACGCCGTCGAACTCGACGCCGATCGCATCGAGCAGGTCGTCGGCCTGGATCACCGCGGGCTGCGGCTCGATGGTGCCTGCATCGAGCCTCGACAGGTCGAGCAAGCCGTTCAGCAGCTCGTTGAGGGAACCGATCGACTTCGAGAGCGCGTTGCCGATCTTCTTCTGCCGCCTGTTCAGTCCGCTGACGGCCAGCGCATCGTTGAACAGCCGGATCGCCTGGAGCGGCTGCCGCAGGTCGTGGCTGGCGGCGGCAAGGAAGTGCGACTTGGCGCGCGTGGCGGCCTCGGCAGCCTCCTTGGCCACCGATAGCGCGAGCGTGCGCTCGTCGACCAGGTTTTCCAGGTGATGGCGATGCCGTTCCAGCTCCGCCTCGTTGCGCTTAAGCTCCGTGATGTCGCGGGTAATGGCAATCGCGCCGGATATCTGTCCGTCCGCGGCCCTCTCTGCGACGATGAAGCACTGGCCGGTTCGAACTTCGCCGCGCAGACCGACCTGCATTTCGAATTCGCTGCGCTCGCCGGTGGCGAGGGTGTGCTCGAGTGCCCGCAAGTAGCTTTCCGGCATCAGCATGTTCGTGGGATTGTTTTCCTGGAGGGACGTGCCGAGCATCTCCTCGGCGGCGAGCTGAAACATCCGCTCCATCGCCGGGTTGATATAGGTGCGGCGGCCTTCGCGGTCGTAGCGAACCAGGAAATCCGGCAGGTTCTCGGCGAGGTCTCGGAATTCGAGCTCGCTGGCGCGCAGCGCCTCCGCCGCGCGCCAGCGCTCGATCGCGATGCTGACCAGATGGGTCGTCTTTTCGACGATGGAAATGTCGAAGGCCGTCGGCGAGTGCGCCTGGCGGTGATAGACGGCAAAGGTGCCAAGCACCTTCCCGGTCGAAGCGCGGATGGGCTCCGACCAGCAGGCGGCCAGGCCGGCCTTGGCCGCAAGCCCCTTGAAAGCCGCCCAATAGGGATGCGTCATGATGTCGTCCGCGATGACGCGCTCTCCGGTGGCGGCGACAGTCCCGCAACAACCGACGCCGACGCCGATCTCCAGGCCATCGACGGCCGCGTTGTAGAAGTCAGGCAGGCTGGGAGCAATGCCTTCGCCGAGCTTCTTGCCCTGCTTGTCCAGCAACAGGATGCTGCAGATCATGTGGGGATTGAGCCGCTCCACACCGCGCACGATGGCCTCGAGTATGACCGGGAGAGGAGCGCCCCCGGACAGCAGCTCCAGCGTGCGGCTGCGGAACTGTTCATATTCCTCGGCCAGCTTGCGCTCGGTGATGTCGAGCATGATGCCGTACCAGATGGTGCTGCCGTCGGCCTCGCGCTCCGGTACGCAACGCTGGTCCACCCAGCGTTCAGGCTGGTCCGGGCGACAGATGCGGTACTCGACGCGGTACGGCGTCATCGTTCGCGCCGATTCGGCGGTGGCCGCCTCGATGCGCGGACGGTCTTCGGAGTGTGTGAGCGCGCAGAGCGGCGCCGCGTCTTCCTTCACGTCGTCCGGCTCGACGCCGAACAGTTCCTTGATGGCGGGGCTGACATAGGGAACGTGAGCATGTCCGTCGGGAGAAATCCTGAACGTATAGGCCATGCCGGGCAAGTTCTCGATGAAGCGCCTCAGCTTGCGCTCAGTCTCGCGCAAAGTGGTGATGTCCCGCCCGAAGCCGAGGGCGCCGATGATTCGTCCTGCACCATCCCGTTCGGGAACGACGACGACCTGATTTGAGCGCGGCGCGCCGGCGGCGTCCGCGATGTCAAATTCAAGGGTCGTCGCCTCCCCGGTTTCCATCGCACGTGTGCACGCCCGCTCGATTCCGTCGTAGCACCCGTCCGGCCAGACCTCGCTGGGCAGTTTGCCGATGACGTCGGCCGCGCTCTTGCCAAAAAAGGCGAGCAGCCGGGAGTTGAGATAACGAACGCGGCCATCCAGGTCATAGCGGATGATTCGATCATGCGAGTTCTCGGCCAGGCTGCGGAATTCCTGCTCCCGCGCGGCGACGGCCTGCTCCATCCGCTTGCGCTCGCTGATGTCGCGACCGATGGACAGCGCCCCGGTGATCTCGCCGTTCGCGTCGCGCTCGGCAACGATATGCACGCGGTGGTCGCGTGTTTCACCGCGGGGATTCGGTATCTGGAACTCGATTTCGGAAGGCGTTCCTGTCGCGATGACCTGCTCGACCGCCCGGTGATAGGCCGTCAACGACTCCCTACCCCGCGAAGTGTCTGCGGCCGACCGGCCCAGCACCGGCATGAGCTGCGGCGCGAGGCTGCTGCTCAACGCCGGATTGAAGTACTGCACCCGACCTCGTCGGTCATAGCGAACCACGTTGTCCGGCATGGTTTCGGCCAAGGAGCGAAACTCCTGCTCGCGCCGCCGGATGTCGTCTTCCATCCGCTTGCGCTCGGTGATGTCGCGACCAATGCCCAACACCCCGACGATCTCGCCGTCTTCATCGCGCTCGGCAACGTACCGTGCATGATGGATGCGCGTTTCGCCTTGGGGATTCCGCGTCTGGAATTCCCATTCGGCGGGCATTCCCGTCGCGATGACCTGTTCGACGATGCGCTGGTGGCCCACTGCTCCGTCTTGGCCGGGATAGGTCTCGATCGGCGCTTCACCCAACACCGGACGGAAGCCCGGCGCGACGTTGGCCACGATCGCCGGATTCATGTACAGCGCCCGTGCGTGCCGGTCATAGCGAACCACGATGTCCGGCATGTTCTCGGCCAGAGAGCGGAACTCCAGTTCGCGGCGCCGGATGTCGTCCTCCATCCGCTTGCGCCCGGTGACGTCGCGGGACAGGACGATGAAACGGCCCGGTACGTCGCTGCCCGGCTTCTTCGAGACAGAGAGTTCGAACCACCGCTCCCCCTGGGGGAGGTCAACGCGCAGGAGCTTGCCGAAAGACAACCCTTTCTCGTCCGCTTCGCGGAGGGCGGCCAGTGCGGCCTCCTGCGTGGAAGGGGCCACTACGTCGGCAAACCTTTTGCCGAGCAGGGCCTCCTTGTGCAACGCCAGCAGCTCCGGCGTCCGCGCCCAGACATTGAGGCAGATCCCGTCCCGGTCCGCTTCGAACAACAGGTCCGGGATGGCGTTGATGACGCCTTGGGTGAACTCCAGCGCCTGCCTGAGCTGCCGCTCCGAGTCCTTGCGCTCGTTGACGTCGCGGCCGATGCCCAGCGCCCCGACGATCTCGCCGTTGGCGTCGCGCTCGGCAACGTAGCGCACTTGGTGGAGGCGCATTTCGCCGCGGGGGCTCGGCAGGGGGATTTCCACTTCGATGGGCGTCCCCGTCGCGATGACCCGTTCGACCATGCGATGGCGCAATGTCCCTCCCGCCTCCTGGCCGGGAAACCTGTCCAGGGACTCGCCCAGCATCGGCAGGGCGCTCGGGGCGACGCAGGCCAATATCGCCGGATTCAGATATCGCGCCCGCGCCTGCCGATCATAGCGAACCAGGCAGTCCGGCATGTTCTCCACCAGGGTGCGGTATTCCTGTTCGCTCCGCCGCAGAACGCGCTCGTTGCGCTCGCGCTCCAGTTCGGCGGCGGCACGGGTCGCCACGAATTGCAGCACCTGGGACACTTGCGCTTCATCGCGCAGCGGCTTGCCGTCCAGAACCGCGATCAGGCCGATCGGCTGGCCGGCGGAATCCCACAGCGGAAGGCCCGAGTAGCTCTCGGCGCCCATGTCCGGCAGCAGGGGGTCATCCGGAAACATCTGCCGTATCCCTTGCGGATAGAAGCAGAATCTCCGCCCCATGACGTTTTCGCAGGGCGTCCCCTTGAGGCTGTACCGCAAATTCGGAACGACGGCGCCTCGGGCATACCGCGCGACCGTTTCCGCGGTGCCCATGTCGTCCGCGACTGCGCTGACCATGACATGGTCGACGTCCAGCGTCTTGCCGAGGTATTTCACCAGCGCGTCGAAGAACTTTTCCTTGCTGGCCATCCAGCCGCGTTCCGCGACGAAGGACAAAGCCTCCTCGGCGCGCATGCGCTCGGTGACGTCGCGAAACGTCGTCACGACGCCATACGGCCGGGATTCGCCATCGGAAAGCAGCGGCTGGGCGTTGAAGGATATCCAGGCCAGCGTCCCGTCAGGGCGATGCGCTCCCATCAGCACATTGCGCTGCGGTTTCCCCGTTTGCAGGGCGAGCGTTGCAGGATCGAGTTCCCGGCGAAAGGGAGTGCCGTCCTCCCGGATGAAGTTCAGCTTTCGGGCGAAATCCGCCGAGGATCGGCCGGCCAGTTCCGCAGCGGACAGCCCGAGGATGTTCTCGGCGGCCGGATTGACGGCGACGATCACGCCGCTCCCGTCTTGCGACACGGCGCCTTCGTCCATTGCCATGAAGATCGCCTGGAATAGCCGATCGCCGATGCGCCGTTGCCGTTCGGCACCCCTACGTTCGAACCCCATCGTCCCGACTCCCCGGACCGCGCGCCACTTTCCAGCGCGAAGGCCACGAGCATATGCCGGGATTCCCGATTTGGCCACACCGAAACAATGGCTTTCGGTGCGTTATGCCGAAGTCTGTGGTTCTTCCCCTGGTTTCCGGGCCGGGGGCGGCGGCCCCCTCCGAAGGCTTATCGGGCGCCGAGTCGGCGCATCGCAGGAATGCAGCGGCAGATGCCCGCGGCCGCCAGGAACGGCAGGCAGCCCAGCAGCAGCGCGCAGAGGATGGGAGTGAAAGCAGCCGCTTGAAGGCTGCGAAGGGTTTTCGGTTGCGACGGTGCGACAGGCATCGGTAGCTCCTTGGACGAGAACGCCCGGGAGGCCTGCAGGATTCGCTCCAGGCCCGGCTTGGCGGCTCGGCGCTGGTCCGGCACCGCCCTGAACGGCGCCATGGCGCTTGCCCATCCCTGCCAGCACTGCCATACTGGCAGCTATCTTCCATCTTGTCAGGGCCCGCCGTGTCGCCGCTGCCCGAACTCATCGCCTTCCTGGAGTCGCTGCCCGAGCCGCACATCCTCTGCGACCGCGACTACCGCATCCTCGCCGCCAACGCCGCCTACCGGCGCATCTTCGGCGATCGCCGCAGCCTGGCCGGCCACACCTGCTACGAGGTTTCGCACCATTTCTCGACCCCCTGCGACCAGGCCGGCGAAACCTGTCCGCTGCAGCGCAGCCTGGCGTCCGGCCAGCGCGAGCGCGTCCTGCACCTGCATCACACGCCGCAAGGCGAAGCCTACGTGAACATCGAGCTGTCGCCGCTGCGCGACGCCGACGGCCACATCGCCTATTTCGTCGAGAAGATGGAATCTCTGGCCGTGGCGCGCGGGCTCTCGCACGACCAAGGTTTGGTGGGCCGCGGCCCGGCTTTCCAGAACATGCTCGAGCTGGTGTCGCGCGTCGCGCCTTCCGAGGCGACGGTGCTGCTGCTCGGCGAATCGGGCACCGGCAAGGAACTGGTGGCGAAGGCGCTCCACGATGCCAGCCGGCGTGCCTCCGGGCCGTTCGTGGCCGTCGATTCCTCCGGGCTCACCGAGACGCTGTTCGAGAGCGAGTTGTTCGGCCACGAGCGCGGCGCCTTCACCGGCGCGACCACCCGCCACGCCGGCCTGGTCGAAGCGGCCGACGGCGGCACGCTGTTCCTCGACGAAGTGGGCGACATCCCGCTCGCCATGCAGGTCAAGCTGCTGCGCCTGCTGGAGACCGGCACCTACCGCCGCGTCGGCTCGGCAGAGCCGCGCAAGGCGAACATCCGGCTGGTGTCGGCGACCCACCGCGACCTGCGCGCCATGGTGAAGGCCGGCAGCTTCCGCCAGGATCTCTATTTCCGGCTCAACACCTTCCCCATCGAACTGCCCCCGCTGCGCGCACGGCGCGAGGACGTCCCGGTGCTGGCCGCTTCGCTGCTCGAGCGCGTCGCGCCGGATCGGGAGCTGCGCGTCTCCGATGCCGCGATCCGGCTGCTGCGCCGCTACGACTACCCCGGCAACGTGCGCGAGTTGCGCAACATCCTCGAGCGCGCCAGCCTGCTTTGCGACGGCGAAGTCATCGAGCCCCAGCACCTGCCCGCCGAAGTGCGCAACGGCACCCCGCATGCCCCGGCCGCGGCCGACCGGCCGCCCAGCCTGATGGAAATGGAATTGCAGACCATCCAGGCGCGGCTCGCCGAGCACCGCGGCAGCCGGCGGGCACTGGCCGAGGAGCTCGGCGTCAGCGAACGCACGCTCTACCGGCGCCTGAAGGAACTGGCACGCTCCTAGTAGCGAGCGTTTGCCGATACAAGGAGAACCCATGCGCATCGCCGTCACCAGCCAGAACTTCCGCACCGTCACCGGCCATGCCGGGCGCGCCCGCCGCTTCATGATCTTCGAGGCCGAGCCCGGCCAGGCGCCGCGCGAGGCCGAGCGGCTGGATCTCGACATCGACATGGCGATCCACGGCTTCGATCCGCGCGCACGGCATCCGCTCGACGGCATGGATTTCCTGCTCACCGGCGGCTGCGGGCAAGGCTTCATCAACCACCTGGCGGCCCGCGGCGTGCGAGTCATCGTCACGGCGGAAACCGATCCGCTGCAGGCCGTCGTCGACCTGCTCGCCGGGCGCGTCAAGGTTCCCGCATCGAGCTGCGGCGACGGCGATGGCCATGGCCACTCGCATGATGGCGGCTGCGGCTGTCATCACTGAGGCCGCGTTCCCACCCGACATACGCAGGCCACGCGCGCGTAGAATCCCGGCGCAGTCGATTCGCATACGACGAACCGCGATTCGGGAGACAACGTGACGCAGACGCTCAACGAC
>DASVZI010000107.1:0-4430 GCA_036391735.1 Rhodocyclaceae bacterium
TGAAGGCCTTGGCCTTCGGCGTGATGGGCTCCTCGATGAAGGTCTGCGGCATCAGCGTGCCGTTGCCGTTCTTGCCGGCGTTGTCGATGAAGTTCGACATCGACAGCGGCCAGCCGCCGATCAGCGGCGCCTTCATGCCGACCTTGGCCATGCCGTTGGCGACGGCCGCCAGTTCGGGCCCGATGCCCCAGATCAGGATCGCCTGGGCGCCGGCCTGCTTGCAATGCAGCAGCTGGGCCGTCATGTCCTTGTCGCCGATATTGAACTTCTCGGTGGCCACGACGTCGAGCTTGCCGCCCTGCAGCTTGATCTGGTTGATGAGGTCGTCGCGGCCGGAAACGCCGTAGTTGGTGGAGTCGTGCAGGATCGCGACCTTGCTGAACTTGCGGTTGATCGCCTCCTCGACGACCATCGCCGCCTGGATGCCGTCATGCGCCGCGAAGCGGAAGATCGACAGCTCCTTGGGGCCGTTGGGACCCGCCCACTGCATCATCGACGCCGAACCGGCCGCCGGCGTGATGATCTTGGTGATGCCCTTTTCCTGGAGGAATTTGTCGCCGGCCAGCACCACGCCGGTGTTCACGCTGCCGATGACGCCCGAAAGGTCGTTCATCGCCGCGAGCTCCTGGCCGATCAGCGCACCGCGCTCGTTCTTGGCCTCGTCGTCGCGCTCGATGACCTCGATCTTCATCTTCTTGCCGCCGACGTCGATGCCGCCCGCGGCGTTGATCTCGGCGATCGCGAGCTTCGCGCCGTCGCGCATGGAGACGCCCATCGGGGCCGAGCCGCCGGTGAACGGGCCGGTGATGGCGATCTTGACGGTATCCGCCGCCAGCGCCGATGCGGTCGCAAAGGCGAGCGCAGCAGCGGCAATCAGGGTTTGCCTTTTCATAGTCTCCTCCGTTGTTGTCGGTCGCCGGCCGTCATGCGGGCCGGCTGATTGATTCTATATGCGCCTTTGTCCTTACGGGCGCCTTTCAAATGCCGCGTGCAGCTCAGTTTCCCGCAATCGTCATGCGGTCAATCAGGATGGAACCGCACTGCTTGGAGCCGCGCACCACGGTGTCGTTGCCGATCGCCACGATGCCGGCGAACATATCCTTCAGGTTGCCTGCGATGGTGATCTCGTGCACCGGATAGGCGATCTCTCCGCCTTCGACCCAGTAGCCGGCGGCGCCGCGAGAGTAATCGCCGTTCACGTAGTTGATGCCGTGGCCGAGCAGCTCGGTGACCAGCAAGCCCCGGCCCATCTGCTTGAGCAAGCCGCGGAAGTCGTGCTCGCCCGGCTGCACGAGCAGGTTGTGGCTGCCGCCGGCGTTGCCGGTGGTCGGCATGCCGAGCTTGCGCGCCGTATAGGTCGACAGGAAGTATCCCTGCACGACGCCGCGGTCGACGACGCTGCGGTCCTTCGTCGCCACGCCGTCGTCGTCGAAGGGACTGGAGGCCAGCCCCTTGCGCAGGTGCGGCCGCTCGTCGATGTGCACGAAGGATGGGAACACCTGCTTGCCGAGCGAATCGACCAGGAAGGACGACTTGCGGTAGAGCGAGCCGCCGCTGACGGCATGCACGAAGCTGCCGATGAGCCCGGTGGCCAGCGGCGCCTCGAGCAGCACCGGCACCTGGCAGGTCTTGAGCTTCTTCGCCTTCAGCCTCGAGAGCGCGCGCCGCGCCGCGTAGTCGCCGATGGCTTCCGGCGCGGCGAGGTCGCGCGGGTCGCGGTGGCCCGAGTACCAGTCGTCGCGCTGCATGTCCTTGCCCTTGCCGGCGATCGGCGAGACCGACAGGTAGTGGCGCGACGTCGCGTAGCCGCCCATGAAGCCGAGGCTGTTGGCGGAGATGAAATGCGATTGCTGCGCCGAGACGCTGGCGCCTTCGGAATTGTTGACCAGCGGGCTGACCGCGTAGGCAGCCTGCTCGCAGCGGCGCGCCAGCTCGATGGCCTCCTCGACCGGCAGCTGCCAGGGGAAGAAGAGGTCGAGGTCCGTCGTGTCCTTCGCCAGCAGTTCGGCATCCGGCAGGCCGGCCGCCGGATCCTCGGCGGTGAAGCGCGCGATCGACGCGGCGGCCTCGACGGTGGCGCGCACCGCGGCCATCGAGAAGTCGGAACTCGACGCATGCCCGCGGCGCGTGCCGAGGTACACGGTGACGCCTATGCCTTTGTCGCGGTTGTACTCGATGGTCTCGACCTCGCCGCGCCGCACCGTGACGGACTGGCCGATGCCTTCCGAGACGTCGGTTTCGCAGGCGCTGGCGCCGAGGCCGCGCGCGTGATCGAGCACCGCCTGCGCGAGTTCGCGCAGCCGTTCCTGTGAATAGCTGAAATCGTTGCCGGACATGGGATGGGATGGGAAATGCGAAGGCTATAATCATACCCGTGCAATACGACGACGCCCCCGAAAAGCCCAGCAAATCGCAGAAGAAGCGCGAAATGACCGCGTTGCAGTCATTGGGAGCGGAGCTCGTCGGCCTCGGCCGCGACCAGCTGGCGCGCATCGAACTGCCCGAAGACCTGCGCGACGCCGTGCGCGATGCGCAGCGCTTCACCCAGCACGAGGCCATCCGCCGGCAGATGCAGTACATCGGCCGGCTGATGCGCGACGTCGATCCGGCGCCGATCCGCGCCGCCATCGACGAGATCAAGGGCGTCTCCGCCGCCGCCACCGCGCGCCTGCATGCGCTCGAGCGCCTGCGCACCCGGCTGATGGAGGACGAGAGCGCACTCGGCGACATCGCGCGCGACCATCCGGGCGCCGACCTCCAGCAGCTGCGCCAGCTGCGCCGCAACGCGCTCAAGGAGCAGCAGCAGGCGAAGCCCCCGCGCGCCTACCGCGAGCTGTTCCGCGTGCTGCGCGAACTTCAGGAAAATTCAAATGACACAGATGAGCCTGGAACTGCCGACGGCTGAACAAGCCGTGATCGGCCTGGTTTCCATTTCCGACCGCGCCAGCAGCGGCGGCTACGAGGACAAGGGCATTCCCGCGCTGGAGGAATGGCTCGGCACTGCCTTGACGAGCCCGTGGCGCAAGGAAGTGCGCCTGATCCCCGACGACCGGCCGACCATCGAGAAGACGCTGATCGAACTCTGCGACCAGGCCGGCTGCTGCCTGGTGCTGACCACGGGCGGCACCGGCCCCGCGCCGCGCGACGTCACGCCGGAAGCCACCGTCGCCGTCGCCGACAAGGTGATGCCCGGCTTCGGCGAGCAGATGCGCCAGGTGTCGATGCAATTCGTGCCGACGGCGATCCTGTCGCGCCAGGTCGCCGTCATCCGCGGCAAGTCGCTCATCATCAACCTGCCGGGGCAGCCGAAGTCGATCAAGGAGACGCTGGAAGGCGTGCCCGACAAGGTGCAGGGCGTGTTCGCGGCGGTGCCGTACTGCATCGATCTCATCGGCGGTCCGTATCTCGAGACCAACGAGGATGTCGTGAAGGCGTTCCGGCCGAAGTCGGCGCTGAAGGCGAAGTAGCTCGACGGCTACTGCCTTGCGACCGCCGCGGGCGACGGGCGGTCGCCGACGCTTCGTGTCCCCCGTCGGCCGCTGACGCGGCCTCCTCCTCCTTTACCTACGCGTCGACGACCGCCCGCCACCCGCGGCTTGATGCGTTCCCGGCCTCCAAGGGTCAGGCGCCACAATCAGGCCGGTGGGGTGCCCTGCTGCGCGCAGGTAAAGGAGGAGGCGGACGCCTTATCGCTCTTGTCCGCCGGGGGACACGGAGCGCAGCAGGGCACCCTGCCGGCCTGCGACGAGCCACAAACCCCGACCTAAACCACCCGCACCCCTTCCCGCCAAGCCGCGCAAACCACCGGGCACTGGCCATGGAGATCATCGGGCGGCCGCACCCGGATGAAGTCGGCCCGCAACCCCGGGGCTATGCGGCCCCGGTCATGGAGACCCACCATGGCTGCCGGCGTCGCGGTCACGGTGGATACCGCCTGCGGCAGGCTGAAGTCCGCCTCCTCGGTCAGCCGCCAGGCGGCGTGGAGCAGGCTCGCAGGCACGTAGTCGGACGACAGCGCATCGAGCAAGCCGAGCTTCGCCAGGTCGACGGCGGCGACGTTGCCGGAGTGAGAACCGCCGCGCACGACGTTGGGCGCGCCCATGATGGTCGCCAGGCCGTGCTCGCGCGCGGCGCGCGCCGCGGCCACCGTGGTCGGGAATTCTGAAATCGCGACACCTTCCGCCACGGCCTCGTGCACATGCGCCTCGGTGGTGTCGTCGTGGGTGGCGAGTGGCAGGGCGCGCTCGCGGCATAGCGACGTCAGCGTCTCGCGATGCGGTCGCGCATGCCGCGCCTGCAGGATCACCAGTTCGGTGAGCATGCGCTGGACCGTTTCCTCGCTCCAGCCCTTCTTGCCCGTGACGTAGGTGCGATAGTGCTCGATGTTGGTCCATTGCCGCTGCCCCGGGGTGTGGTCCATCAGGGACACC
>DASVZI010000108.1:0-8612 GCA_036391735.1 Rhodocyclaceae bacterium
GTCGGCTCGGGCATCTACATCGACGACGTCAACCAGGCGGTGCGCGAGCAAGCCTTGCGCAACCTGGCGCTCGTCGGCATGACGGGTGGATTGCTGTTGCTGCTCGCCGGCATCCTTGCCCGCAGCATCACGGCACCGCTCGACAAGACGGCTGCGGCGTTGCATGAAATCGCGCAGGGCGACGGCGACCTGACCGTGCGCCTGCCCGAGGAGGGCACCGGGGAAGTGGCCCGGCTCGCCGGCGGCTTCAACCGATTCGCCGCGAAGATCCAGCAGTCGCTGCGTCAGGTGGCGCAGGCCGCGGGACAGCTCGGCAGTTCGTCGGACAGGCTTGCCGAGTCGGCCGAGCACACCAACACCAGCGTCCGGACCCAGGAGGCGGAAGCCGGGGCCGTGGCGCAGGCCGTGCAAGGCATGGTGGCCCGCGCCCACGAGATCAACCAGAACGCCGAATCGGCGGCGGCCGCCGCCCACAGCGCCGATGCCGACGCCAATGCCGGCCGCGTCGTGGTCGAAGACACCATCCAGGCCATCAACGCCGTTGCCGCGGAGGTGAAGCGCGCGGCGGAGGTGATCCGCGAACTCGAGGACGACAGCCGCAACATCGGGGAGATCCTCGAGGCCATCCGCGGCATCGCCGACCAGACGAACCTGCTGGCGCTCAATGCTGCGATCGAAGCGGCGCGTGCCGGCGAGCAGGGGCGCGGCTTCGCCGTGGTGGCCGACGAGGTGCGCAAGCTGGCGCAGAGCACGCAGGAAGCGACCGGACGCATCCAGGACATGATCGGCAAGCTGCAGGCCAAGGCGCTCGATGCCGTGGACGTCATGGACGCCGGGCACCAGCGCGTTTCGCTGAGCGTCGAGAAGGCTGCCCTGGCGGGCGAATCGCTGACGAAGATCACCCAGACCGTGGCTGCCATCAGCGAGCTGAACCTGCAGATCGCCACGCACGCCGCGATGCAGAACGTCGAGACCGACCAGATCAGCTCGAGCATCGAGGCCATCGTCGGCATGGCGCAGGCGACCGCCGGCGACATGAAGCACAGTGAGATCGCCGTCGCCGAACTCGCCGCGCTCGTCGCCGAGCTCAACACACTGGTTGGCCAGTTCAAGCTCGGCTAGTCGAGCGTCCGCCCGAGAGCCTCCGCCAGGCTTTCCGCGACCGCCTGGCGCACGGCGTTCCACTCCTTTCCCCCACGCAGCGCGAAGCGCTGGTTGATCTCCAGTTCGATGCCCACGTAATCCTTCGGCGCGAAGCGCCGCCGGAGGAAGGCGGCGAAACCGTCCGAGACGCCTCGGTACGGATAGTTGCGCCGCACGCGCAGCGTCGGAATCCGGGCTGTGAGGGCCGCCTGCCAGGTCTTGCAGAGTTCGAGCTCGGCGCGCCGGCGCGGATCGTAGAGCAGCCCCACGTCCGCTGTCCGGACCTCGCCATCCAACTCCGGCGTGAAACTGTGGCTCGACACGTGGACGACGCGCCGACCGCGGCCGATCTTTACCGCCATGGCGTTTTCGGCGGCGGAGCGGAACGGCTGGTAGTAGCGCGCACAGATGACTTGCCGCGTGTCCGCGGGAAGATGCCGGACGGCGGGCGCATGAAGCCGCTGATGACCGGGCGAGCGATTGAGGTCAACCAGCAGCCGGCTGACGATCGAATAGAACAGCGGCGCATCGAAGCGTGCGGCCAGTTCATGGGCCATCCGCAATGCGCCGCGATCGTAGCCGTGATGGCTGTCGAGCAGCTTGCGGAGCTTCGCAAAGCAGGATCGGTAGGTCGACGGAACCCGGTTTCCGCCATGTTCGCAGGTAATCACCAGGGCGATCGGCTTGGCGCGCGCGGTCATTGCGCCTCCCTGAACAGGCGGTCTTCCGCGAGACAGTTGCACAGTTCGCCATACACGGCGGCCAGCTTGCTCCGGTCGAAGCCCGCGCCTACCGCCTGCAGGATGCGCCTGGCCAGCGGACCGAGATCGAGCAGTCGGGCAGCCGTCGTTCGCAACGCGTCCGAGAACAGCGGGTCGTCGCCGCAGCGCGCGAACAGGTGCTGCCAGATCTCGCCGGCGCGGCAGGGCGCGGACGGCAGCCCGAACTGCGCCAGGTAGCGGGGATCGTCGACGCGCGCCGCATCGGCGTCCCGCACGCACGCGGCCAGGATGTCCGCCAGGATGCCCGTGGATGGGCCTTGTTGCGCGGGGCAGTCGGTCCAGCGCGCCTCGTAGAGAGCCCGGATCGCCGCGCTTGCCAGGGCCGCGACGGCGAGATCGGCACGCGGGCATTCCTGCATGTCGATCACGCGCACTTCGATCGCATGGCGGCCGAAGCGCGGCATAGCGCCGCGGGCATTGAGCCAGTCATGCCGCAGCACGCCGGCCGGATCGAACGGCGCGACCTCGGCATACATGGGTTCGAGCACCTCGGTGCGATAGCCGGCCAGGCTGGTGGCATTGTCGGGAATGACGCGGCCGATCAGCGACGGTTTGCGCGCCGCATGCAGGCGATAGCTTTCCATGCGGAAGTCGAGTTCCGAGCGGCGGCGGCCGTCTGCCAGCGGCGAACTTGCCGCCAGGGCCGGCAGGATGGGCAGTACCAGGCGCACCGCCGCATGCAGCCGGGCGAACTCGGCGTCGTCGGCGAAGGGCAGGTTGAGCTGCATGCTCTGGATGTTCGCCCAGCCGTGGGCATGGCAATCGAAGATGGCGTCGTAGGCGCGGTAGATCTCCGCGTCGCGATGCGGCCACAGCTTCGTCTCGCGTTGCGGATCCATCCAAGGATGCATGGCGCCCGGCATGAGGCGGGCGCCGAGCGGCTCCAGCATGGCATTGACCGTTGCGACCTCCGCCTGGAAACCCTGAGCCAGGCCAGTCAGGCTCGGCGCCGGCCGCTCGTTCTTGAGTTCCAGCAGATGGAGCACGAGTTCGTTCGACCAGCCGAAGTCGCCCGCGGGGCGGGCGGCAAGCCGGTCGAGCAGGCGGTCGGCGATCGGCAGCACCTGCAATCCGTCGCGCGCCACGATCATGTACTCGAGCTCGATGCCGTAGCCCGAGAATGCCGCCAGCGGTGCGGCGGACGGCGTCATGGCAGGCATCGTCGGCGCTGCGCCATGCGCGCGGCGAAGACGCCGATCACTTCGGCGTAGAGCGCGTCGCCGAGCACGCCGTCCTCATTGCCGTCATCGACGTTGGGATTGTCGTTGATCTCGATGAGGCGGAAGTCGCCCGGCGCGATCTCCTTGAGGTCCACGCCGTAGAAGCCGTCGCCGATCAATCTCGTGGCCCGAAGCGCCAGGTCGAGCGCTGCACGCGGCGCTGCGTCGAGCGGTAGCGCCTCGGTCCTGCCTTCTTCGTAATGCCGGCCCGGCACGTGCCTGACGATCTGCCAATGCCCGGGAACCATGTGGTACTTGCAGGCGAACAGCGGGCGCCCCGCCAGGATGCCGATGCGCCAGTCGAACTCGGTCGGCATGTATTCCTGCGCCACGATGAGATCCGATTCCTCGAGCATGCGCGCCGCTGCGTCGCGCAGTTCGGCCTCGGATTCCGCGCGCACGACGCCGAGCGAGAGTGAACTGTCGGGCCGCTTCAGCACGCAGGGCAGGCCGAGCGCGGCGCCGACGCCGTCCATGCTCTCGCGGTTCACGATCATCGTGCGCGGCGTCGGGATGGCATGGCGCGGCAGCAGTTCGGCGAGATACACCTTGCTGTTGCAGCGGAGGATCGAATCGGGATCGTCGATCACGACCAGGCCGGCATCGGCGGCGCGGCGCGAGAAGCGGTAGGTGTAGTGGCGGACGAAGGTGTTGTCGCGAATGAACAGCCCGTCGAAGTCGGGCAGGCGGCGGATGTCGCGGCGGCCGAGGATCTCGCTGCGGATGCCGAGGGCCAGGGCGGCGGCGCGGAACTTTTCGATCGCCTTGTCGTTGGACGCCGGGCAGGATTCTTCGCGGTCGCGCAGGATGGCGATGGCGTAGTCCTTGCCGAGGGTCCGCGGCGCCCGCAGGCGCTCCCAGCAGCGCTGGGCGCCGGCCACCAACAGGCGCGACGGATCGAGGCCGCCGTAGTCCTTCATCAGGTGGACCCCGGGGATGGGATGGTGGCCGCGGGCTTCAGCGAGCAACGAGACATAGTAGCCATAGCGCTGGTAGCCGCGGGAACGGCAAAGGTTGAGCACCCGGAAGTCGCGTGCCTCGCGCCATCCGGGATCGAGCAGGTAATCGGGTGCCGCGACGGCTGCGATGCCCGGCATCGGGAGCCGGCATTCGCCGGGAGCGTCCGTCACGGCGACGAACTTCATGGCGAGGCCCGCCGCGGACAGACGATCAGCAGGTTGGCGTCGTGGGTGACGATGCCGAGGAGGATGGCTGCCGCGGCCCGGTCGATGTTGAGCCAGTAGTCGCGCGTGGAGCCGTAGGGATGCGGGCTGTAGGGGTCCGCCACCAGCACCTTGCGTCCCGGGCGATCGTAGCCGGCAAGCACGACGAAATGGCCGCCCGGATTGCCGCGCACGTCGTCCGGCTCGTCGTTCGGCCCGAACTCGCGCCGCGTACGGTAAAGGTAGGTGGAACTGAGGCCCGTGATGATGGGCAGGCGACGTCGCAGCAGTCCGCGCAGCAGGTAGCGCGAAAGGTCCACCATGCGCAGCCGGCCGCCGAGGCGCAGGAATTCGAGATACCCCTGGGTCACCTCCTGGACGCGGACGTCGTGCGGCTTGGCCTGACGCTGCTGCTGCAGCCGCTCAGCGATGTCCACGCCCTCGGCGAACCAGGTGGGGTCGAATACCGTGACGTTGAAGGTGTAGATGGTGGCGTCGAAGCCCTGGCGCAGCGCATCGCAGGCGAGAAAGACGGCGACGGTGCCGCCGCGCTCGAGCTTGCCGGTGCGCGCGATCACCGCGCCGAGCGTTTCCTCGCGTTCCCAGTAGCGATAGATCGCATGCAGGCAGGTGGGGCCGCAGGTGGTTTCGTCCGGCTGCGGCAGGATGTTCACGGGCAAGCGGAGCAGGGGGGGCAGGACCATTGAACGGGATGCATCCAACTTGGCGTTGGATACATCCTAGTTCAGGCAGTTCCTGCCCGCTGTTCGCCGCGGCCGGCGGCCAGGCTCTCCTAGTCGATGACGTGCGAGACCAGGCCGTCGGCGAGCTTGGGTTCGAACCAGGTCGATTTGGGCGGCATCACCTGGTTGTTGTCCGCAACGGCCATCAGGGCTTCCATCCGGGTCGGATACATGGCGAAGGCAACCGCCATCTCGCCGGAATCGACGCGCTTTTCCAGCTCCGGCAGGCCGCGGATGCCGCCGACGAAGTCGATGCGCTTGTCGCGCCGCAGGTCCGCGATGCCCAGGATGGGCCCCAGCACGTGGGCCGACAGCAGCGAGACGTCGAGGTTCTCGACAGGATCCTTGACGAACAGCTTGGGATCGATGTTCAGGCGGTACCAGCGGCCGGGCAGGTAGAGCCCGATCTCGCCGGGGCAGCCGGGCTTCACCGCGCCGCAGGCCGGCGAGACGAGGAAGCTCTTGCCGATCTGTTCGAGGAACTGCTCGGCGGTGAGACCATTGAGATCCTTCACCACGCGGTTGTAGTCGAGGATCTTCATCTGGTGATGCGGGAAGATCACGGACAGGAAGTAGTCGCTGGCCTGGTCGGTGCCCGGCTTGCGCCGCGCCGTGGCGACACGGGAGGCGGCGGCCGAGCGATGGTGGCCGTCGGCGATATAGAGCGCCGGCATGGCGTCGAAGGTCGCGGTGATGCGCTCGATCAGTCCCGCGTCGCGCACCACCCAGATGGTGTGGCGAATGCCGTCGGGCGCGGTGACGTCGGCGTCCGGCGCGGCGCTGCTGGCCTCGGCCAGCAACTGATCGGCCTGGGCCGAGGACGGATAGGCGAGCAGCACCGGTCCGGTCTGCGCGTTGAGCGCCTCGATCTGGCGAACGCGGTCATCCTCCTTGTCGGGCCGCGTGAACTCGTGCTTGCGGATGCGGTTCACGTCGTAGGCGGCGACCGACGCGGCGGCCACCAGGCCGGTCTGGCTATGGCTGCCCATCACCAGGCGGTAGGCGTAGTAACAGTCGTCCGCGTCGCGGGCGAGGATGCCCGCGTCCATCATCTTCTTCAGGTTCTCGACGGCCTTCGCATAGACCGCCGGCGAGTAGATGTCCGTATCGGCCGGCAGGTCGATCTCCGGCTTGGAGATATGCAGGAAGGACCAGGGCTTGCCGGCTGCGCGCTCGCGCGCCTCGTCGCTGGAGAGGACGTCGTAGGGCGGTGCGGCGACGGCATCTGCATTGCCGGCGGTCGGCCGCAGGCCGCGGAAGGGACGGATCAGGGGCATGGCGAATCTTCCTATTGGGTGGCGCGCCCGGTCAGCGGGCCGCGCAACGCCTCGCGGGCGTCGCGGATCATCTTTTCGGTGGTCGCCCAGTCGACGCAGGCGTCGGTGACCGAGCAGCCGTACTTGAGCTTGGACAGGTCGGCGGGAATCGGCTGGTTGCCGGCTTCGAGGAAGCTCTCGATCATCAGGCCGACGATCGAGCGGTTGCCCAAGCGGATCTGGTTGACGCAGTCGTGCATCACCAGCGGCTGAAGTTCCGGCTTCTTGTAGCTGTTGGCGTGCGAGCAGTCGACGACGATATTCTGCGGCAGCTTGGCCTTGGCCAGCGACTGCTCGGCCATGGCGACGCTGACGGTGTCGTAATTGGGGCGGTCGCCGCCGCCGCGCAGCACGATATGGCCGTAGCGATTGCCGCGCGTGCGCACGACGCTGGAGCGCCCCTGCATGTTGATGCCGAGGAAGCTGTGCGGGCTGCCGGAGGAAATGATGGCATTGACCGCCGCGTCCATCGAGCCGTCGGTGCCGTTCTTGAAGCCAACCGGCGTCGACAGGCCCGAGGCCATTTCACGGTGCGTTTGGGACTCGGAGGTGCGCGCGCCGATGGCGGTCCAGGACACCAGGTCGCCGAGATATTGCGGCGCGATCGGATCGAGCGCCTCCGTGCCGGCCGGCAGGCCGAGTTCGTTGACGGCGAGCAGGAATTCCCGCGCCTTCTGCATGCCTTCCTCGATATGGAAGGAGTCGTCCATGCGCGGATCGTTGATATAGCCCTTCCAGCCGGTGGAGGTGCGGGGCTTCTCGAAGTACACGCGCATCACCAGGACCAGGGTGTCGGCGACCTCGTCGGCCAGCGCCCTCAGGCGGCGCGCGTAGTCGAGTCCGGCGGCCGGGTCGTGGATCGAGCAGGGCCCGACGACGACGAAGATGCGGCTGTCCTGACGATCGAGGATGCGCGTGAGGGCGCGCCGGCCGGCAACGACGGTCTGCGCCGCCGTTTCGGACAGCGGCAGGCGGGTGTGGATCTCCTCCGGCGTCGGCATGGCGTCGAAGGCTTCGATGTTGAGGTTTTCGGTCTGTTGCATGAAGGGACCACCGGGAGTACGGAAATTCGCCCGCGGGCGTCGCCGCGCGGAAACGCAGGATTCTACTCGAAGCGCCTAGTCGCGCTGCGGCGATGCCGACGCCGCGGCATTCGGAGGTGCCATATCCGCGTTGAGAGCATAGTTGACAAATTTAGTCTTGAATATAAAGCTGCATGACAGGCTCCTGAAGCCTGCCATCGAAACCACAGGAGAGTCGCCATGAAGATCACCAAGGCATTGGCAACCGCGGGCGGCGCGGCACTGCTCGTCCTGGCGCTTGCCGGCTTCTCAACGGCAGCGCTTGCAGAAACCGTGAAGGTCGTGCTGAGCGGCGACATGGAGACGCCGCCGGTGAAGACGACGGCATCGGGCAGCGGCACGATCACCGTGAATCCCGACAAGACCGTGAGCGGCAGCGTCGCGACGACCGGCGTCGATGCCACCATGGCGCACATCCACATGGCGCCGCAGGGCAAGCCGGGTCCGGTCATCATCCCGCTGCAGAAGAAGGGCGCGCACGACTGGGCGGTGCCGCCGGGCACGAAGCTGACGGACGAGCAGTATCAGGCCTTCAAGGCGGGCAACCTTTACGTCAATGTGCATTCGGCCGCGCACAAGGAAGGCGAGATCCGCGGACAGCTGACGCCGTGATCCTCGGCTAGGCGCCCGCTGCCCCGGGCGCCGCCGCCAGCCGATGCGCCATGGCGTAGCGGACCAGGCCGGCGGCGCTGTCGACGCCGAGCTTCTCGAGGATGCGCGCCTTATGGGTGCTGACCGTCTTGACGCTGACTCCCAGGTCGTCGGCGATTTCGCCGATGCGCCGGCCTGCATTGATCATCATGAATACCTGGTGCTCTCGAGGAGAAAGGTCGGCATGCGGCGCGCCGCCACCGGTCTGGGGACGTCTGGCCATGTGCTCGGCGACGGCGGCACTGACGAACAGTCCGCCGGCTGCAAGTTTTCGCATCACGGACAAGAGCAGTTCGCTGGTGCTGTCCTTCGGCAGGTAGCCCGACGCCCCGGCCTCCAGCACGCTTGCCGCATGGCGGATTTCGCTCAGTCCGCTGAAGACGAGGATCGGAACGGCAGGGGCGATCGACCTGAGCTGCCGGATCCCATCGAGCGCGATGCCGCCCTCGGTCGCGATGTCGGCGACCAGCAGGTCGAAGCGGCGGCTGCGAACCGCCGCTGAGGCCGCCCGC